>CAYTIR010000004.1:0-21101 GCA_964437955.1 uncultured Staphylococcaceae bacterium
TGGAAGCACAGGCAAACCAAAGAGAATACCGCGGTTTCAGAAAACGTAGGTAGGAGGAAAAGCGTATGAATATTATACTAATGGGGCTTCCTGGTGCCGGCAAAGGCACACAGGCTTCCAAAATTATAAAGAAATACCCGATCCCTCATATTTCAACCGGTGACATGTTCCGTCTTGCTATCAAGAATGGCACGGAGCTCGGTAATGAAGCCAAATCCTATATGGACAGAGGCGAGCTGGTTCCGGATGAAGTAACAGTCGGTATCGTTAAAGAACGACTGAGCCAGAGTGACGCTAAGGAAGGTTTCCTGCTGGATGGTTTCCCCCGCACTGTGGAACAGGCAGAGGCTCTGAATAAAATCATGGAAGAACTTGGTACGAAGATCGACAGAACGATCAACGTAGAAGTGCCTGAAGAAGAGCTGATGAACCGTCTGACTGGTCGCCGCATCTGTGAAGTTTGCGGAACGACTTACCATCTTGTGTTCAATCCTCCCAAAGAGGAAGGTATATGTGACCTGGATGGCGGAAAATTGTACCAAAGAGAAGACGATAACCCTGAAACAGTTGCAAATCGTCTTGAAGTGAACATTAAACAAACAGCACCTCTGCTTGATTTCTATGAAAATCAAAATGTGCTGGTCAATGTTGATGGATCCCGTGATATTGATGAAGTGTTCAAAGATATAGATGAAATTTTGCAGAACTTATAAGGATATTCACCTCTTCAGACACTTTGGGTGAATATAGATCGTCTCACTACGAAAAATATCCAAGGTTCAATATTTAACGTTAAGTGTATGTCCAAACTTCACCTGAAGTGAATTTCTAATAGGGATTAGAAGACTGTAAAGGGGGAATTTATAATGAGTAAACAGGATGTTATTGAACTGGAAGGTACTGTACTGGATACTTTACCGAATGCAATGTTCAAAGTTGAACTTGAAAATGGACATGAGATACTCGCTCATGTTTCAGGTAAAATCCGTATGAACTATATACGTATTCTTCCTGGCGATAAAGTAACAGTTGAAATGTCACCGTATGATCTGACTCGGGGCAGAATCACTTATCGTTTCAAATAATGGACTCCATATTCTAAGGAGGTAATACACATGAAAGTAAGACCATCAGTAAAACCGATCTGTGAAAAATGCAAAGTCATCCGCAGAAAAGGTAAAGTTATGGTAATCTGTGAGAACCCTAAGCATAAACAGAAGCAAGGCTAAAATTTTAAACGGAGGTGTAACAATATGGCTCGTATTGCAGGAGTAGACGTACCACGTGAAAAACGTGTCGTAATCTCACTGACTTATATTTACGGAATTGGTAATTCCAGATCTGCAGAAATCCTTGAAAAATCTGGTGTTTCAGAAAGCACTCGTGTAAGAGATTTGACTGAAGACGAATTAAACAAAATCCGTGAAGTCGTTGACAGCTACAAGATCGAAGGTGATCTTCGTCGTGAACAGAACCTCAACGTTAAACGTTTGATGGAAATCGCATCTTACAGAGGTATCCGCCATCGTCGTGGACTGACGGTTCGTGGACAGAATACTAAAAACAATGCCCGTACACGTAAAGGTCCAGTGAAAACAGTAGCGAACAAGAAAAAATAATTAAGGAAAAGGAGGAGAAACAATGGCTCGTAGACAACAAACACGTAAACGCAAAGTGAAAAAGAATATTGAGTCCGGTGTGGCTCACATCCGTTCAACATTCAACAACACAATCGTAACAATTACAGATGATTTTGGTAATGCATTGTCTTGGTCATCAGCAGGTGCGCTTGGCTTTAAAGGTTCTAAGAAATCAACACCTTTCGCTGCGCAAATGGCTTCTGAAACAGCTTCAAAAGCAGCTATGGAACATGGCCTTAAAACTGTTGAAGTTACAGTAAAAGGACCTGGTGCCGGCCGTGAAGCAGCTATCCGTGCGCTCCAATCTGCAGGATTGGAAATCACAGCAATCAGAGATGTCACTCCTGTACCACACAATGGCTGCCGTCCACCTAAACGTCGCCGCGTATAATTGCTGGTCAGAGGAACGCTATTCATGTAATGTAAACACATGGTTGAATAATATTTCCGGCGTTTAAAGGGAGGAAAAGTAAACAAATGATAGAAATCGAAAAACCTAGAATTGAAACAGTCGAAGTATCGGAAGATTCTAAGTTTGGTAAGTTTGTTGTTGAACCTCTGGAAAGAGGCTATGGAACAACACTTGGGAACTCCTTACGTCGCATTCTGTTATCTTCATTACCTGGTGCGGCTGTCAAAACGATAGAAATAGAAAATGTACTGCATGAGTTTTCAACAATCGAGAATGTTGTTGAAGATTTTACAACAATCGTTACTAATATTAAAAAGCTCGCACTGAAAATCTATTCCGAAGAAGAAAAAACTCTTGAGATAGATGTAAGCGGTGAAGGTGTAGTGACTGCAGCGGATATTACTCACGACAGTGATGTCGAGATTTTAAACCGTGACCTCAAAATCGCTACGGTGTCCAAAGGCGGACAGTTTAAAATGCGTATGATTGCCAACCGCGGCAGAGGTTATACTCTTGCTGAAGGCAACAACAAAAGTGATTTGGCTATCGGTGTAATCCCGGTGGATTCAATCTATACACCAATCGAGCGGGTAAACTATACAGTAGAGAACACTCGTGTGGGACAGATGACCAACTTTGATAAACTCACTTTGGATGTCTGGACAGATGGTTCGATTTCTCCACAGGAAGGTGTATCGCTGGCTGCTAAGATTATGACTGAACATCTGAATATCTTTGTCGGTCTTACTGATGAAGCACAAAATGCTGAAATCATGATAGAAAAAGAAGAAGATCAGAAAGAAAAAGTTCTGGAGATGTCTATCGAAGAACTGGATCTATCAGTACGTTCTTATAACTGTCTCAAACGTGCAGGAATCAACTCTGTACAAGAGCTCACTGACAAGTCAGAAGCTGACATGATGAAAGTAAGAAATCTGGGACGAAAGTCTCTTGAAGAAGTCAAATTCAAACTTGAAGACCTCGGTTTGGGGCTTCGCAAAGAAGATTGATAAAGGAGGTAAATTTCAATGGGCTACAGAAAACTCGGACGTACATCTGACCAAAGAAAGGCGATGCTGCGTGACTTGGCTACATCTCTTGTCGTAAGCGAACGTATTACTACGACTGAAAAGAGAGCTAAAGAACTTCGTAAAGTTGTTGATAAACTCGTTACATTAGGTAAACGTGGAGATCTTGCAGCGAGACGCCGTGCAGGTCAAACACTACGTAACGTTGAAATCACTAATGAAGATGGCACGACTCAACATGCTCTTCAAAAACTCTTCGATGATATCGCTCCACGGTTTGAAGATCGTCAAGGTGGATATACAAGCATCAAGAAACTCGGAGAACGTCGTGGTGACGGTGCTGAACTCGTAATCATCGAATTCGTGCAAGGCGCTGTAACTACTTCAGACGAAGCATAATCTATAAAAGCAGACTGAGTGTTACGATGATATGCCCCGCGGGTCATATTGTCTAGCTCATCGTACCCTGCAGGTAATACTTTAATAATCGCGCGACTCCGAATGCAGGGTACGCGCTTTTTTATTACATAAATTTAGGTGGGCGGTGGAGATATGATAGAATTTAACGATGTTACATACAGTTACAGAACAGGCAGTCAAAATGCATTGGATCATATCTCCCTGAATTTCCGGCGGGGCGAATGGACTTCGGTCATCGGTCATAATGGTTCCGGTAAGAGCACCCTTGTGAAACTTTTGATGGGTGTACTGGATGGTTATGAAGGCACGATAAAAGTGGACGGTGAAGTACAGACCGAAGAGAACCTGGTGGATATCAGAAAACGTTTTGCCATAGTGTTTCAAAACCCGGATAACCAGTTTGTCGGTGCAACGGTGGAAGATGATGTTGCGTTCGGCCTGGAGAATAACGGTGTAGCAAGAGATGAAATGGTCAATCGGGTGGATGATGCGCTTCGTGCAGTGAATATGCTTGAATTTCGTACTCACGAGCCATCCAGGTTATCAGGCGGACAAAAACAGCGTGTGGCGATTGCAGGTGCTCTTGCTATGGAACCTGACCTGCTCATACTTGATGAAGCCACTTCCATGCTCGATCCGCAGGGAAGAAAAGAAGTACTTGAAATACTTAAAAAGATCCATCAGGAAAAGATGACCACATTGATTTACATCACACATGATCTGTCGGAAATCGACATCAGTGATCATGCAGTTGTAATGAAGGATGGTCAGGTGATCAATGAAGGAACCGTAGAAGATATTTATCAGGATACAGAAGCTCTTGTATCGAGCAGGCTGGTTCTGCCATTTACAATCTCTATGGCAGATCAGCTTCTGGACGGGTGTTATATGTCGTATGATGAGCTGGTGGAACGCCTATGAAGATTAAAGTGGAAAAATTGACAAGCATCTATCATGAGAATACTCCATTTGAACATCTGGCTCTGAACAATATAACGACGGAATTCAAAGAAGGGGTCTACTATGGAATCATCGGTCATACCGGCAGTGGAAAATCGACGATGATTCAGAATTTAAATGGCCTTTTATTGCCAAGTTATGGGGAAGTGAGTGTCGGGGAGATTACACTCGGTCGTAAGACAAAGCAGCGCTTCATACATCAGGCTAAAAAGCGCGTCGGGATGGTCTTCCAGTTTCCTGAGCATCAGCTGTTTGAGGAATCTGTTATAAAAGATGTGATGTTCGGTCCAAAAAACATCGGCATGGATGAAAAGACAGCGAGGGAGAAGGCCGAATATTATTTGAGAATGCTGAATGTCGACGAAGCTTTATTTGAAAAACCACCGTTTGATATTTCGGGCGGTCAGATGAGGAAAGTGGCCATTGCCGGTATTTTGGCAATGGAGCCAGAAGTGCTCATTTTGGATGAGCCGACTGCCGGCCTTGATCCACTCAGCCATATAGAGACGATGCAGTTGTTTCAGAAAATCCAGGCAGAAATGGGAATTACCGTAATACTTGTCACACATGATATGAATGATGTCTATGAATATACTGAAGAAGTAAAGCTGTTAAACCAGGGGAACCTGATCCGTTCCGGAGAAACAAAAAGGATTCTAACGGATTCAGGACTGATGGAGGCATATGACCTTGAACTGCCTGATATTGTGAAGCTCACATTTGATCTTGAGGAAAAAGGGGTCGTATTCCCGTCAATTCCCGGGAGTAAAAAGGAATTCATAGATCTCTACACGGAGTGGAGGGATCAACATGCTGAGTAAGATGCTGCTGGGACGTTATATTCCTGGAAACAGTATGGTTCACAGAGTTGATCCCAGGGCGAAAATCATTGCTGTGCTCCTCTTCATGATCATTGTGTTCTTTGCGAACCACTGGACAGGCTACCTGCTGCTTATACTTTTTGTACTGAGTCTGACTAAGCTGGCAGGGCTTTCCCTTGTGTTTTTATTCAATGGGCTGAAGCTGATATTACTGCTGATCGTGTTTACATTCATGATGCATCTCTTCTTTACAAAAGGAGGGACGGTGCTGGTTGATGCCGGATGGTTCACGATAGAATCGGAGGGGGTCGTGCGGGGAGTGTATATTACCATACGCCTTGCAATGCTCATACTCATCACGACATTGCTTACCCTGACCACAAGTCCTTTATCCCTGACTGATGCGATAGAGCGCATCTGCAGGCCTCTCAAGGCTGTCAGAGTTCCTGTTCACGAAATAGCGATGATGATGTCAATCAGTCTCAGGTTCATACCGACGCTCATGGATGAGACTGAAAAAATCATTAAAGCACAAAGTGCAAGGGGATCCACATTTATGACAGGCAGTCTCAAATCCCGGCTCAATGCTCTGACGCCGGTATTCATTCCATTGTTCATATCTGCGTTCAAGAGGGCGGAAGAAATGGCTGTAGCGATGGAAGTGCGAGGATATCAGGGAGAAGCTGGACGCACGAACTACCGTGTGCTGGAGTGGCAATGGAAAGATACATTCACCATCATCATGATGATTCTTTTCGGAGTCATTCTGTTTATGATCAGACAGTAAGGAGCATCGGCAATGCGATATTTAGTGAAAGTGAGTTACAACGGCATTCATTTCTATGGTTTCCAGTACCAAAAAGATGCCCGTACTGTGCAGGATGAAATCGAACGTGTATTGAACCGGATGCATAAAGATTTTGTCCGTATCCATCCGGCAGGCCGTACAGATGCAGGGGTCCATGCAATCGAACAATATTTCCATTTTGATTCACATATTGATATTCCGGAAGATAAATGGAAGTATGCCATGAACTCGGGACTCCCTGCGGATATACGAGTCCATGGAGTGCAGAGGATAAGTGATGATTATCATGTCCGATTCCATTCATGCGGTAAAGCCTACAGGTACAGGATCTATCAGGGTGACGACAAGGATCCGTTCCAAAACGGACTGAAAGTGTATTATCCCTATGCGCTTGATGAAGAGAAGATGCGGCGCGCCATGGGATATTTCATCGGTACCCATGACTTCACCAGCTTCTCGAGTGCAAAGACGGCTATAGAAAACAAGGTCAGGCACATTTACAGGTTTGATCTTATCAAAACGGAAGATGGTTATGATTTTGTCATCGTCGGCTCCGGTTTTCTGTACAATATGGTGAGAATACTCGTCGCTTATGTACTCGAAGTCGGCCAGGGCAGGTGGGATGGCAGTAAGACCCCTGAGATTTTAAAAGCGCGTGACAGGAAGCGTGTACCCAGAACTGCTCCGGCGGAAGGACTCTATCTGGAACGGGTGTTTCTCGACGAAAAAGCACTTGAAGACACATTGGAAGAAATGAAAAATAATCTTGAAAAACATTGACAAAATGCACTAATGAGGTTATTATAGACAACGGTATAATTTTATATCACCCGCGATAAGCCCCGGAAACTTATTGTAGATTAGATATAAGAAAACAAAGAAGCTTTTTTTATTTCAGAGCATAAAAACGAGCGAATTATTTATAAACTAGGAGGACAAAAAATGCGTCAAACATTTATGGCCAACGCAGCTAACATTGAACGTAAATGGTATGTTGTCGATGCAGAAGGACAGACACTCGGACGTCTTTCTTCAGAAGTTGCAGCGATCCTTCGCGGCAAGAACAAACCGACATTCACACCGCATGTTGATACTGGTGACAATGTAATCATCATCAACGCTGAAAAAATTGAAATGACTGGTAACAAAGCACAAGACAAAATGTACTACAGGCACACTGGACATGTTGGTGGAATCAAATCCATCTCTGCAGGTGACCTTAGAGACAAAAACCCTGTACGTTTGTTGGAAAACTCCATCAAAGGTATGCTTCCGAAGAACCCACTCGGTCGCGCAACAGGTAAAAAACTTCATGTGTATGCTGGAAGCGAGCATCCACACACAGCACAACAACCAGAAAAATACGAACTTCGCGGTTAAAGAATAGGAGGTTAATTCATTGGCTAAAGTAGAATATACAGGAACAGGTCGTCGTAAACACTCAGTAGCACGTGTACGCTTAGTACCAGGTGAAGGTAATGTTACAGTCAACGGTCGTGACATGAGAGAATACCTTCCATTTGAAAGTTTGATTCTTGATTTGAATCAGCCATTCGCAGTTACAGAAACAGAAGGTAACTACGATGTACTGGTAAACGTTAAAGGTGGAGGTTTCACAGGACAGGCACAGGCAATCCGTCACGGAATTGCAAGAGCACTCCTTGAAGCAGACCCTGAAAACCGTGGACCACTTAAGAGAGCAGGACTCCTTACACGTGACCCACGTATGAAAGAACGTTACAAATACGGTCTTAAGAAAGCCCGTCGTTCTCCACAGTTCTCAAAACGTTAATATATGTTTATATATTGAAAAGCACTTCCCGGAAACGGGAAGTGCTTTTTTGTTAATCCTATAGAATTTCAAAAACTCGTAACCAGGTATAATATTTTTTGAAGTACATAAATTTGCTGTAATCAATTAAAAGAAACCGAATGGTATCATGATATTAAATATATTTGTTTTTAATTATAAAAATGGGATAAGTGTGATGAATTCCAAAAGTGAAAAGTATACTCTATTATGCACAAAAATCTCTTTCGGATGATCTTGATAAGGATATACGCACTCATACTTTTGATGGGCGGAATAAATTAATGTACTGCTCAATGGTAATCATCAAACTAAAGATAAGAAAAAATTGCATTGCTGGAGTCCTGGGAAAATAGAGCCATTGTACTTTAAAGTCAGCCTTTCTTGGTATTATAAAGGGCATCTAAGATGGACTGGAAAAACATCGACCGATAAGCACAGAAAAGCTGCTGCCTGCCTTAGAAGTTAATATTATGTCGGGGGGAACAGAAGTTCAATGGGCTATGAATTTCCCAGCATACTCCATAATAACTTGTGGCCGGGGATTTTATTATGCTTATGCCTGCATTTTTGTTTTCAATGAATTGTGATAGTATAAATAGAAATATGTATGATATTAGGCAGAGTCATGATTTGTCAGACTCCCGGTGATATAAAATTTTTATTGTCTGATAAAATTTCAGGTCGGGGAGCGGGGAAGATGAACTTATTCTTTAATCGGGATTTAGAAGATGATGAAGATCCGTGTTCAAATTATGCAATATCCAATTGGGATAGTGAAGAAGTTGAAATATTATCGTTAAAAATCAAAGAAATCATTCAGAGTGCATTAGATGAGTCCAGAGATATCGTATTTCTATGTATTGGCTCGGATCATTCCATTGGTGACGCACTAGGACCTCTGACAGGAACGATGCTCGTTGAAAGTCAGATACCTTATCGTGTCTACGGAACACTGGAAGAACCTGTTCATGCATTAAATATTACTGACAGTTTAAAAATGATTGATGAAAACTCTCTTATTTTTAGTATTGATGCCTTCATAGGTGATGAAGAACAGGTGGGTTATCTATTGTTTAAAGAAGGTCCTGTATCTCCAGGAAAGGCGCTTGAAAGAGATTTGCCGGAAGTGGGGGATTTTCATTTTCTGGGTGTCGTTAATTACTCCGACCAATTACCACCTGCACAATTTTTAAGTGATACCCGGCTGTTTACCGTAATGAGCATTGCAAAAACAATTGTAAAAGTGATTAGACAAGCCGTATAAATATTGAAGGAATAACTTCTGCCGGTTAAAAGGACTTATATTGAAGAGAAGGGATAAATGGCATTAAAATGAAGTTAAAACCATTGAAATTTTCGCTGCAGACAAAAATATTAGTTTTGGTATTGTCACTTGTATTTTTAATTATCATTACTTTGACAGCCACATTCAGTTATTTTGAAGCAAAAGAGATAGAAGAGCAAAAGGGCGAAACAGCTTTAAAGATATCCAAAACAATTTCTTTTATGCCCGAGATAATCAACGCAATTGAAAAAAATGATCCTGCAGAAGTTATCCAGCCTACTGCAGAAAGAATCAGAGAACAGATTGATGCTGAATTTATAGTGGTCGGAAACGAAGATGGCATTAGATATTCCCACCCTGAACCCGAAAGAATAGGAGAGGAAATGGTTGGGGGAGATAACTATCGGGCATTGACTGAAGGTGAATACTATATTTCAAGAGCGGATGGTTCATTAGGTCCTTCACTCCGAGGGAAATCACCGATTGTTGATGAAAACAATGAAATTATCGGTATTGTTTCAGTCGGTTTCCTTATAAAAGATATTAAGGAGCAGATGCTTCAGGATGTCATCAGCGTTACCTGGAAATCCATTATAGTGTTCGTTATTGCAATAGTGGGCAGTATCATGCTGGCCAGAAATATCCGTAAAGATACGATGGGACTGGAACCTTATCAAATAGCAAAGTTATATACGGAACGGGATGCTATCCTGCAGTCAATCAAGGAAGGTATTTTGTCTTATGATGAAAGTGGCAGAATAACTATGATGAATCATACTGCTGAAAAGCTGTTGAATGTCCATGGAGATTTTAAACATCTGAAAATTGAAGCTCTTCTGCCGAGTGCCCCCCTTTATCATGTGTTTAAAACGGAAAAGCCCCAGATGGATCAGGAAGTATCATTGGAGAACAAAACATTAATTGTAAATCAGACTCCGATTTTCCACAATAATGAAGTGAGAGAGGTGGTTGCATCATTTCGTGATAAAACTGAATTTGAGCAGATGGTCAATACGATTTCCGAAGTTCAAAGATATTCAGAGGATTTGCGCGCACAGACCCATGAGTACACGAATAAATTATATGTGCTGTCCAGTCTGCTGCAACTGGGTGAATATGATGAAGCTGTCCATATGATCCAGAATGAAACCACGAATTTTGCATTGAAGAACCGCGTTCTGGTCAATCAGATTGAAGATACAAAGGTACAGGCCGTAATTTTAGGTAAAATGGGAAAAGCATCAGAGAAGAAAATCGAGTTTGATATTGATACAAACAGTTCATTGAAGACGTTGCCGAGCCATATTCAATTGACACAACTTATCGTGATTATCGGGAATCTTGTAGATAATGCTTTTGAAGCGGTAATAAATAATAAAAATAATCGGACGGTAACATTTTTTGCGACTGACCTTGGGAAAGATATCATTTTTGAAGTTCATGATAACGGGACGGGCATTAATGATGAAAACAAAGCACTGCTTTTCAGACGAGGATACACAGAAAAGGAATCCAATGAACAAAGAGGCTTTGGACTTGCCAATGTAAATGAGTCTGTCACTCAACTTGGAGGGATGGTTGAAGTTCAGAGTGAAATAGGGGAAGGTTCTGTGTTTACAATTTATCTGCCTAAAGAACAAGAATGGAGAGATGTTGATGGAGACGGTTAAAGTAGCGATAGCTGAAGATGATTTCTTTGTAGCAGATATCCATGAAAAATTTCTCAGGAAATTTCCGGAGATTGAAGTTGTGGGCAAAGCGCTAAATGCTGAACAAACGTTGGAGCTTTTAGAGAATGAAAAAATTGATCTTCTTCTGCTTGATGTCTATATGCCGGATAAGCTGGGGACTGATATCATCCTGACCATCCGGAAGGATTACGAAAATGTAGATATTATTATGATTACAGCTGCGACAGACAAAAATATTCTTACAACTGCCATTCGACAAGGTGTTCATAATTATTTAATTAAACCTGTAGCCATGGATCGATTTACAGATACTATAAAAACATATCTCCAAAACAGGAATTTGTTACAGGATAAAGAGGAAGTCAGTCAGAATGATGTAGATAAATTATTCAAAAATGCCGGATCAAGCAACAGCAGACCTAAACAGGAGCTGCCTACAGGCATCGATACCAACAGTCTGGAAAATATTATAAAAGTCCTTAAAAGCAGCGAAGAAGGATTATCTGCTGAGGAAATTGGTAGAAGAATGGGTGCATCCAGAACAACAGCAAGGCGCTATCTTGAATATTTAATCTCCATCGACAAGTGCCGGTCGGAAGTGGAATACGGTTCGGTAGGACGTCCTGAACGCAAATATCATTACTAGCAGTAGGTCATTCATAGGGAAAGGGCACTAATATCTGCACGATGGTAAAAACCATTGTGCTTTTTTGTGGCCAAAATGAACAGAATTGAGCCAAAATAAACTTTAAAATCAATATTTACAGAACCGTTACATAACCTTAAATAAGCGATAGTATATGACGTATGCTAAGAGTTTGAATTTTGGGTCAATTAATTCGAACGGGAATTATAAAAACATCTAAAATGTAAGCGCTTTAAAGGAGTGGTAATTATGTTAGCTTTATTAGGATTTTTAATGATCGCTGTATTCATGTATCTCATCATGACAAAACGGCTTTCTGCACTGATTGCGTTAATGGTTATACCTGTTCTATTTGCCTTGATTGGTGGTTTTGGCGGAGAAATAGGTACAATGATGCTGGATGGATTAATTAGTGTTGCGCCGACAGGGATAATGATCATGTTTGCAATTCTGTATTTCGGTGTCATGATTGATGCTGGTTTATTTGATCCGGTAGTGGAAAAGATTATCAAAATCGTTAAAGGGGATCCTCTGAAAGTAGCGATGGGATCTGCTGCCTTGATCCTTTTGGTTTCTCTGGATGGTGATGGAACTACAGCTTATATGATTACGGTATCGGCGATGCTGCCGTTGTATAAACGGATTGGTATGAATCCACTCATATTGGCAGGAATTTGTGTACTGGGATCCGGGGTTATGAATCTGCTGCCTTGGGGAGGACCTACCGCCAGAGCAATGAGTGTTCTGAACATCGGTGTGGGGGACCTTTATGTTCCTGTTATTCCGGCCCAGCTTGGAGGGGTTCTGGTCGTTCTGTTTGCAGCCTTCTATTATGGTAAAAAAGAAAGAGAAAGATTGGGTGTCATTCAAATCAGTCAAAACTCGATCAATGAGCTGGCGGTAAAAGAAGCAGCGGCAGCTGCTGATGCTGTTGAACAGCCTGAGAACATTAAACGTCCGAAATTGATCTGGGTGAACTTTGCGATGACAGCCGCATTGCTAATTGGCCTGGTTGTCGGTGTACTTCCTACTCCGGTATTATTTATGGTAGCGTTTGCTGTCGCTATTATGGTTAACTATCCGAACATGGAACAGCAAAAGGAAAGGATTGCCTCCTATGCTGGCAATGTGTTGTCTGTAGTTTCGCTGATCTTTGCTGCAGGTATCTTTACAGGCATTCTAACAGGTACAGAAATGGTAAACGCCATGTCGGATTCCTTGATTTCCATCGTACCTGAGTCAATGGGACAGTATTTTGCTGTTATTACTGCTCTGGCAAGTGCACCATTCACCTTCTTCATGTCAAATGATGCTTTCTACTTCGGTGTGCTTCCGGTACTTGCAGAAACAGCATCCAATTACGGAATCAACCCGGTTGAAATTGGTCGTGCATCACTGATGGGATTGCCAGTGCACCTGCTGAGTCCGCTTGTGCCTTCGACTTACTTATTGGTGGGTATGTGTGGCGTGGAATTTGGTGACCTTCAGAAAATGATGTTGAAATGGGCATGTCTGGCAACTGTCATGATGACAATATTTGCCTTGATCACAGGTGTCATTTCAATTTAATTAGGAATGACTGATTTTAAAAAAACCTGATAGGACCATCGGTATGGTTCATTAAAAAAGGCTTCCTATATTCCATATGGAATATAGGAAGCCTTTTTATAGTGAATAAGATATATCTACAAGCATCTTGTTGCTTTTGGTCAAGATTGAGAGTAACACTTCGACCGTATAATTAAATTTGATATCGTGAGAACGGTCTGTAATATTGCAATGATAATATTATTAAAGATAAAGGTCTATTTTAAGCAAGCTGAGAAGTGAATTCATAATTGTGTTTTGTGTAAACGCTGCCTTCCAGAATGGTACGTGCAGTACGAACTACTTTGATGGCCTTTATTTTACCTGCTACCAGGTCGACCTTTGTTTCCATGATCCCCGCTGGGTGTGCAAGGCGGATGACTTCACTTTCCACTTCCAGAAAATCAGAGAAAATCGTATCTTCTAAAAATGCTGCTGCTGTTGTGCAGATTGCACCTGTTATCGCCAGAGCCTGATGCGGTTTTTGCATCGACATCATCCTGATTCTGCAGTCCATATCCCCAGCATGTCTTTCAACACCAGTTACATCCTTGAAATTCTCAGGCGGGGCGATGATCGTCAATTTAGGGACCGCAGGAGATAATCTGGTAGCTTCCTCTTTTTTGGCAAACTGACATTTTTCAGCAGCAATTGACCGTATTTCTTCGAGTTCTGCCAATTTCCCGGGTGTGAATTCATGAGGCAATTCGGAGCCGGTCAGACCCACATCCCGGGCATTTATGAACACCAATGGATTGGCAGCATCGATGATGGAAATTCTCATCGTTCCCCTGGATGTTTCAATGATATCCACAGGATTCCCCGTAGGGAACAATTTCCCGGTTACCGCTCCTTCGGCATCGACGAATGACAGGTATACCGGAGATCCTGTACCAGGAACACCTGGAACTGAGCACAGTCCCTCTGTTTTCACCTGACCATTTTCTACTTCTACTTCAGAGATGATCATCTTTTGTGTATTCGTATTGAAAATCCTGACAGTAGTAACAGGTTCAACAGCTGGAACAAGGCCCTGATTGATGGCATATGGACCGACGGCAGAGGAAATGTTACCACAGTTTCCTTTGAAGTCTACCAATTGATTTCCGATACTCACCTGGGCAAATGTGTAATCTATATCAATATCCGGCTGTTCGGATTTTTTAATGATAGCTGCTTTACTTGTGAGAGAATTCGCGCCGCCAAGACCGTCAATCTGTCTGTTGTCAGGACTGCCCATGATATCCAGCAGAAACTCATCCCATAGTGTACGCTCAGTTGGCATTTCGTCATAATCAATAAAGATACCTTTGCTTGTTCCACCACGCATAATGACTACAGGTACTCTCATTTGCATAACATCCTTTCAAATTTACGTTTAAAAAGTACTTAAAAATATGTTATGATATAAAACAATATAAGTGAAATAGATAATTTATTAATAAATAATAAAAAAATACTTATAATCTATGATTGGAGGGTGCAATATGGATGAAAAAGACTGGAATGCTTTGAAAATTTTATATGATGAAAAAAATATCAGCCATACTTCTGAACGATTATATATTTCCCAGCCGGCACTGACCTACAGACTGAAAAACCTGGAAAAGGAATTCGGGACGGCTCTTTTCTTTAAGGTAAAAGGGGGAATAGAGTTTACTTCGGAAGGGGCGTATCTGGCTCAATACGCCGAGGAAATGATAGACCACCTTCAGAAAACAAAGGATTATATGTCAAACCTTCAGGGTGAAGTGAGGGGAACCCTGCGCTTAGGGGTATCGAGTAACTTTGCCCAATATAAACTCCCTGAAATACTGAAAAAGTATTCAGTACAATATCCGAATGTCCAATTCAATGTAAATACGGGATGGAGTACAGACATAATGAAACAGCTGGATTCATCCAAAGTCCAGCTGGGAATCTTGAGAGGTAACCATGATTGGTATGGAAAGAAGCAGTTACTGCATAAAGAGAAGCTGTGTCTGATCTCAAGTGAAGAAGTGGATATCGAAAAGATCCAGGACCTGCCATTCATAAACTATAAAACAGATAGTTCGCTGGACAGTCTGATCAAAGGATGGTGGCAGGACAGATATTCAAGGCCCCCATTTATTACAATGGAAACAGATCGTCAGGAAACATGTAAGGAAATGGTTAAAAATGGACTTGGGATTGCAATTGTTCCGGAGATCTGTCTCCAACCATCGGATCATCTCTATAATTATGAACTGTTCTATAGGAACGGAGATCTTGTTGAAAGGAACACGTGGATAATGTACAACGAAGATTCTCTTCGCTTGTCTACCGTTAAAAATTTTATAGAATTCCTGGAAAGCTTTACCGTAATATAAAAATCACTGCAGTATTGAACCGTATAAGGTAATACTGCAGTATCCCTTATTGGTATTGGATTATAAAAATATTTTATATTAATACATAAAAAAACTATATTTTACTTATCCATGACCATGTAATATCGTATATCTATCACTAATTTTACTGAAAATTTAAATTAATAATTTGGAAACGATTCCAATTGGGGAGGGCTTTTTATACTTACAATTTTAGGAATATCAATGGTCGTATTGTTTACTTATCTGATTATGGCGAAGAAGTTATCACCGGTCACTGCACTGGTAATTGTGCCTGTTATATTTGGTCTGATTGGCGGATTTGGTATGGGCCTCGGACCGATGATGATGGAAGGATTGAAAACAGTAGCACCTTCAGCAGCTTTACTGCTGTTTGCTATATTATTCTTCGGTATCCTGATTGATGCAGGTTTATTTGATCCACTGATCAGTAAAATGCTTCAGATCGTCAAAGGGGATCCTGTGAAGATCGCAATCGGTACAGCTGTCATTGCGATGTGTGTGGCGTTGGATGGAGACGGCACGACAACACACATGATTACTATTTCAGCAATGCTTGCGCTGTATCTCAGAATTGGTATGAACCCGCTTGTTCTGGCAACGATATCACTGCTTTCAGTCAGTATAATGAGTGGAATGACACCTTGGGGCGGTCCGGCTACAAGAGCGATTGTTTCTCTGGGGCTGGATGCGAATGAATTCTTCATCCCATTGCTGCCTACAATGTTCTCAGGCATGGTTGCCATTACTTTCATCTCGTTTGTGCTTGGGAAGAAAGAGAGGGCAAGGCTTGGTATTATAGATATTGAGATAACACCTAAGGAAGCGATGGAATTGAATCCAGCAGCGGCAACTGTTGCAGAGACGGAAGATATTAAGCGTCCAAACCTAAGGTGGATCAACCTGTTGCTGGTAGTTACTATAATGACAGTTCTGGTAACCGGTATCCTTTCGGCGCCAGTATTATTCCTGATCGGTTTTGTAATCGCAGCGATGATAAACTATCCGGACATGCAGGATCAAAGAGAACGCATATCTGCCCATGCGGGAAATGCGCTTACAGTGGTTGTGCTTGTTTTTGCCGCCGGAATCTTTTCCGGAATATTCTCCGGAACGGGGATGGTTGAAGCGGTATCAAATTCACTGGTCTCCATCATTCCGGAATCAGCAAGCGGCCTCTATCCGTTGATTGTCGCACTGACCAGCATGCCACTGACATTTGTTCTGTCCAACGATGCTTATTATTTCGGGGTGCTGCCGATACTGGCAGAATCCGGGGTTGCCTACGGAGTGGACCCAATACAGGTAGCAAGAGCTTCCGTACTGGGACAGCCTGTACATTTCCTGAGTCCGTTGGTTGCGTCTACACTTCTGCTTGTGGGAATGGTTAAAACAGAGCTGGGGGACCTCCAGCGCTTCGCCATCAAATGGTGTGTACTCTGTTCACTGATCATCATTGCAGTTGCCTTCATTACTGGCGCGATAAGTTAATTTGTAATGGAACGATAAAAACCGGAGTCATCCTCAAATCAAAAGAGGTGACTCCGGTTTATTTTTATACGTCTTCCGAAAATACTTCAGTCATCACATCCGTGATGGCGTGTGCCAGGTTCATGACTGTAAAAAGCCGTGTATCATTCAGGAATTGGGACTCTGGCAATGGGTCGATATAATTTACAAAGCCGGCGAGATGGAAATCGCCAACTTCGGGCAGCATCTTCTTCAATGCTTTTCCAGGTATGAGCGGGCCGTTTTTAAACATGATGTGGCCAACCTGTTCTCTTTCCCCCAGGGAAGCATCGATGCCTATTATGACCGGTTTTCTTTTTCTCTTATCTATTTTTTTTAATATAGAGTTTAAGTTAAATGCGTGTATCGGCGTTTCCAATGTGCCATATACACTGACAGGAAGATGCTTTTCTTCCAGCATCGTACCGACCAGGGGACCTAGAGCGTCACCAATATATCTGTCGGAGCCAATACATATAATAACAATATCCTCTGTCATAATTGATGCAGGAGTGATGGATTCTCTGATCTTCTCTGCGAGCAGTTGGATATGCTTCTCATCTGCTCCTTCGTTCGCATCAAGGTAGAACAAATTGGTGTCCTGCTGCAGTTTCTGTTCCTTATAGAAAAAAGATCCCATGTCTGTCACCTCCCAAAAACGTTTTTCTGTTGAAGATTTAAGTAATAGTTACCTCCATTATACAAAATAAATCAGCAAAATGGTTAATATTTACTGTCTTAGTCTTGGAATCATTCTTTTTGTACCTATACATTCGCTTTTATGTGTATACAGCCTAAAGATCCTCCGAATAGAGAAGTATTGATTTAATTGATGAGTAATGGGCGGAAGTGTTTTGATTCAGCAACTTAGGACGTATATACTGAAAGGTAATGAATATAGCATCAACCAGAAGTCGAACAGCATCTAAAATATTCATTTCTGTACATTATAAATAAAGATAGAAGGAGAGTATCACAATGAAAACGGCAGAACAGTGGATTGAACAGCTTGATCTTGTCCCCCACCCTGAAGGGGGGTATTACCGGGAAATGGAACGGAGTGCAAAGTCTATTGAGGATAGCGGCAACTCACGTTCCCAGTACACAACGATTTACTTCCTTCTAACGGCCGAAAATCCCTCCCGTTTTCACCAGCTTTCCTCAGATGAAATATGGTTTTTCCATGATGGAAGCCCATTGACTATACATGCTATTTCTCCCGGCGGCGAATACAGTGCTCAGCAGCTCAGTCTTGAAGATAAACCGCAGCATGTGATTCCGGCCGGCGATATATTCGGTTCGTCTGTTGAAAGTGGCTATGCACTTGTGAGTTGTACAGTTGTTCCCGGCTTTGATTTTTCTGACTTTAAATTATTCAGGCAGGATGAGCTTTTGGAGAAATTTCCGGAACATGAAGATATCATCCGCCTAATGGCATATGAATCATTGGTTGGATTGCAGTAGCTTTATATAGATGTTTCAGGATGGGAGATTTTATGATGAAAATTATCGTGGATGCGGATGCATGTCCGGTAAAAGATATTATTATAGAGGAAGCGGGTCATAAATCAGTATCTGTAGTGCTGGTATCCAGTCTGTCTCATTACTCAAATCAGAATACCCCTCGGCATGTGGAGAATGTTTATGTTGAAGCAGGCCCGGATGCGGCGGATTTTAAAATTGTCCAGTTGGCCAAGCCGGAGGATATCATAGTGACACAGGATTATGGTCTTGCATCGTTGCTCCTGCCCAAAGGATGCACCGTGATCCACCACAAAGGCTTTGAATACAATGATGAAAACATGGATCATCTGCTTGAGACACGCTATATGGGGAGCATGATCCGCAAGGGCGGCGGACGGACGAAAGGGCCGAAACCATACTCGAAGGAAGACAGACAGGCGTTTACTGAGTTGTTTAGACGAAAGCTGGAAAGTGAAGAGGGTACATAGGCCGAATGTTTTACAGTTCAGAATTTATCGGCTATGTTAAATAGTGGTAAGAAAATAATCAAGTAATGAAAAGGAGCATGAACATGGATGTAAAATTCCCGATTGGCCAATTGGATGTCCCTGAAAATGTGACGCTTGATAATGTGGAAGAATGGCTGGATCAGATTGAAACTTATACTGTCCGGCTGAGAGAGAACGTAGATACACTGAGTGATGAAGAACTGGAAAAGACTTACCGCGAAGGCAGCTGGAATGTCCGTCAGCTCGTCCATCATATCGCAGATTCCCAGCTGAACATGTATCAGAGACTTAAACTTGCGCTGACGGATGAGGCTCCGACAGTGCCTGGTTTCGTTCAGGATGAGTGGGCAGTGCTGCCGGACACAGAGATTCCTGTGGAGAGCTCTGTGAAGATGCTCGAAGGGATAAATGAGCGGATTGTGGCAGTAGGCAAGACATTGACTGAGGAACAGTTGGGAAGATACTTCGTTCATGAAAATAATGGCAGGATTACAGTGGCCACGAAGGTAGCCAAACTTGCCTGGCATGAAGAGCATCATCTGGAGCATATAAAGATTGCGCTCTCCAAATAATTGAATCAATGTATGAATTTTTGAAACCGGCTTCTGATAAGACAAGTCGGTTTTAAAATTACAGGATGATTTTTAGGGAAATCGGAGGAATGATTATAATCATATTTAAAAGCTCCGTCAACGTTGAGATTAACGGATTAAATTCAGCTTGTCTTATTTTATTGCTATAATAAAGTTAATAATAAAAAAGGTGGATGCAACATATGATATCAACCACAAGTATGGTTCTAATGGGATTGTCAGGAGTATTTGCCATATTGCTGCCGTTCCTCTTTATACTGGTTTTGAGAAGGAAATTTAAAATTCAATGGATTCCCATTCTTATAGGTGCCGGGATTTTCATCATCTTTGCTTTGATTCTCGAGCAGATTTCCCACTTCCTGATCTTAAGGCCGGGGATGGACGGGGAGGCTCATGCGTTTGTCGATTCACCCTGGCTTTATGTACTTTATGGCGTGCTGGCCGCGGGGATTTTTGAAGAGACAGGACGGCTTGTTGCTTTCCTTTTGATGAAAAGGAAATACCGACAGATAGATTCAGCCGTATCATATGGTATTGGCCACGGGGGAATAGAAGCTGTCATTGTTCTTGGAATCGGCATGCTGAATACAATCATTCTCAGCGTGATGATTAACAGCGGAAACAGTGTTGTGGACAGTCTTCCTCAGGGTACACTCGAGACTATTACTGGCACATCCAATGTTACATATTTAATGGGAATCATTGAACGTGTCTTTGCAATCAGTGTCCATATTGGTTTGTCCATCATCGTTTTTGTCTCAGTGATGCAAAAAGGAAAATGGTGGCTGTTTCCATTGGCGGTTGTCCTGCATGCACTGACAAATGTAACCGCAGCAATGAGGCAGGTCGGGCTGCTGACGAACATGTGGCTCATGTATGCCGGATTCATTGTGATGACACTTCTGATATTATGGATCGCTTACAATGTAGGTGTGAAACAAAAAAGATTCCGGTGACATTAAGTAAATTTGACTCCTTCTCTATTGGGGAAGAGGTTTATCAAAGGTATATTCCAGCAGTCAGTCCATGGATTACCATTCAAAATATTCAACGGACTGTGCAAAGGGAAGAGTGTTCAATATTACTTTTTCTCCTGTTGTTCAATGGAACAAAAAAAGTGCACAGCTGAGGACTGTACATCCTGCCGTGCACTTTTCATTTGAAAATTAAGCTGCCTCTTTACATGCCTCGGCACATTTGAAGCAGGACTCAGCACATTTCTGGCAATGCTCATGATCATGTTTCCTGCATTCATTTCCACATGCCTCGCAAACTGTCGCACATACTGCTGCAAGCTCGGAACCAAATGGTGTATTCCTTGTTAAAGCGTGTTCGAGATAAGAACAGATATCCGCACATTCCCGATCAAGCCGGATACATTCGGTCATCATTTTTACATCCTCTTCTTTGAGGCAGGCATCATAACAATGATTACACGCTTCTGCACATTCATGCAATGTTTGTATCAATTTTTGATGTTGCTCATGAGACATTTGAATACCTCCAATATATTTAAAAATCATACATTTATAGAATTCCCGGT
>CAYTIR010000004.1:21111-47931 GCA_964437955.1 uncultured Staphylococcaceae bacterium
TATTCTTTTATAAACGACAATAGGACTGAGACCACTGTGATCTCCGTCCTTCGTTTTATTTATTCCCTTTTCCATTGGAATGATCAGGGGGACCTTGTTTGCCTGCATGTTCAGGTTTTCCCTTTTGTTCTGAGTGTTCAGGCGGCCCTGTATTTTTATCCGGGTTTTGGCTGTCTTCTTCAGTGTTTAAAAGATCAATCTGGGCGAGGAGCGGGTCGTGGTCACTGGCTCTGCCTGACATATCAGTGAAGTCTGCATTGATGTGAATCATATCGAGAACGGTATGCTCTTTGAGATTGTTCGAGACCAGTATATGGTCAAGTGTTTGTGAATTCCCTTGATAGATGTAGGAATAGCGGGATTCGAATGGCACGCTCTTCACCATATTCGTCATGTATTCCCCTTCGTGAATCTCAAGTGGTGTTGTCCATTCGAAGTCATTGAAGTCACCGACTGAAACGATGTTGGCATCCGGATTGTCCTGCTTTATTTCATTAATGAAGCCGGAGACAACTTTTGCGATTTCTGTACGCTGGATTTCACTGCCGTATTCAATGGGCTGCTTACTGCCGAATATGGCATCATCTCCGCCTTTGGAATTCCAATGGTTCACAATGGCGATGACCTGTTCACCTTTGAAATCGAACTGTGCAGCCAACGGTTTTCTTGACGAAATGAATGCCGGGTGGTTTGGATCGATGCGTCCCGGATTGAGTGTGAGATTACCGTCTGTGTATTCCACAGGCGTTTCTGCATCTCCCTGCGGTATTTCCTGATTAAAGGTTACACGCTCCGGATTATACAGGAACCCGACACGGATATTTGCATCCGGCTGTCCACCGTCTTCATTGAAAACGGGGTCAATGTTTGCATATTCGTAACGGGGACCGCCTGCTGCTTCGATTGCGGCAATCAGACGATCATAGGATGCACCAGATTCCGGTCCGCCCGGACCGGGACCGTCGTTATCCTGCACTTCCGTTACACCGACGATATCAGGTGATTTCATATCACTGGCGATTGCCATGGCAATTTTGGCAGCTTTGTCGTCGCTGGTCGTGCTTTCATTATTAGAGAAGTTCTCCAGGTTATAGGAAGCGATGGTCAGTTGATCCTCCGCCGGTTCAATTGAGGTTACATCCGGTGTGGTTCCGCCCGGCACATGTGCTGCCTGCATTGTTTCCAAATCGATATTCACCTTATAGTTCTGGAATCCGTAGTTGACATATCCAACCAGCGGTCCATTGAATAGATCACCGGTGACGACGTTATAATCTCTGGCCTGACTGTTATCATAAAGTTTGAATTGTATCCTCTCGGGATTAAGGTCATCCTGCTGGAGTTTGACTCCGCCATTCTCAGTGTCGGCAGGTATCGAATCAAGGACCGTAATGATATCACCGTGTTCCTGAGGTGCAACAGTACGGACATCATTGACTTTTACGCTCATGCCTTCAAGTGATTCCCAGAAGTCTATTGCATACTGGTTTCGGTTGAAATCGGAAAACCCGTTTGGAGAAGCGGTTTCTGACGGCATTGATTCAATCGTGTAAGGTTCTGGCATCGGTACGTTTTCTTCTGTGACTTCGACGCTCCCTCCTCGGTCATCCCTTGCGTTGATCTGGGTAACCGGCAGATCCGTTTCCTCCTTGTCACTGAAACCTTCTATATGATATTCACTTACCTGTCCTGTGACGTTCACAAGGTCGCCTTTCTGAACATCAGGCAGTGTGTTTCCTGTATAGACGATGATGCCCTCGGATGTGTTCGGATCATCATCCGCCTGATCCTCCGGCGTCTGCATATGGAAATATTGTCCGCCGCGAATTTCATAGATATAAGTGACGATACCCTCAACATTTTCTACATTAGAACCATCTAAAGGTGAGTAATGTCCTGTTCCTTGAATATCATGTATAGCGATTCCTGTTTCACTGTCATAAGTTGTATATTCAAAAGTGGAGACCGGGCTGTCTGTGAGCCCTTCGCTGACAGCAATAGCACTAATCGTTGTATCTTCCGTTATGGTAATTGGCCCTTCATATAAATTGGACTCTGTAGTCGGTGTGCTGCCGTCCAGCGTATAGTAGATGGAAGCATCTTCGGTACCTGATGCAAGTTCAACTTCCGTCCCGGCTGCTACATGGCCCGGAGTAATGCTTGCAGTCGGTGCTCCTGCGGATGAAGAGTCTGCGATGATATCAGACGCTGAACGTGGGAGGATCTGATATGTATTGTCGTATTCCTGTATGATTCCGGTCACAGATTCATATACTGTGCCTATATTCAGGTTCAGTGTGTTGTCTTCGTCTCTTAGAATAAAATCGAACCCATTGATGCCGACCAGATAATTTGTCCATCCGCTGCCTTCTGCAGCAATGGATTTCACTTCTATATCATTTATCCGGACAAGTTCTGATTCAAGGCCTTCTCCAATTTCACTGCCCAATACGATTTCGGGTTTGATTTCCTTTTGTCCAATAGTGTCATTTACTGAAACATCCTGCAGTTGCAGCAGTCCATTATACTCATTTAAAGTGCCGGTCACTTCTATCAAATCGCCGACATTCCCATTAATGCTTGAAGTCGGAAAAATCGCGATACCCCCTGTCTCATCCTGGATGTGTACAGTATTTTTCAACTTGGCCGTAATTACGCCTTCCACTGTAACTGTATCCCCGATTTCCAAATTCCTTGCTGCTTCAATAGTAACGGAATAAGATTCAGATGTTTCAGGTTCTTCCGGCATAACTTCTGTCTCATTAGCCTGTGTGTGGGCAGCAGGCATTATTGCAAAAGTAACCAAAAGTGCTGTAATAACTTTGATGAACATGTAATTCATTGCCATTCCCCTTTCATTATTATGTACATTGTTATTCTATCAAATAAAATTCAGTAAGTTGATAAGATTATGTAAATATAAAGTTGATTTCCTTTACATTGTTTCCGGCGGATCTCAGCGATATTAACAGGCAAGCCTGATTCTAGCCGGCTGGATGTCTTATCAGAATAAAGTATCCATTGCAGCTAAAGTATTCAATTCGATGGGGCAGGGTGTACTTGTAACAGATGAGTATGACAAAGTCACCGACATCAATCCCAGGTTTACGGAAATAACAGGGTATACGGCAGAGGGAAATCACAAACAGGAAAAACAGAAAACGCTGCAGATAAAATATCTGCAGCGTATTTTTATACAGTCCAACTGTCATATTCTTTTTGAGAGCAGTAGACCAAATGATTATTGCCGAAATCCCTTAATTTTAATTCTTCATCCTCACCGTATTCATGCATACTCTGGTCGTACCCCACTCTTTTGCGTTCTTTTTCGGAGTGTGGGTCCGGCTGGGGGACGGCTGAAAGCAATGATTTAGTGTAAGGGTGAATCGGGCGGTCATATAAATCAGAGGCATCTCCTATCTCCATGATCTTCCCTTTATACATTACTGCAATTCTGTCGGAAATGTATTTAACCATGGACAGGTCATGGGCGATGAAAAGATAGGCGAGCCCGCGATCCTTTTGAATGTTTTTCATCATATTTACAACCTGTGCCTGTATTGAAACATCGAGCGCCGAGATTGGTTCATCCGCAATAATCAACTTCGGATCGAAACTTAATGCGCGTGCGATGCCGATTCTTTGGCGTTGTCCGCCGGAAAACTCGTGGGGATAACGATTGGCGTGCTCTCTGTTTAATCCGACTGATTCGAGCAACCCATAGATTTTCTCCCGGCGTTCTTTTTTCTTTTTATACAGTTTATGAATATTATAGCCTTCCTCCAGTATTTCGAAGACAGTCATCCTTGGGTTCAGTGATGCATAGGGATCCTGGAAAATCATCTGTATTTTCTGGTGGAATTCCTTCTGGTCTTTTTTGGACAGCTTATCATTCTTTTTGCCGTCAAAAATGATTTCACCGCCTGTTTTATCATATAAATTGATGATTGTACGACCGGTAGTTGATTTACCGCATCCTGATTCTCCCACCAACCCCAGTGTCTCTCCGGGCATTACATGGAATGAAACATCATCGACGGCTTTAACTGGATTGTTTTTAGAACCAAAGTGTTTTTCAAGATTATTGACAGTTAAAATTGGTTCAGCCATTATTTATCACCGCCAGTATATTGGATGTATCTGTTTCTGATTACCTCAGGTATTTCAGTTTTAGGCGCATCCGGATGTAATCTCCAAGTTTTCGCATAGTGGTTTTCCGTCACTTTGAACATTGGCGGGCTCTGCTCGAAATCGATTTTCATCGCTCGGGAATTCCGTGCCGCGAAAGCATCCCCGGCTGGTGGATGTACTAAATTCGGAGGGGAACCAGGTATTGTCCGCAGTTCTTCCGTTTTATCCGCATTCATATCCGGCATGGAACCAAGAAGCCCCCATGTGTACGGGTGCTGGGGATTGTAGAAGATATCGTCTACAGATCCTATCTCCACAATTTCTCCTGCGTACATCACGGCCACACGGTCCGCTACATTTGCCACGACGCCCAGGTCATGGGTGATAAATATGATGGACGTTTGGGACCGCTGCTGAATATCTTTCATGACTTCAAGTATCTGAGCCTGGATGGTAACATCGAGTGCAGTCGTCGGTTCATCGGCAATCAGTAATTTAGGATCGGCTGCCAGAGCAATCGCTATGACAACACGCTGCCTCATTCCTCCTGAAAATTCATGGGGATACTGGTTCAGCCGCTGTTCCGGCATAGGAATACCGACCAGCTTCATTAATTCCAATGCACGTTTTTTGGCATCGCCCTTTGAAATTTTCTGGTGTTTCAGCATAACTTCTGTAATCTGTTTCCCTATTTTCATCGTAGGGTTCAATGAAGTCATGGGATCCTGGAATATCATACTGATTTCATTGCCTCGGATTTTCTCCATTTGTTTTTCGGATTTATCCAACAGGTTTGCCCCTCCAAAAAGGATTTCCCCGCCGGCATAGATTGCGGGCGGCTGAGGCAGTAATTTCATGATTGCCTGGTTGGTCACACTTTTTCCGGAACCGGACTCCCCCACGATAGCGAGAGTCTCGCCTTTATATACATTAAAGCTTACATTTCTGACGGCTTTTACAGTACCGGCATAAGTCGAGAAATCAACTTCTAGATTTTTCATTTGTAGTATTGCTTCATTCATCATCATCACTTCCTTAACTTAGGATCCAGTGCATCTCTTAAGCCGTCCCCAACAGAATTGAATGCAAAGATAGTTAAACAGATCAGTGCTGCTGGAAAGAACAGTCTCCAGGGGGCATTGGCCAGTGCGGGATAACCGTCGTTGGCCATCGTACCCCAGCTCGCCAGTGGAGCAGGGACGCCGAGCCCTAAATAACTTAAGAAGGCTTCTGTAAATATAGCATTAGGAATTGTCAAAGTCATTGTAACCAGTATTGCACCAAGCGCATTAGGCAGTAAGTGCCGTTTTATAAGGTGCAGATTGTTTGCTCCGAGTGTTCTGGCTGCAAGTACATATTCCTGGTTTTTGAGTTTCAGTATTTCTGAACGCGTAATCCTTGCCATGTTCACCCAACCTGTAAGTGAAAGTGCAATAATCATCGGGAACAGTCCCGGCTGCATCACGACAAGCAGAATGATTACAACGAGCAAGTAGGGGATTGCAGTCAGAATGTCAGCGATACGCATCATGATTTCATCTGTACGTCCACCTTTCAAACCTGCGATTGCTCCCCATGCGACACCGATGATTAAATCAATGATTGCCGCGGCAAATCCGATAAATATTGAAATTCGGGCACCAATCCAGACACGGGTGAAGATATCCCGGCCTAAAGCGTCTGTACCGAACCAATAAGTTCCGTTAGGTGAGACATTGTAATCTCCATTTTGCTGTCTGTAGCTGAACTCTGAAATCAATGGTCCGAATATTGCACCGAGAATAATTATAAATAGCGTAATAAACCCTACAAGAGCAAGTTTATTCTTTATAAACCTCCGGGCAACTTCGCCCCAGAAGGATATCGATTTTTTGGCAAGGCTCTCAGATTCCGATGCTTGAGTGCCCACTACTTCAAAGTCTGAAGGGTTTAGTTCAGGAATGTTCTTATCTGCCATTAGATTTTCCTCCCTTCAGACTAATGCGCGGATCAATGAAACTGTATAGAATATCTACTATTAGAACAGCCAGCAGTAAAATTACAGAATAAAATACTGTAGTTCCCATAATAACTGTATAGTCCCGGTTCGAAATGCTGGTAACGAAATATTTACCAATTCCCGGGATAGCGAAAATCTCTTCTATTACGAAACTTCCGGTGATAATCCCGGCAGTCAGCGGAGCCAGATATGTAACAACAGGTAACAGGGCATTTCTAAGGGCGTGTTTAAAAACAACAACCCAGCGGGAAAGGCCTTTGGCTTTTGCCATTTTTACATATTCGCTGCTTGTTTCCTCCAACATGCTTGAACGTGTCAGTTTGGCTATAAACGCCATTGGCGTCGAAGCCAAAGCTACTGCCGGCAATATGCTGTATATAAATCCGTTCCATCCGGCAATAGGGAACCATCCTAGCTGCAGTGCCAGATAATATTGCAACACAGAAGCCATAACAAATGATGGAACCGATATGCCAATGACGGCAAATATACTCATTAGATAATCCGGCCACTTATTATGGAAGAGAGCTGCAATTGTGCCGATGAATACACCGAAACTAATTGCTATGAACATTGCTTCCAGTCCAAGTGTCATGGAAATTGGAAATCCTTCGGCAATCATTTCATTTGTTTCCCTGTACTTATATTTCATAGAAGTACCGAAATCTCCTGTGGCGCTGTTTATCAGATAGTCTTTGTACTGTACATACCAGGGATTATCCAAACCGTATTTTTCATTCAGACTCTCCTGTATCGCGGGCGGTATCGCCCTTTCAGAAGCAAATGGGTTACCCGGAGCAAGTCGCATTAGGAAAAATGTTGCAGTTATGATTAAAAATAAAGCGATGATGATATAGATTAAACGTTGACCAAGATACTTAATCATCGTTATGTGCTCCTTTCTCAAAAATGACAGGTGAGTATTAAATACTCACCTGACAATAGACTTTCTTATTGTTCGATATCTGCATATTTCAACTGCACATTACCGAGTGGATCGGATTTCATGTTTTTAACATTTTCATCATGTACTGAAAGATTCGTATAGAAGTAGACAGGTGCGATAGGGAAGTCATTCATCAGGATTTCTTCCGCATCTTTCAGCATCTGAGTACGCGCTTCAGGATCTGTTTCCTTGGCTGCGTCGTTCAGCAGCTGTGTATACTCTTCATTCGTCCAACCTGTATTGTTGTTACCGCCCTCGTTCTTGAAGATTTCAAGGAAGTTGATCGGGTCGTTAAAGTCCCCGAGCCAGCCGTAACGTCCTACCTGGTGCTGACCTGCATCAAGTTCTTCAAGGTATACCTGCCATTCTGAGTTGTTCAGAGTAACGTTGATTCCGAGGTCATCCACCCAGCCTTGCTGAACGAATTGGGCAATTTGTGCATGGGCTTCACTTGTGTTGTAGGACAATGCAATTTCAAGTTCGGAAGGATCGTTTAAACCAAGTTCTTCCAATCCTTTATTGAGGGCTTCCTTAGCTGCTTCGATATCATTCGATTCAAAGTAGTTCGCCGGTTCTTCAAAACCTTCCATAGTTAGTGGAACAAGGCCGCCAGCTGGTTTTTGTTCACCCTTGGTGATGTTTTCAATAAGCCCTTCGCGGTCGATTGCAATTGTGAGTGCTTTACGGATGTTTTTGTTCTGCATGACTTCGTCTTGAGTATTGAACACATACATATAAGTTCCCGCCTGGTCTCTTATATTGAGTGTTCCTTCTTCTTTGAATTGGTTCAGAGCGTTAAGATCGATCGTGTTGAAAGGTGCACCAAGGTAGTCCAGATCACCGGATTGATACATTTTCAAAGCGGTAGCCTGACTTTTAACCATATCGATATTTACTGTATCCAAAGCCACGTTTTCAGCATCCCAGTATGAATCATTCTTACTAAGGACGATTGCATCTCCACTTGTAAAACTTTCAAGTGTGAATGGTCCGTTGCCGATGTAGTTTTCACCGTTTGGATCTGTATGCCAATCGGGATTCTCTTCAGCAACTTTGGAGTTCACTGGATAATAAGTGTAGAATGCTGTGAGTTCGTCAAAGAATGGTGTTGGATTGTTCAGTGTCACTTCAAGTGTCTTGTCATCCACTGCTTTAACAGCAACATCGTCTGCGCTGCCTTCTCCAGTGTTGTATGCTTCAGCACCTTTAATGTAATAAAGCTGATAAGCATAATCCGAAGCGTTTTCAGGGTTAAGTGCCCATTTCCAGGCAAATTCAAAATCTTGAGCTGTCACAGGGTCTCCATTGGACCACTCAGCATCTCTCAAAGTATAAGTATAAGTAAGTTTGTCCTCGCTCACTTCAATATTTTCCGCCATAGCCGGCTCAGGGTTACCTTCCGGATCCAAGCGTGTCAGACCTTCAAATACACTGGCCATGATTGCGCCGGATGTTGTATCAGTTGCTAATGCGGGATGGAATGAAGGTGGGTCAGAAGCAATGGAAAGATTGATTGATTTTTCCGCTTCTCCCTCTCCTCCGGAGCTGTCTGCTTCCCCTCCATCACTGCTGCCGCCGCCGAAATTACAGGCTGCCAGTGCCAGCACCAAAACTGCAAGAAGCATTAAATTTTTAAAACTTTTCATACAGTAAGTCACTTCCTTCTCCTTTTTTGTAATGTAATTACAATATATTCATAATTACATCCCTTTGTTTTATGGAAAAACATACCCCTTAAAATGGAAAAACGCTTTCGATTTTAAATTATCTACAATATTTACAGAAAAGTCAATAATTTTTTTGATAATCGAGTGATTATCAAGGTGTTAATATTTATTCTAAGAAGTGAAAATACAATATTTATACATGGATGAATCAAAGAAAATAGTTAAAAATTGTAATGGACTTTTATTGGAGCATATATCTATCATCAAACAATAATGATTTCAAGTAAAATTTTATTTACTAAATCTTAATATTGTATATACATTCATAATTTATAATATAGATGAAGGTCATTATGATTAAATAAATAGGAGGTTTTTTGTGAATGGTTTTAAATTTATTACATAACAGAAGGTTACAGAGAACAGCCATCATTTCATTTGTTGTTTTTGCAATGCTCGTGTCTATGGTTGCCAGTCCACCGGCACATGCAGCAGGCGGAGGCGGTCCGGTGAGTCCTGGAAACGGGCCGGAGCAGGATACGAAATCAGAAAGTGAAGAGGAATTCAATCCTGTCCTGACTGAACAAAAACCTGAAGTGGCGGATGTAAAGCCGAATAATCTGCCCAACCGTATCATGACTACTTTCAATGGGGATACATCAAGTGAGATGGGATTCAGCTGGTACACGACGGATCATTACGAAGATTCCAAAGTATGGCTTTCCAAGACAGGGGATTTTGATGATACGTTAGTGTTCGACGCAAAGGCTGAAAAGGTTACCTCCAGTTACGGTGAACGTGATGCCAACGGAAACTACATATTTGCTGAGGTGAAAGAAGATGAAAACGGAGATCCTGTGAAAGATGAGAACGGTGAACCTGTCATCAACGGCTACTATACGGATGCCCAGGCCCACGGTGATGATTGGATGAGCGGGGATTACGGACATATCGAGCTCACGGATGTTACTGAATATTCGTATCAGGCAAAAGCGACCGGCCTGGAGCCGGATACGACTTATTATTATCAGGTCGGCAGTGAATCGGGTAAAGTGAGTGAATTCGGTAAATTTAAAACTTCGGGGGAAAAAGGCGACCCATTTAAATTTGTACATTACACTGATACTCAAAATGCTTTCTGGAATGAAAATGTCCGAAATGAAGCGGCGTTCGGCGCAGATACTCTGAAGAGAGCGCTTGAAACTGCAGGAAATGCAGATTTCACACTTCATACAGGGGATATCGTCGAAGTTGCTGAAGTGGAGGACGAGTGGGTGGACCTGTATGAACAATCGCGTCCGTACTTTATGCAGACAGCCATGGCAGTTGCACCGGGGAACCATGATGAATACGCACTGAACTACGGTGATGATCCGCTTACGGAAAAATTCAACCAGCATGTCAATGTTCCGGTAACGAATGAAGCGGTATCAGGCGGATCTTATTATTCATTCGACTACAATGGCGTACATTTTGTAACATTGAATACGAATGACAACAAGAAATCTGAAGATAATCCGGAAGAAAAGGCAATCGGGAAAGAACAGATGGAATGGATCAAAGAAGATGTAAAACAGGCACGGGAAAAGGGTGCGGAATGGATTGTGCTCAACTATCATAAGCCGCTGTACTCCAAATCTTACCATTCATTGCAGGATGAGGATGTTCAGAAGGTAAGGGAAGAACTTACTAAATTGATAGACGAACTGGATATTGATCTCGCACTGCAGGGGCATGACCATGTCATATCCAGGACACATTCACTTACCCATGTCCCGACGGATGAAAACTTCTCAAATGCTGAAGTGGAAGATGTAGAAACGCATGTCGGGCAAAACGGTGTGGAATACATGGAGAATCCGGACGGTACGGTATATGTCCTGCCGAATACAGGAGGCACGAAGGAATATGATGATGTGTATTCCAAAGGACTGGATCATCTCCATGAAGTGAGGCCGGAACTTAGCTGGATGACACAGGAGGATATGGATTATTACAACAGCCTGTTCGGTTTCGGCGGTCAGCCGCAGGAAACGGATGCTTTTGAAGAATCCCATTCCAACAATCGCGATTCTTCTACCCAGAATTTCGCTGTTTATGAAGTGGCGGGTGACGAAATTATCGTGCGCATGTATCAGATCAGGGGGGAACTCCTCCAGGGTGAGCAGCGCACAGTGGAGCTCATAGATGAATTCGGCATTCATAAAGATGCTGGGGAAAGAGAAGCAGAAGAAGCGGATGAAGATGCTGCATAATAATTAAAGAGGCTGGATTTCCAGCCTTTTTTTAATGGATATTATTATTAATATGCAACCCCTATGGTGTATAATGTAAATGCAAATCAGTATTAAAGAAGAGGATGTCGTAATGTTTAATGCAGTGCAGTATTTCAATTATTCCAATGCTTTGGAAGCACTGGAGTTTTACGAAAAGAACTTTGGTGCAAAAGTGATCAGCAAAGTGATGGCGGATAACGAAATGTTCAAGGATTCTCTGGATAGGTAATGCTTTTGATGCAGGAATCCAATTGAATAAAATGATGCAGAAATCGAGGTCAGTCCTGTTCCGGGCTGATCTTTTTCATTTTGGATCTGCTGCCTGGTCACGCACTTGATGATGCCTGTAGACAAGTCCGGTTGAGGCAGTGTCTTTTAGTTATTGACGCATTGTATGTTATAACAATATTTACATAGGCTTTTAATATGATGTAAAGGGATGATGAAGTGGTTAAAGAAATGATACTGAATGATCAAAGAATCGAATTGACCGGTTTCGAAGAAAAGGAAGAGAATGGCAGGCTGGTCATTTCAGTGAAATTTAATGTGACCAGTGCAGAATATCATGATGTGACCACGCTTTTATATGAAGAAACTTTTGATGTTTCTGTTCCGGAAAAAGATATGAAATTCAAAGGTGTCATTACAAATTATTTAACATCCCTGGACAATCTGTATGAAGACAATCAGATGGGCGAGTACCAGGTGACTTTGACAGAAATAGAATAAAGGGAGCGTCCTGACATGAAATTGAGTATATTGGACCAGTCGCCCATTTCCGACAATCAGACACCCAAAGAAGCGCTGGATTCCACCATGAGACTGGCACAAGCCGGGGAAGCGTTCGGATATACACGATTTTGGGTTGCAGAACACCATGCATTGAAGGGTCTTGCCTCAACAGTTCCCGAGGTCGTGCTCGGTTATATCGGTGCCAATACCAGCAGTATAAGAATCGGTTCCGGCGCGGTGTTGCTTCCGTACTATAAACCTTATAAAGTGGCCGAAACTTATAACATGCTGGCCACTTTATACCCAGGGAGAGTTGATATCGGGGTAGGCCGCGCACCGGGCGGGCCCGCTGAAGCATCGGCTGCCCTGTCTGATAACTTCCTGCAGAGTGTATTTAAAATGCCGGAACTGCTCAAAGATCTGATCAGATATGTCGATGATGCAGACGAGGGCGTAAAGGCCGGCCCTGTACCTCCTGTACGACCGGAAATCTGGATGCTTGGCACAAGTGAAAAGAGTGCCAAAGCAGCGGCGGAAAATGGCCTTGCCTATACTTTCGGGCAGTTTATGAGTGACTCGGACGGCAGGGAAATCATTGAACAGTACCGTAAAGCCTTCAAACCCAGATATGTAGGGCAAAAGCCGTACACGATCATGACGCTGTCAGTGATTTGTGCAGAAACAGATGAAGAAGCAAAACAGCTTGCGCACAGCTATCTGGTCTGGCAGGTAAAGAAGGACAGGGAAGATGAATTTGAATATCTGCCTTCTGTGAAAACAGCCGGATCAGCCGTGCTCTCTCCGGAGGAACAGAAGCAAATCGATGATATGGAGCGTCAGATGATTATCGGCAGCCCTGAAACGATAAAAAATGCACTGGATCGGATTCAGGAAGAAACGAAAGCCGATGAATTTATGATTGTGACCATTACGTACTCCCCGGAAGACAAACAAAAATCCTATAGGCTGATTGCGGAAGAATTTGCATTGGATGAAAATAAAAAATAATAACCACTTAAAGCTCTGGAAGGCTATAAGTGGTTATTTCATTAATAATCTACATTTTCAACCTTTCCAGTATATCCAGGCCGACATTGCCGCCTGAGATGACGAAGCAGACTTCATCTTCGGATTTTACGTCCAGCAGGCCTTCCATTACAGCTCCGGGACCGACACTTGAGGATGGCTCTGCAACAATCTTTCCTTCCATCAGAAGCAGTTTCATCCCTTTAAGGATACAGTCTTCTGAAACTGCCAGCATGCCGTCCACGTTTTCCCGGACAATCGGAAAATTCCGTTCTCCCGGCTGATCGGTGACGAGGGCGTCAGCGATCGTCACCTGTCTGGAGATTTTCGTCCGTTCACCACGGGCAAGACTCTCGCTGTACCTCGGGAGATTGGCTGGTTCCGCGCCATACACCTTAGTGTCGGCGGCCGTGTGCTTGATTGCTGTGGAGGTGCTGGCGCGAGCAGACCCCCGCCGCTTGTCGGCAGAATAACATAATCCAGGTCCTCATGCTGCCGGGCAATTTCAAGTCCGACAGTGCCCTGGCCGGCCATCACTTCATAATCATCAAAAGGCGGAATAAAGGTATAATCATATTTTTCGGCGAGGGCTTCCGTTGCTGTGAATTTTTCCCTCACGTCACAGCGGATCAGCTCAGCACCGAGTGCTTCAATCGCATCCGCCTTGTATTTAGATCCGGTATCCGGCACAACAACGGTGGCATGGATACCCATTTGCCTTGCAGCAAAGGCAACAGCCCTGCCATGATTGCCTGATGATGTTGTGATGATTCCTTTTTCCAGAGCCTCATCGGAAAGCTTGAGTAATTTATTCATCGCGCCCCGTATTTTAAACGCATTCGTCACCTGCATGCTCTCCATTTTCAAATACACCCGGCACCCTAAAAAGCATCCAAATTCTGCATGCGGAGCATTGGCGTTTCGTGAACATACGGCGCAATCCTGTCTGCTGCTTCCCGGATATCATCCAGTGTCAAAGTCATGAGCTTCCCCTCCCGATAATTCTGATATTAATGTGTTATACTCCCTTAATCTCTCTTTTCAACACCTCAATAGGACTTGATTCAGTATGTGATTCATTTATCTTTGAATTTTCCGTAATGGACCATTTCTTCAAATGGGAGGTGGTCTTTCGGCTTGGGATTCTCATCGGCCTGACCGATGCCGAGGACGGCAACTATGCGTCTGTCTTTTGGGATATTCGCAAGCCCTCGGACGTGGCTCTCCCGTTTTTCTGATTCCGCTTCATCTTCAGAATGATAGATGGCTCCGAATGCAGCGCCAAGGTTCTCTTCTGTGGAAGCAAGCCATAAGAATCCGGACGCAATCGATGCGTCCTGCAGCCAGTATTTGCTCACATCCGGTCTCCCGGTGACAACGATGCCCGCCTGAGAATCCGCCAGCCATTTCATAAAGGGTGTTGCATCAGCCATCTCCTTTAAAACATCAGTATCTGTAATGACGATAAATTCACGTGAAGGCAGATTGTTTCCGGCAGGTGCCATATAACCTGATTTCACGATGCGCTCCAGTTTTTCCGTGTCGATTTCCCGGCCTGTAAACGATGTAATTTCCCTGCGGTTTTCTATTGCTTCGTGTACGTTCATCAAATGCTCCTTTCCATGCTTTGGTATATTACCAGTGACTTCATTATAATGCAGATGAGTCAGAAATTCAGGTATAATGAAATCAGCTGAAATTAACGGGAGGAATAGAAATGCAACGGATTACACTGATGGAAGCCTATGCCATAGAAACTTTGAGAAGCAACGGATACAGTAATGAAGAGATTACATCAAAAGTGAGAAATAATGAGATTGCGTCATTCAGATCCGCCGATAAAAATATGGATTACAGTACGCTCGTCGAATTGGATGAACAAGATTTCCTGGGAAATATACTGGAAGAAGGGTACCAGGTGAAATTCCTGACCATCAATGGACTGACAAATCTCATCAGGATGAAATATGAAAAAGAGTCCGGCAGGGATTATGAGCTGGACGATTTTGTACTGTCAGGATTACAGCTGGATGAAGAGGAGCGTTTGGAGCTTGAGCGTCTGCTTTCCTCAAACTGGCACTTCAGCGCACTCGATAACAGCATTACAATCGCACCGGCAAAATAAACTTCAGGCAGGCGGAATGTTTGCGGTGGGCCGAAGTTTCAAACTATGATGGAACTTTCAGAATAATATAAACACCACATATAGGAGGAAGATAGGATGAAAGCAGTACTTCATGAAGGCGCATCAGGGATGGATGGCTTGAAATACGGTGACATTGATACTGTTGAACCAAAGTCGGGTGAAGTGAGAATCAGGCTTAAGACAGCAGGTTTGAATCACAGGGACTTATTTGTGCCGGGCAGGCATAAGGCAGAGGACCCGGCACTGGTGCTCGGTTCTGATGGTGCAGGCATCGTAGATGCCGTGGGTGACGGTGTGGAAAACGTCAGGGAAGGTGACGAGGTCATCATAAATCCCTCTCTCGGCTGGGACAAGAACAGTGATGTTCCGCCGGAAGGCTTCGAAATAGTAGGGCTGCCGTTCCATGGAACATTTGCTGAATACATTACAGTGCCTGCTGAAAATGCAGTGTCGAAGCCGGCATATCTTTCATGGGAAGAAGCGGGTGTCCTTGCACTATCTGCCATGACGGCATACCGTGCACTGTTTACGAGGGCAAAAGTCACAGAAGGCATGACTGTTCTGATTCCGGGCGCGACAGGCGGTGCCGGGACATTTCTGCTGCAGTTTGCCGCGGCGGCGGGTGCAAAAGTGTACGTTACATCGAGATCGGAAGAAAAGCGCAGCCAGGCGCTGGAACTCGGCGCAGACAAGGCAATCGACAGTGAAGCGGATTGGGATGAAGCATTGAAAGGAGAAAAAGTGGATGTCGTGATTGAAAGTGTCGGGGCGGCAACATTCAACAAATCAGTGGACCAGCTGCGCCGCGGCGGTACACTCGTAGCATTCGGTGCCTCGGCAGGCGACACGGTGGATTTTGATCTGAGGAAATTCTTTTATGGACAGTACAATCTTCTCGGTTCCACTATGGCAAGCGCGGAGGAACTTCATGAAATGCTGGAGTTTTTCAAAAAGCATGAGATCAGGCCGGTCATGGATAAATCATATGCACTGTCGGATTTCGAAGAAGCATTTGACCGTCTGGAGAATGCCGGTATGATGGGTAAAATTGTTTTTAATGTCGAATAGTGAAGAAACTTTTTTTCGTAAATGTGCCAATGTAATTAAATTCGCCTCCAACGGGTAGAGATTATTGTATGATTTCTCGCTGGGGGTTGAAACTATGTCGAGATTTAAAAAGGATAAAAATTACTTTGAATTTGATATCGGTGGTTTTGGAGTATTCTTTAACAAGCGTTATCATCTGCTTTCGACAATCAACGATCTGATGCTGGGTGTCTGGTTCGTAATCGGGAGTGTTCTTTTTCTTTTTGAACAGACCCAGATTGCAGGTACTATTTTATTTATTCTGGGCAGTGTCCAGCTGCTCGGGCGACCAATCTTAAAACTTCTCCATGGTTTCTTCATCAGAAAAGAGACTCAGAGGGAACAGAACGATGACACACCATCTGAAGCGATAGAAGAGATAGAAGAGCAATTAAAAAATAGATGAGAAAATCAGTCCGGTGGGATGCAGGCAGTCCGCACCGGACTTTTATTGCAGTGAAATAGAACTGATATGAAACGGACACCTGTGATAAAATCCGTATATATCAATTTAAGATTCGAGGGATATCAATGAACTGGTTTTGGGATGAAGCCGTCCCCTATATACAGGTGGGAGGAATTGGCCACTTTACATACATATTGTTTCTCATCATCGTTTTCAGCATTATTTTCCGTAACCGAAGTAAATTCAGGGGAAAGACCGATAAGGTCTACCTGATCTTTTCCGTGCTTGGACTAATCCATCAGCTGATGATTACCAGCTGGTATATTTTCGAAACCGGGTTTGATATGAGAGATGCCATGCCTTTACATATATGCAGAGTGGTGGTCTGGTTCATCATACTTCAGCCTTTGATCAGAAGCCGTAGGATGCACAGTGTCATATTCTACTTCGGCCTGTATGCATATGGTTCATTCGGGTTGCCGATCGCCATACATCCGCCGTTCCATTTCGTGGGATGGACGTTTGCCTTATTACATACAATCATCATCATCTATCCATTCATCATTCACTGGGCAACGGGCTGGATACCGACGTTCAAAGGCGCAATCCGGAGCTTTGGGGTTTTTCTTGTATATTTCCTTGTGATACTTATCGTGAATGCTTTAGTGGACGGCAACTATTTTTACATGGATGAAAGACCGTTTCTGCATGAAATGGCGGACATTCCATACATTCTGTTGAATATAGCCGGGACGTTCGGTGTGTTCATGCTCGGCCTGTTGCTATCCAAAGTAATATTGAAGTTTGAAAAACGGAATTATCCGGAAGGTGCTGACCCCAAAAGTTAGAGTCGTAAATCTAACTTTTGGGGGTAACCACCGAAACCTAGTTCAAAGGGGGCGTCCGTATTTTAGTCATAGCGACACTGATTCTAATCGCGATAGTTATTGTGAAAGGTATTTATGATCATTATATTTCTGATAGCAAATCATCCTTCATTCTTAGTAGCAAAGATCTATCTTTCAACGGTCGCAAAGGGGAAGAATTAATAGATTCATTGAATATTGAAGGAAAAGAGAAAAGCTTCATTTCGGTAATGATATTTGCTTTCATATTGATTTTGACGGTTTTTTTATTCGTCGATCCGATTTTAGCAAACTGGTTTGCTCTTGCGACTCTCATCTTGTACTTACTATTCGATATGAGATTGCATATGCTCATTTTCAAGTTGGGGAGGAGCAGGCTTCTTATTGTCAGGATGGTGACAGCATGCATAATGGTGATTGCTGCACTGAGTTATTTTATCACGGAAGGAATCAGAGAACCTGAGCTGATATTCGAAGATGATTATTTTATGAATATAGTCTATGACATCGGGGGTTCAGATGATGCAGAAATCGATTTAAAGCATGATATGTTCTTTCTTTATGAGCGTATTGAAAGTATGGAAATGATAAGTGGGAATCCCGAGATACCGTTCATTAATACCGTCCTGGGCATAGGAAACAGGTTGAGTGGTACCCTTGAACAAGAGGGGGACATGCACCGTTTGCTGGTAGCAGATAAAACAGAAGAAAAAATCCTTCTTACTTTTGAAGACGGGAAAAAAGTATACATCAACAGCCAATCACCAGAAGAAACAAAGGAGTGGTATCTTAAGCTGGATGAAAAGATAGAGGGACACAGTGGTGACTGAAACTGTCCCTCTTTTTGTGCTTTTATCTGTCATGTGTCATAATTTCGAAAGGAGGTACGTGCGATGATTATTACGATAGCTTTTATATTATTTGCAGGACAGCTCATCAAATCTTTCTATACACACTACATATCTGATAAAAGGAAGTACTTCAGTTTCGATGACAGGCGTTTTACAGATGACGATTACCTGAAAGTGCAGGATTTGAAAATAGGGCAGCTGGAACGTATATTCCTTTACATCATGCTGGCGATATATGTATCGGCACTATTGGTGCATATATTTATCAGCCCGATATTGAGCATCTGGCTTCTGGGGATATTCTTCTCATCCATTCTGCTGCTGAGTCTGCTTGTGGACTTGAAACTCTATACGGTGGCCTATGATAAGAGCCATATCATAATGGCTGTTATCTGGCTGGTGATGATTATCGGGATATTCGGATTCCTGACGATGGCCAGCATCAATGAAAGCAATATTGCTTTTGACGAGGATGAATTCAATCTTTCATCACTGGACTACGGTATTCCATATGATGAGATTGAAAGTGTGGAAATGACGGATAGTGCTCCGGAGATTCCATACAACCATCTTGTTATGGGCATCGGCGGCCACCTCCACGGTACGTTCATTGAAGGCTCCGCGAATGTCAACCGGCTGGATATCGAGGATGAAAATCAGCCGATGATTCTTATTGATACTACAAATATGGATATTTATATTAATGATAAGGATTCCGGGGTGACTGAAAGCTGGTTCGAAGAACTGGATTCGAGAGCGGAATAAACAACTTTTGTTGACATGAAAGGCGTTTCATAAGATAGACTTACTGTAATATTTAAAAAATGTGACTTGAGGTGCAGATAAATGAAAGAACAGAGTATTATTTTCTTTGATATTGATGGTACATTGCTGAATACAGATAAAAAACTTCCGGGTACTGCCAAAACGGCGGTGGCGAAGTTGAAAGAGGATGGACATATCGTTGCAATCGCCACGGGCCGCGCGCCTTTCATGTATGAAGATTTACGCGAAGAACTGGATATTAATACTTATGTTAGCTTCAACGGCCAATATGTAGTGCTTGAAGGTGAAGTGATCTATCAAAACCCGCTGTATACGGAGGATCTGGTGGCCCTGACTGAAGAGGCGCTGGATAATGACCATCCGGTGGTCTATCTCAGTGAGGAAGACATGATGTCGAATGTACCGGAACATGAATACATCAATGAAGGCATCGCTTCACTCAAACTCGGCATCACGCCGGGGCATGATCCGGACTACCACAGTGGACGTGATTTGTATCAGACGCTGTTGTTTGTGCCTGAAGGCGAAGAACAGCAGTATGTCGGGAAGTATGACAGTTTTGATTTTATCAGATGGCACCCTGTATCAATGGACGTGATTCCAAAAGGCGGTTCGAAAGCCAGGGGAATTGCCAAAGTGATCGATGAACTGGGCTTCCCGCCTGAAAGACAGTACGCTTTTGGTGATGGACCGAATGATCTTGAAATGCTGAGCACCGTCCATCACAGTTTTGCCATGGGGAATGCCAAAGACGAAGTGAAGTCACATGCGAGGTATGTAACGAAACATGTCGATGATAATGGTGTCGAACATGGATTGAGAATGGCGGGCTTAATTTAATAGCAATGTTTACTAAAAACTGCGGATATTTTCCGCAGTTTTTTTATTTCCGGAAATATTGACAAGGGTCAATTTTTTGTTTGTGTTTTCACAATATAATAATAAGTGAGTAAAGGGTTGAACACCCAAAAATATAATAAAAGGAAGAGGTAATCATTATGAAAACAAATCTTCAGACAGAAACGTTCACATGCCCGAGCTGCATTAAGAAGATCGAAGGAAACCTGAAGAAGCAGGAAGGCGTCGAAGCGGCAAAAGTATTATTCAATTCCAGCAAAGTGAAAGTGGAGCACGACGAGAATAAAATCAACGCGGATGAGATCAAAGGCATTGTAGAAAAACTGGGTTACCCGGTTCTGGATGTAAAATCCAGATAACGTGAATAATTGATAAGAGGTGAAATGATAATGAATGCATGGTTTAACAGAAGACTCAACACGCTGATGTATATATCCGGTATCCTGATTGTCATTGGTGTCATATCCAGATTTATGGGATATGCAGAAGTCATGAACGTCACATTTGTACTGGCGACAGCTGCTGCCATCGGACCGGTTGCAAGTAAAGCATGGATGGCACTATCCATGAAAAGTTTCAGTATAGAACTGCTGATTACAATCGCAGTGATCGGCGCCCTCTTCATCCAGGAGTATACTGAAGCGGCAGTCGTTACCTTCCTGTTCCTGTTCGGTGCATACCTGGAAAAACGGACACTCAATAAAACGCGCAGTTCCATTCAATCACTGGTGGACATGGCGCCGGCTATGGCAACAATCATCAGAAATGGAGAAGAAATGGAAGTTGATATTGATGATGTTGAGGAAGGCGATCATGTAATCGTCAGACCCGGTGGTAAAATACCTGTGGATGGCCTCATCATCAAAGGTGAGGCAAACATTAACGAAGCAGCGATCACAGGTGAATCCAATCTTAAATTTAAGACAGGCGAAGCAGAAGTTTACAGCGGAAGCGTACTGGACAGTGGCTACATCGAGCTGACAGCGACAAAAGTCGGTGAGGATACGACATTCTCCAAAATCATCGAACTTGTGGAGGATGCGCAGGAAAGAAAGAGCAGTACTGAGAAGTTTCTGAACAGATTCGCCAACTACTACACACCCTCCATCGTCGTACTTGCAATCATCGTATACTTCCTGACACGGAACCTGCACCTGGCAATCACATTCCTTGTCATCGCCTGCCCCGGCGCCCTCGTAATCGGTGCACCGGTTGCATATGTGGCGGGTATCGGCAACGGTGCCAAAAAAGGTGTACTGATTAAAGGCGGGGAAATTGTAGATAACTTTGCAAAAACCGATACAGTAATTTTCGATAAAACCGGGACACTGACAGAAGGTAAGCCGTCTGTGACAAACGTTCAGATCTTCGACAGCACAGACGAAGATGAATTCCTGAAAAATGTTGCAGAAGTTGAAATGGTAAGCGAACATCATCTAGGGCAGACTATTGTAAAAGAAGCCGGAAACCGTAATCTTAAGGTCGAAAAAGGGAATGTTCACGACGCTGAAGCGATAAAAGGTAAAGGTGTGACAGGTCTATTCGGAAGCGCCCAATATATTATAGGAAATAAAACACTGATGCTTGAAAATGATGTAGAAGTATCAAAGAACATTGAGGACTTTTATGTGAAAGAGCAGAAAGAAGGCAACACTGCAATATTCGTTGCGAAAGGCAGTGAAATCATCGGCATTGTATCCATCATGGACAGAATCAGAAATGACGCTGCAGCAACAATTCAGGCGTTCCGTGAGAAAGGGATAAAAAACCTTGTCATGCTGACAGGCGACAACAGACATGCAGCAAAAAGAGTCAGCGATATACTCGGACTGGACGCTTTCCATGCAGAGCTTATGCCCGATGACAAGATGAAGTACATCGAAAATGAAAAAGAGAATGGCCGCAAAGTTATGATGGTCGGCGACGGCATCAACGATGCACCGGCACTGGCATTTGCCGATGTAGGCATCGCAATGGGACACGGCGGTACGGATATCGCAATGGAAACAGCCGATGTTGTACTCATGGGTTCCAGAATGGAACAGCTGGCACATGGTTTTAACATCTCAAAAGCGACTTACAGAGTCATGCTGCAAAATACAGCCATCGCACTGCTCACAGTAGTATTGCTTCTTGCCGGAGTATTATATGGATATATCCATCTGGCATCTGGTATGCTGATTCATGAAGTGAGTGTCTTATTGGTCATCCTTAACGCAACGCGGCTGATCAGACTGAAAGATAAGAGAGTGGAACAGGGAGCGTTCAAAGAGCAGATAAGTTAACATGGGCAGCGGAGGTGACAGGATTTGGAATCACAGCACAGCAAACTTTGTGTAAGAAGCGTACCGATATTCAACCATCTGAGTGATGAGGAAATGAATGAAGTGTTCAGCAAGGTCAATTCCACGCGGTACCGGAAGAAGGAGCATCTGTATATGGCCGGTGATCCGGAAAATTCATTGTTTGTCCTGCACCGGGGGAAGATCAGAATCTACAGATTGAATGATGAAGGGAAAGAACAGCTGATCAGGGTGCTCCAGCCGGGAGAGTTCACCGGCGAGCTCTCTATCTTCGGCTCGGATAAACCTCATGAATCCTATGCGGAAGTATTACAGGATTCACAGATATGTGAAATTAATAAATCCGACATATACGGGCTGATGAAAGAATATCCGCAAATCGGCATTAAGATAATTGAGAAATTTTCAGAGCGCCTGGAAGAGGCAGAGCGGCAGACGACAAATATTTCACTGATGAGCAGCGAGGAACGGCTGCTGGAGTATATCAGAACCCATATGGATGAAGATGACTATGTAGAACTCGGGATGACAAAGAAAGATTTGTCTTCATATCTCAGTATGCAGCCCGAAACGATTACACGTTTGTTTAAAAAGCTTGAAGCGGACGGGGATATTGAAAAGATTAATAATAAAACATACAGAGTGATCGACTATTCAATACTCTAAAAAATTGTGACGGTGTCATGACGGAAGTTTATCCCTTATGGCAGAGGGTAGATTCATAATGTTACTAATTACATTTGGAAAGGTGATTATAAATGGCTAAAGCTAAGACGGATAAGAAAACAGACAAAAAAAATGAAGTTAAAGAGTCACTGAATAAGCAGGTCGCAAACTTTACAGTACTTTGGACGAAACTTCACAACTATCACTGGTATGTAAAAGGGTCCAATTTCTTCTCTCTTCATGAAAAATTTGAAGAATTGTATACAACTGCAGGCTCTTATGTAGATGAACTTGCTGAAAGGCTGCTCGCCATCGGCGGGGAACCGATTGGTAAACAGTCCGATGCAATCAAGGCGGCAAGTGTCAAAGAAGCAGAATATGACATCGATGCGAATGCAATGGTGAAACAGCTCGTCAAAGATTATGATACTGTAATCAAAGAGCTGGATAAAGGTAAGAAAGCGGCAGAAAATGCAGGTGATGACCGCACTGCTGATATATTCATCGGTATGATCACCGAAGTTGAAAAAAACAACTGGATGTTGAAATCCTTCCTTGGCAAGGATGTATAAGAGAACAAATCAAAAAGATGAGGCTGGAATCCCAGCCTCATCTTTTTGTTAGTCAAAATCATTTTTAATCGTTGTCGGTTTTTCTGATATTATACTTCCAGGCTTCATCCTCATCCATCATTTTCTTAGCCGCATAAATCGTGAGGAACTGGATGAAGATAATTGGTATGCCCATGATGCCGGAAACCACTTCAAGCGGTGCGAGACCGCCAATCTGCATTAGAATCAGAGCAAGGGCAGTAATGACGAAAGCAACGAAAATACGCAGGAATTTCGACGGTTCCGTTTTACTCATGTCATTTTTGCTTGTGTAGGCTGCGATGGTGAAGGTGGTCGAATCCAATGTTGTAGTCAGGAATACCATCGCGATGATAATGAAGAGCACCATCATCATCCCGGATAAAGGCAGTGTTTCCAGTATATCCGGAATGAGCTGGACGGCTTCTGTGTTCTGAAGTTTTCCAAGGATATCCAGGTCACCGTTCAACTGTGCATTTACCCCGACGCCTCCAAGGACTCCGGTCGCGATCCATGAGATGGCAGTCGGTGCAAGCAGGTACGTCAGTATCATCTCTTTGATTGTCCGCCCTCTGGAAATTTTGGCGGCAAATACACTGTGGAGCATTGCCCATGTTGCACTGTAGGCGAGCCAGAAAATCATATGATCCCTGATGAAAGTCGTCTGGCCGGCAGCGACTGAATCAGTATAGAAAGAGAATGAGAAGTAGTTACTGATAAGGTGTCCTATAGTATCAGTGAAAAAGTCCATTATAAATACTCCAGGGCCTACTATTAGAATGAACAGAGCCAGGAAGGCGGCCATGTAAATATTCAGGACACTGAGTTTCTTGATACCTTTCTCAATACCTCGGTATGCGCTTAATGAGAACATGGCCACCCAGATGATGGTCACAATCATGGTCATTGTAAAGGTGACTTCCGTGTCCAACAGTTTGGCAAGATTGGTTGTGATGATCGGTGTGCCGAGTCCAAGAGTGACAGCAGCGCCCGAGAGTATACTGACCAGGAAAAGGATGTCGAGGATGACACCGCCTGCGCCGTCTGTAAACCTGTCACCGAAGATGACACGCGTTGCCTCGGAAATGCGCATCATCGGGCGTTTTTTCACATGGATTATATATGCCATCGCAGGCGCTGCCATTACGAAAATCGAGAAGACCTGGAAACTCCACATGTACATGGCATAGGAGTTTCCCCACAACAGTGCTTCCGGTGATCCTGACTCCACACCTAGAGGCGGATTATCTGCAACGCCTGCCCATTGCACGATGCCGGTTCTCATTATTGTCGATCCCAGGCCCATTGCGATAAGCAGTGAGGCATATTCGAAGAGAGTGAACCGGGGTTTTTCATCAGGCGTGCCGAGGACCACTTTCCCGTACTTGGAGAATGAGAGGTAGAGCCCGGCTGCCAGAAGTATGTTGGCATACCAGATATATCCCCATCCAAACTGACTGACAATCTGGTCAAAGATATTATTCAGAATCTCAAGGGACTCTGATTCATATAATGCAAAAGGTATACAGATCAGCAATATGATGATGACGGAGGGGAGGAATATTCTGTGATCGACAGTTTTCAACCCGCCGCGTCCCGGTTTTTCTTCCATAAACCTGTGTCCTCCTTCAACATTATGGTATATAGATATTAAATATTAGATATAATGACATGTTAACATACGCATAAAATAAATCATGGTATACTCATCTTGATGGTGTAATATTATAATCCAAGTATATTTTAATAAAAATATTATGAATAAGGGGGGATGAGTGTGGGAGAAGAGCTTGATAATCAACAGCTGTCATTGAAACTGTACATCGTGATGTATCACGCTTTTAATTCTTTGCAGAACCAGTCCTTCAAAGACATGAAAAGACAGGGGCTTAACCCGACGGAATTTGCGGTATTGGAAATTCTCTATAATAAAGGACCGCAGCAGATTCAGAAAATAGGAGACCGTGTGCTGATATCATCCGGATCGATTACCTATGTCGTCAACAATCTGATCAAGTCGGGATATGTCGTAAAAGAGCAATATGAGATGGATAAAAGGATATCCTATGTCTATCTTCAGCCAAAAGGGAAGAAATTGATGAGCGAGATTTTTCCGGAACATGCCAAACAGATGGAGCGGATTACCAGCGGCCTGACAGCGGGAGAGAAGAAGGAACTGATTGAAACTTTGAAAAAACTGGGGAAAAATGCAATGTAAACTGGAAATATCCTTTATGTTTTTCTGATGTCTTTAAGGGTAGAGAGCTACTGTTGAAAATATAACTCTATTCATAAGGAGAGATATAATGGCAGAATTGAATCTGGCAGTCATTTACTACAGTTCTACCGGTACTAATCATCAGATGGCGCAATGGGCGCAGGAAGCAGGAAATGACGTCGGTGCCAATGTGAGATTGCTCAAAATACCCGAAACAGCACCTATGGAAGCGATCGAATCCAATCCGGCATGGAAAGAGCATTATGATAAATCGCAAAACGTTGAAGAAGCAACACCGGAAGACCTTGAATGGGCGGATGCCATTGTGTTCAGCGCACCAACCCGCTTTGGTGTTGAAGCTTCACAATTCCGTGCTTTTATTGATACGACAGGCGGACTCTGGGCACAGGGCAAATTGATGAATAAAGCAGTAAGTGCCATGTCTTCCGCACAGAATCCGCATGGCGGGCAGGAAGCGACAGTACTGTCCATCTACAAAACAATGGCCCACTGGGGTGCCATCATCGTACCACCGGGTTATACCGATCCAGTCCAGTTCAGTTCCGGCGGGAATCCGTATGGTGTATCCGCGACAGCAACAGAGGAAGGCATCGTTGAAGATATCGAGGAAGCGGTGAAACACCAGGCGAAACGTACTGTCCAAGTTGCCAAATGGATCAAAGACGGTCAGGGTAATCAATAATTTTAAAAAGCATTCTTCCCGGAAATGGGAAGAATGCTTTTTCGATTCTGGACAACTTTCAAATCAAACATGCTCAACGAACAGGTACTGGGCAATTGTCTGGCTGACCTGTATTTCCTTCTCGGTCGTACCGTGCCGGAGTGTTATAAGATCGAGCGATGCATCTCTATCCATCACTATGATCTGATCACCTATTTTAAGATCATGGTTTTCAAAGTACTGGAGCAGCTTGTCTTCATCAACAATACGGGAGATCCGTACCGGCTCTCCGAGTACAGCTTCGGTCAGATGAACTGTTTTGACTTCCTGCTCGTCCATCATATCAGTTGAGATTGCACCGCCGTGCGGACAGTATTCCGGGAAGTTCAAATATTCCTCAAGTTTATCAGCAAGTGCAGAACTCGTGGAGTGTTCAAGGAGCTCCGCCTCAGGGTGGACTTCATTGATGTTGAAACCAAGATGTTTCACAAGGAACACTTCCCATAAGCGGTGCTTCCGGATCAGTTTTTTGGCGTAATCTATACCTTCCCGGGTCAGTTTGCTCCCCTTATAAGGGGTATAGAC
>CAYTIR010000004.1:47941-62514 GCA_964437955.1 uncultured Staphylococcaceae bacterium
GGCTTTCACCAGACTGTTCATCATTTCAGTGACGGTAGGCGGTGAAATATTGAGCCGGCTGGCAATTTCCTTGTTGGGAACCTGTTCTGTCCGGCCGCCAAGTTCGAATAGTATTTTTAAATAATCTTCTTTTGTCGGGCTCATGCACTTCACTCCATTAAACATTATCATTTCTTATTATGAACAAAATTTCCTAAGCGGGCAATTCATATTTTATGCGGGTGTAATGGGTATATTCCTCCCCACGTTCTGTAAGAGTGTAATGCCCATCTGTCTTTGCGATGTAGTCATTGATGAGCAGATGTTCAATATGTTTTTCGAACTGTTTCCGGCCCAGGTTGAAATGTGCCCTGATTTCTTCCTGCGTAAGGCGTGTATGTCCGCGTTCGTTCATAAGCATGAGGATCATCGCCTGTGTAAAGCTGCGTTTTTGCTTCATGCTTCTGATTTTTCCGCTCAGCCAGCCTTTCGGGTTGAATATGAATACAGTCATGAAAGTGACAAGTGCAACAAATGAAGTAACTCCGGCTACAGAGAGATCGAAGCCAAAACCAATCAAATACCCGAGTACACTGTTGATGACTGCAAAAAACATTGACAGCCAGATCATTGAGCTGAGGCGTCTGGCAAGCAGATAGGCGGTGAGGGCAGGAGCAACAAAGAAATTTATTACAAGGATAGATCCCACTGCATCAAATGCTGCCACAGCAGTGACAGAGACGAGTGTCATGAGTGCATAGTAGATGAAAGTTGCCGAAAATCCGGCGATGAAGGCGAACTTCGGGTCGAATGTCGTCACTTTCAATTCTTTATAGAACAGCAATACGAAAGCCATATTGATAATTAAGATGATAGACAGCTGCCATAAGGCGTTGGGTATGCTGAAGCCAAGGATTTCTATCCTGTTGAAAGGTGCAAAGATGACTTCGCCCATCAATACAACATCCATATCCAGATGTACATTCCCCGAATACTTTGAAATAAGGATGATGGCAGCAGCAAACAATGCAGTGAATACGAGTCCGATGGCCGCATCCTGGCGTATCAGTTGTGTCCTTGAGACAAGTTCGATGATATAGACAGTGAGTACACCGACGATACTCGCAGCAATGATCAGCCACGGTGAACGGATATCATTTGTAATGAAGAATGCAAGAACGATGCCCAGCAGAATCGTATGGCTGATGGCATCCGTTGTCATTGAAAGTCCGCGTAATACCAGGAAGACGCCCAGCACGCTCGTGGCCAATGCGGTAACGATGAGAACCAATAGAACTTCAATCATGCATCCTCACCTCCCATGTTCTTTTTATGAACCGCCCTCAATATCAGACCCTTCGGCGCAAAGAATAGAGAGAGCACCATGAGGAGGGATAGAGTTAAAATGATTGCGGGACCTGTCGCTATGTTTTCCCCGACTGTACTGATATATGTGCCCGAAAATGCGGCGACGGCTCCAGAACATCCGGCAATCACGAGAACGAAGAGAAAACGGTTGGACCATAATTGTCCGATGACTGCAGGGGCAATCAGCAGGTTCACAATCAAAATGGCGCCTACCGCCTTGAGCCCGACTGAGATGAGCAGTATGGTGATGACCAGGATGATGAAGTTCACCAAAGTATTATTGATGCCTGCTGTCCGGCTGAAAACCGGATCGAATATATAAATTCTGATCTGGTTGTAAAATATCCATAATATGAGCAGGCTGACGAATGAAGCGGTGATGATCAGGTAGACATCACTTCTCAGCATATAGGCGGCCTGACCGAATATATAATCATTGAGCCCCTGGGTACCCTCAAAATCTGGATTTCCCTGCACAAAGCTCATGAGTGCCATACCGAGACCGAAAAAGGAGGAAAGGACAAGAGCAAGTGCACCATCCAAAGTGACTTTTGAATGGGAGGTGATTGTCTGTATTGTCAAAAAAGCGATAATGCCGAAAATGACAGCACCGATTGCCAGAGTATAGGTTTCTTTTACACCGATGAGCATGAAGGCCAGTACGATTCCCGGAAATGTAGCATGACCGATGGCATCACCGATCAAACTCTGCCCTTTCATCACACTGATTGTTCCGACTATACCACCTGCTAATGCAAGGACCATCGTGCCGACTGCGACGATTAGAAAAGTAAAGCTGCTCAAAATATCCATCATGTATGGATGCTCTTTTCACGGTATGCTTTTTCTATATTATCTTCAGTAAGCACTTCATCTGCGGGTCCGCTGGCAATGATGGTTTTATTCAGTATCACCACATGGTCAAAGTATTCTTTGACGGTATTCAGCTGATGATGGACAACGATGAAAGTTTTCCCTTCAGACTGAAGCTGTCTGATGACATCTATAATCAGTTTTTCGGTAGTGATATCGATGCCCTGGAGTGGCTCATCCATCACATAAATATCGGCATCCTGAGCTATCGCGCGGGCAAGGAAGGCTCTTTGCTGCTGACCGCCTGAGAGTTCGGAAATCTGCCGGTCCCGGAATGCCTCCATCTTCATGGTTTTCAACGCTTCAAGCGCAATCTTCCTGTCTTTCCTGTTCGGTCGTTTAATCCACCCCTTATGCACATAGCGTCCCATAAGCACGACATCCAGCACCGTTGCCGGAAAATCCCAGTTCACTTCGCCTTTTTGAGGTACATATGCGATGGTTTTCAAAACCCCTTTATCGGTGCGTCCGTCAATTTCTATTTTTCCCGACACAGGCCTGATCAGCTTCATCATCGTTTTTATCATTGTAGATTTGCCGGCACCATTTGGTCCAATGATGGCTGTTCTGCTATTCTCTTTGATATTCAGGTTTACATGCCATAAGGCAGGTTTTTCCTGATAAGCAACATTCAAATCTTTAATTTTAATGATATTGTCATCCATTGTCCTGCCTCCTTATTTTAAATGATCGACGATAGTATCTATATTGTGTTTGTACATACCGATGTAAGTATCGCCGGTTTCTCCCGCTTCTCCCAAAGAATCAGAGTATAAGGCCTCTTCAGAGTCACTCACCACTTTTACGGTGCCGCCTCTTGATGAAACGATTTCCTCCAGACGCTGCATCTGGTCGGGGTTTGTTGTGGTTTCTACAAATATCGCCCTTATATTTTTCTTCATAATCAGATCTGCCGTCTGACTGATCATGTTGTTGGACACTTCGGATTCACTGGAGAATCCCTGGGGGGCATGGACATCAAGGTCGTATGATGCACTCAGATAACCGAAGGCATCATGGGGTGTTATCAGTATTCTGGATTCTTCCGGAATTTCAGAAATGCGTTTTTGTACATATGTATCCAGAGCATCCAGCTCTTCAAAATAAGACTCCAGATTCGCCTGGAATGTATCCTTGTGCTCCGGTGCCGCCTCAGCAAGTTCCACTTCCACAATTGTCATGGCCTGTTTGTAAAGGTCGATATTGAACCAGAAGTGTGGATCTGTTTCACCCTCGTATTCAGTTTCAAGATCCGCGGTATCAAAATCATCGGCGACCGGGATGCCGTCAGTCAGGACGGCTGCCATGCGGCCTTCAAAGTTCAATCCCTGATAGAATAAAATGTCCGAATCCATGATCGTCTGCAGATTGCTCGCTTTCGGCTGGTATACATGAGGATCTTCCCCTGCAGGAATAATCAACTCTGTATCGAATGCATCTGTGTCCTCACTTATGACTTCCACCATGTCGTCAAGGAATGTTGTGGTGACGGCAACATCAATTTTTCCGTCATCCTGAGCAGAACCTGACTGATCAGCATTACTGCAGCCGGTGAGGCCGGTCATTAAAATTACTGCCACCAGCAGTAATGATGCTTTGTTCATATCCCATCCCCCTTGTTGTAAAATGTATGTATCCGATTTAATTTTAGGTTACCCTAAATAAAAATATTAGTCAACCCTAATAAAAAAGACCGTGTTAACGGTCTAATATTTCAAAGAGCTCATTCAGTTTTCTGATTTCGAAGTCCGCCTTGAAATCGAAAGGGTTATTTTTCTTATGGGGATTATACCAGCATGTATCAATACCGCTGTTGATACCGCCGAGTATATCGGAAGTCAGCGAATCTCCTATAATCAATGCATTTTGGGGGTTGAAATCATCGATGCATCCGGCAACATGGTCAAAGAAAGCTTTCATCGGTTTCTCGTAACCAGTGTCCTCACTGATGAATACATCTTGGAAGTACGGGAGGATGCCGGAGTTGCTGAGACGTTTTTCCTGAGTGGTTTTCACTCCATTTGTAATGATGTATAAAGGATAAGCTCTGTATAGGATCTTTATTACATCCAGTGCACCTTCGAACATTTGATGGCCGTGTTCTGCAATTTTTGATCTGTACATTTCATCAATCGCCGCTCCATCCACGCTCCGGCCAAGCTCTCCAAAAAACACTTCATGTCTCCTGGTCAGCACTTTATCCTTCGTCAGTTCATTTCTTTCAAGCATTTCCCAATGGGACTGATTGATCGACTTATAGCGATCGTACAAGCCGGGCTCATTTGTGATTTCATGGCTGTTCAGGACAAATTCGAGTGCTTTATCTTCAGCTGCTCCGAAATCGAGAATTGTATCGTCGAGATCGAACAGTAAATACTTATAATTATTCAAAAGAACACCACAATCATTATTGAAAAATCAACATAATACTACCAAATCGTTCTGGAGAACAGCCAGAAAAAGATATAAAGGAAGAGAAAAATTGCAAACGTTAGCATAAAAGGGGGAATGTTAATGAACAAGCGTTCCAGTGGCGTGCTTCTGCATATATCTTCATTGCCCGGTAAATACGGTATCGGGGATTTTGGGAAGTATGCATATAAGTTCGTACGACTTTTAGCTAAATCAAAAACGAAATACTGGCAAATACTTCCGCTCGGAATAACAGGTTTTGGTGACTCACCATACCAGAGTTTCTCAGCATTTGCCGGAAACCCGTATTTTATCGATTTGGATGAATTGATTGAAAGGGGATGGCTGAGCCAGGTGGAAGTGGACGGGGCGGATTTGGGAGATAATCCAGAAAAAGTGGATTTTTCGAAACTGTACCGGAATAAAATGCCGCTTTTGAAACTCGCTTATGAGCGGGCGGGTGAAGGGATCGTCTCAGAATTGAAGCAGTTCCTCTCCCTTCATGAAGACTGGCTGACCGATTTTGCCCTGTATATGGCGATAAAACAAGAACAGGGCGGAGTTTCCTGGATGGAATGGCCGGCTGAATATCGTTTCAGGGAACCGGATGCTTTGGATGCATTTTATAGCACTCATGAGGATGAAGTGTTTTTCTGGGTATTCACCCAGTATTTATTCTTCACACAATGGGGAAAGCTGAAGAAATATGCAAATAACAGGGATATCAAGATCATGGGGGATATTCCGATCTATGTCGCCGAAGATGGCGCAGACATCTGGTCTCAGCCGGAACTGTACAAGTTGGATGATAATTTGAAACCGACAGTCGTTGCAGGGGTGCCGCCGGATATGATGAGTGCGACAGGACAGTTGTGGGGGAATCCGATTTACAACTGGGGAGCGATGAAACAAGAAGGCTACAGATGGTGGATCAGAAGGGTTGAAGAAAGCTTCAACTTATACGACACGGTCCGCATTGATCATTTCCGGGGGTTTGAGTCTTATTGGGAAGTGCCTGCCGGTGATGAAACAGCCGAAAACGGTGAGTGGGTGCAGGGACCGGGCATGGAATTGTTCAGTGCAGTCAAAAATGCACTTGGTGAAAAAGATATTGTGGCTGAAGACCTCGGATTTTTAACGGAAAAGGTATATGGGTTGATTGAAGATACAGGGTATCCGGGTATGAAAGTACTGCAGTTTGGATTCGATCCCGGTGAGGATTCGGAATATCTGCCGCACAATTACTCAAAGCACAGCATTGCCTATACTGGAAATCATGATACACGGACAATGCAGGGCTGGCTGTTGGATGCAGAGGGGAAAACATATAAAAAAGCGGTGGATTATCTGAACCTGACCGCAGAGGAAGGGTATGTGAATGGATGTATCAGAGGAGTGTTCGCTTCTCCGTCTTATCTTGCCGTCATACCAGTTCAGGATCTGCTGGGACTCGGTGACGAGGCGCGGTTTAATGTACCATCGACAATCGGGGACAATTGGGATTGGCGTATATCCAAAGGTGTTCTGAAAAAGAAACTGGCAAAAAAACTAAAACGATTGAACAGACTTTATGGGAGGTCTCTATGAAAACTTTAGATCTGAAGGACAGGATTGAAGCCCTGGCATATGACAGCTATGGACAATCATTTTATGAATTACATGAAAAAGAACAGTTCGTCACTGCAGGGAAGGCAGTGATGGAATATCTCGTGCCCAAATGGATTGACTCGAGGAAGAAATTCGCTAAAAAGAAACAGGCATATTATTTCTCTGCCGAATTTCTGATGGGCCGGGCGCTCAGCAACAATCTGGCCAATCTTGAAATTGAGAAAAACGTGAAGGAAACACTTCATGAAATGGGTGTGGATTATAATATTCTGGAAGACGCGGAGGACGACGCTGGTCTCGGCAACGGCGGCCTGGGCAGGCTCGCTGCCTGTTTCCTGGACTCAGGGGCGACACTGGACTATCCTTTGTCAGGCTACGGTATCCTGTATCAGTATGGTATTTTCAAACAGAATTTCATAAATGGATTCCAGGTTGAAGAGGCGGATCCATGGCTTGATTATGAAAATCCGTGGCTCATTAAAAACAGCAATGACTCAGTCATAGTCGAATTCAGTGAACAGGATAAAGTAGAAGCCGTTCCTTATGATATGCCGATAGTGGGGTATGGCGGGCAGACGATCAATACATTGAGGCTATGGAGCGCCAATGCCATAGAGAAGTTCGACTTCCAGGCATTCGATGAAGGGAAATATATCGATTCTGTCAGGGCGCAGAATGAAGCGGAGACCATTTCAAGGATCCTTTACCCGAATGATTCGACGGATGAAGGCAAGCAGCTGCGGCTCAAGCAGCAGTATTTCTTCACTTCAGCTTCTTTGCAGGATCTGATCAGAAAGTATAAAGAAGCGGGACATAAGAGTTTCGAAGACTTCTCCAAGCTGCATTCCATCCAGCTGAATGACACCCATCCGGCGCTGGCAATCCCGGAACTCATCCGTTTATTGGAAATGGAAGGTGTCGAGTTTGAAAAGGCATTCGATATTACGCGGAAAACGATGGCATATACAAACCACACGTTGCTTGCAGAGGCGTTGGAAGTATGGAATAAAGACCTGTTCCTGTCCGTATTGCCGAATCTTTATCCGTATATCGAGGAGATTAATGAACGGCTCATCAGGGAGCTCGAAGAATGGAAAGTGGATGCATCACGATGGGGTAAGTTCCTCATCATACAAAACAACTCGATTCATATGGCATTCATGTCAATCTATGCTTCCCGTGCAGTTAACGGTGTGGCGGCAATCCATACTGACTTGCTGAAAACAGATGTAATAAAGGATTGGAATGATATCTTCCCGAATCGGATCGTAAATAAGACAAACGGCATCACTCAGAGGAGATGGCTGCTCCAGTCTAATCCGGAACTCAGCGGATTGATTACAGACCTGCTCGGCAGCAGAGATTGGATCACGGATCTGACCATGCTCAAGAATCTCGAGGAAAAGCACGCTGACGAAGCAGTGCTCGAGCGTTTTATGAATATTAAAAAAGAGAAGAAGAAGGAACTCGCAAACTACATCCAGTTCCATGAAGAGATTGATATCGATCCGGAATCGATTTTCGATATTCAGATCAAAAGGCTGCATGAGTATAAGAGGCAGCTGATGATGGCGTTTTATATCGCCGATCTGTATAACCGTATAAAAGCGGATCCGGAAGGGGCATGGACAAAACGCACGTTCATCTTCGGCGCGAAAGCGGCACCGGGCTACTACATGGCAAAAGCAATCATCAAATTCATCAATGAACTGGCCGGCAGAGTGAATGCCGATCCTGAAGTGAATGGTGTGATCAAGGTTGTGTTTGTTGAGAACTACGGAGTGTCCTATGCAGAGAAGCTTTTCCCGGCAGCGGATGTATCAGAGCAGATTTCTACTGCGGGTAAAGAAGCTTCCGGCACCGGGAATATGAAATTCATGCTGAATGGTGCAGTGACGGTCGGAACGATGGATGGTGCAAACGTCGAGATTGTTGAAGAGGCAGGCAAGGAGAACAACTATATTTTCGGCATGGAAGTCCAGGAAGTCGAGCAGAAACGCGGCAATTATGATCCGAAAGTGCCTCTTCAGGAAACGGAAGGGCTGTCAGAAGTCGTAGAATCCTTGGTTGACGGCACTTATCATGATAATGGTACAGGAATGTTCCAGGATCTATATGACAGTATTGTAGAGAGGGACGAGTACTTTGTACTTGAGGACTTTTCAGACTACAGAGATGCACAGGAACAGATTTCCCGTGACTTTGAAGATAAGAAGGCGTTTTATAAAAAAGGCTATATGAATATGGCCAATGCAGGTAAATTCTCTTCAGACAGGACGTTGGAGGAATATGCCGGTGAAATTTGGCATATCGGAAAATCCGAATAAGATGAAGAAAGCCGATATGCGGGCAGCTGCCCGCATATCGGCTTTTGATTTTCCTGACGGGCATGCGGAGAATTACAATGTCCGTCTACAACTGTATCAATCACCGCCCGCCGTCCAACAGAGTAGCCTCTTCATCTCTGGAGTGGAGTTCATCCACTAAAATAATGGAAACGGAATGGTCAATCAGTTTCTGGAAGTCTACTTCGTCTTTTTCCAGCTCCTCTTTCATACGGGCGGTCATCATTCTGATGAGCTCATGGTCACGTTTCAATCTCTGCACTTTATCGTGCAGTCCTGGTTCACGGATGACAGCATCATCATAAAAACCGTTGCCGGATTCCTCTTCATCAAAATGTCCGAGTACGCGTTCTTCGACGTACTTGATGAAAGATTCCATTTCTTCGGCGAGCTCTTTGTGTTCGAGTTTGTTCAGTAGAGTTTTCATAGAGTCGAGCTGTTCCTCTGCACCTCCCAGTATTTTGTCGTGAATCTGTTGATGCGCCTTGAAATCGCTCAGTGTCAAGCCGTCCATGTGCTACTGTCCTCCTTTATCGCCAAATGCTGCTTACTTTTTTTTCGGAATCGGATTGGTCGCCCACATCTGGCTTGTCTTGATGAATGTTCTCTGATTCAGTTTCAACTGGCCTACAATGATATCGGCGATGTCTTCGGCATGGGTCATGGAATCCTCTTCAAGTTTTGCTTCACCGATAAGGTCGGTCAGCACAGCCGATGGTGTCAGGTATGACACTCTTATGTTATGCTTCCTCATCTCCTGCATGATGCCTTCCGTCATACCGATAACAGCGAATTTGGTCGCCGAATAAAGTGAACTGCCGGGTGTTCCCTTGAGGCCGGACATGGAAGAGATGTTGATGACATCCCCTATTTGCTGTTCTGTCATCAGCGGAAGGACAGCCTGCATCGTGTAGTAGGGGCCGAATACATTTACGTCCATCATTTTCCTGAATTCTTCCTCATTGGATTCAAGGAATGGAGTGTATCCCATTATCCCGGCATTATTGATCAGGATATCAATGGTGGAGAAGGATTCATTGATGGAAGCGAACATGCTTTCTACGTCTTCACGGCTGGAAACATCCCCATTCGCTCCGATAACCTGAACTTTGTACTGATTCAGTTCTTTGACGGCTTTATCAAGCGTCTCCCTGTTGCGGCCTATGATGGCGACATTTACGCCTTCGTTTGCGAGTGCATGTGCTGTCGCAAGGCCGATTCCCCTTGTGCCGCCTGTGATGACTGCGTTTTTACCTTTTATATTTTGCATAATCAGCGCTCCTCTTTTTATATGTTATATTCATTGTAGCAAGAGAGAACACCACAATCATTGATGATGCTTTTTATTTGCAGGAATCGTTGTATAATAAGTAGGAAAGGGCTTACAATGATTAGGATGACCAGGAGGGGTATTCAATGGAAAAATGGTTGGAAGAAGCGAAGCAGAAAGATGAAAGGGACCACCTCAGACAATTCAGGGATGAATTTTATATCGGGGAGAATGTCTATTATATGGACGGTAACTCACTGGGACTCATGTCGAAACGCGCGGAGCAGTCACTTGTTGATGTAATGGAAGACTGGAAGCACCATGGCATCGACGGATGGGTGACGGGAGAGCGTCCATGGTTCTACATGAGTGAGGATATCGGCAAAAAGATGGCCGGTCTTGTGGGAGCGGATGCACATGAAGTGCTGGCGACTAACTCGACAACGAATAATATCCACCAGACTGTAAGGACATTGTATGATCCGACTGAAACACGATATAAGATCATGGCGGATGATCTGAACTTCCCGTCGGATATTTATGCGCTGCAGGCCATCCTGGATGATTATGGGCACAATGACGGTATGGTTAAGGTACCATCAGCGGACGGGCATATATTGGATACTGAAAAGATCATAGAGATGATGGATGAAAGCATCGCTGTTCTTCTGCTTCCGTCTGTGCTGTACAGGAGCGGACAGATTCTGGAGATGGAGAAAATAACGAAGGCCGCTCACAAACACGGTATCATTGTCGGATTCGATCTGTGCCATTCCATAGGAGCGGTGCCGCATCAGCTTAAGGAATGGGGCGTGGATTTCGCAATATGGTGTACATATAAGCATCTGAGCGGAGGACCGGGATCGGTCGCAGGATTATATGTACATGAGAGACATCATCATAAAGGGGTCAGTCTGAAAGGGTGGTTCGGCAATAATAAAAAGACGCAATTCGATATGGCACACGAATTTGATCAGGCGGCGGATATCAGCCAGTACCAGGTCGGAACACCGCATATCTTCTCTATGGCACCGCTGCTCGGCGCACTGGAGATCTTCGAAGAAGCGGGGATGGAAAACGTCAGGAGAAAGTCGCTTGAACTCACCGATTTCATGATTTCGATGATCGAAGAAGTGCTTGTGGAATATAATATCGATATCGTTACACCGAAGGCGCATGAATCACGCGGCGGCCATATTCTGATCGGTCATGAAAAAGCGGCGGGTATAAATGCTGCGCTGAAGTCCAAAGGGGTGATTCCTGATTTCAGAGCACCAAGCTATGTCAGGATCGCTCCGGTGGCACTGTATAATTCATTCGAGGATGTATATCATGCAGTGATGATTCTCAAAGAAATCATGGACGACAAACTCTATGATGAATTTGATAATAAACGGGGAGTGGTTGCCTGATGTGGATTGATATTACACAGACACTGGAACCTTCGATTGCACATTGGCCGGAAGATACGCCATTCAGTTATGAAATCCCTGTTACAAAAGCCGAGAGCGGATCTGTCAATATCGGCAAGATTGAGACGAGTACCCATATCGGCACCCATATTGATGCACCTTTCCACTTCGATGATGCGGGGGTGAAAGTGGATGAACTGGATATCAACCGGTATATCGGTGATGCAACTGTCATTGAAGTGATGGATGAAGCACTCATCACGGAAGAAGTGCTGAAGAATTTCAATATAAAAGGAACGATTTTACTCATAAAAACAAAAGAATGTGCGGATCAGGACATTTTTCCTGAAACGATTCCGGTCCTGAGTGAAAAGGCGGTTGAACATATAGCCAAAATAGGAATCAGATTATTCGGCATCGACGTCACTTCGGTCGATCCGGTGGACTCGAAAACACTGGATATCCACCATAAGCTGAACCGGAACGATATCATGATCATTGAAAATACAGTTCTGGAAGACGTGAAGCCAGGCTATTATGATTTCATCGCGCTGCCGCTCAAGATCAAAGGGGCTGACGGGTCTCCGGTACGTGCCGCGATCAAACTGCAGGGGGGAATGGATGATGAGTGATTATCAGGACCATACACTTGATGGGGAAAAAGTGAAGACAGATTTTTTAAAGGATATGACTTACAGTGAATACTTGAATCTGGATCAGATACTCACTGCTCAAAATCCATTGACAGAACAGCATGATGAACAATTGTTCATCATCATCCACCAGGTTTCAGAACTGTGGATGAAGCTCATTATTCATGAACTGAATTCCGCGATGGATGACATCCGGGAGAATGATTTCAGGCTGGCATTCAAAAAACTGGCACGGGTGACGAATATTCAGAACCAGCTGATTACATCCTGGAGCGTGCTGGCTACGATGACACCGAGTGACTACCTTAAATTCAGGGACAGCCTCGGGAATGCTTCCGGTTTCCAGTCCTATCAAAACCGCATGATGGAGTATTGCCTCGGGTACAAGACCACCCATGCTCTGAGGATTTATGAGAAAGACCCGGGGATTCACGGCCAGCTCAAAAAACAGCTCGAAACACCGAGCATTTATGATGAAGCCATCCGTGCGGTCGCAAGACAGGGTTTCCACATTGATAAATCAGTGCTGGAACGTGATGTTACTGAAAATTATGTGCCTAATGAATCCGTCAAGGAAGCATTCAAAGAGATCTACCTCAAAACCGATGAATATTTCGAGTTGTATGAAATGCTTGAGAAACTGGTGGATGTCGAGGATTTATACAGTCAATGGCGCTTCAGGCATATGAAGACAGTCGAACGTATCATCGGTTTCAAAAAAGGGACGGGCGGCAGTTCAGGCGTGAATTACCTGAAACGGGTGATTGACGATTATTTCTTCAAAGAGCTGTGGGAACTGCGTACAGAATTATAATTGACAAGGAGAGATTGGCACATGAGAGATTACGGGCAGACCAATATATTCGATGATGTGATCAGGGAAGATGAATCGTTCGTCATTGTCGTGCAGGAAGTGACGGAGCATGCGGGACAGCTTCAAAAAAGAGTGCTGAGGGAATATCCGAGTCTCAAGATGGACGGCATGAAAAACTTATTTGAACATCTAAAAGAGGTGTATCTGACTGAAGAACTTCCGGATCACGGCACATACTTCGATGTGACTGTATATACGAACCAGGATTATGCTGCGGAAAATATATACGCACACGTGAAAAGATACCGGAACAGTAAAGAGTGGACAGCTACAGCAAAATAGCATCGTCGGCATCTGGAGTGAATTTCAGGTGCCGTTTTCATTAAATGGAATCTCGAAATTTACATCATTGACACAATTTTGAAGCTTCAAATCATAAAAGATTTGTGACATTTAGCAAACATCTTTATAATGAAGTATGTATACTTGCGGTATACTATGAATTAATTAAATAACACTTGAATCGGAGGATGTTCAAATGAGAATTATTGTAGCTGGAGGAGACGGTTTCTGCGGGTGGCCGACTGCACTCTATCTTTCTGAAAAAGGGCACGAAGTAACTATTCTGGATAATATGGTTCGACGTAAAATAGATGATGAACTACATTCCAACTCAGTTACACCGATTGCCTCATTGGAAGATCGTGTCGCTAAATGGAAAGAACTTACAGGTAAAGAAATCAAAGTCTATGAAGGTGATCTCAATCACTATGACTTCCTTAGCCTCGTATTCAAAAATGAACGGCCGGAAGCATTTGTCCACTTTGCAGAACAACGTTCAGCACCTTACTCCATGATCGATCGTGAACACGCGATCTATACACAGCAGAACAACGTATTGGGCAACCTCAACGTTTTATATGCAATTAAGGAATTCGAACCCGACTGCCACCTGATCAAACTGGGAACTATGGGTGAATATGGTCAGCCGAATATCGACATCGAAGAAGGTTACATTGAAATTGAACACAAAGGAAGAAAAGATACGCTGCCATTCCCTAAGCAGCCAGGCTCTTTCTACCATCTTACAAAAGTTCATGATACACATAACATCATGTTTGCCTGTAAAATCTGGGGTATCCGTGCCACAGACCTGAACCAGGGTATTGTTTACGGGCTGAATACTGAAGAAACTAAGAAAGATCCACTCCTTGCAAACAGACTGGATTATGACGGTGTGTTTGGAACAGCGCTTAACCGCTTCCTGGTCCAGGCTGCAATCGGCCATGATATGACAGTTTACGGCTCCGGAGGACAAACGCGTGCATTCCTGCACATCAAAGATACAGTACGCTGTATAGAAATCGCAGCTGAGAACCCTGCAGACCAAGGTGAATTCCGCGTGTTCAACCAATTCACTGAATCCTTCTCTGTACAGGACCTGGCTGAAAAGACGAGAGATGCTGCCAAGGATCTTGGCATCGACGCGAAACTTGCAAACATTGAAAACCCGCGCGTTGAGAATGAAGACCATTATTACAATGCAGTAAATACCAACCTCATCGATCTCGGTCTTGAACCGCACCTCCTGACTCAGGATGTCCTTAAAGAAATCCTGCAGGAAGCACTTGAACATAAAGACCGTATCATTGTGGATAATGTGCTGCCTAAAGTCACATGGAAATAAAGAAAGAGGTAATGGCATGAAGATAGCGATTGTCACAGAAACATTTTTGCCATCGACAGATGGTATTGTGACCAGACTGACAAAAGCCATTGATTACTTTATGCGGGAAGGACATGAAGTCCTGGTCATCGCACCTGACTTGGGAGTACATG
>CAYTIR010000004.1:62524-75315 GCA_964437955.1 uncultured Staphylococcaceae bacterium
TTTCCCTTTTTACAGATACCGCAAATGGGGATTCCCATCCCGGAAGGTATATCATATATTAAAGGATTTTGAACCGGATGTTGTGCATGCAGTCAATCCTGTCCTGCTTGCAACGAGTGCTGTAAAAGCAGCGCAGAAACTGAATATTCCACTCGTCTCTTCATACCATACACATCTTCCGAAGTACCTGGATTATTACAAAATCTATAAGCCTGCAAAACCTTTGCTCTGGTGGTATATCAGACGTAATCATAAAAATGCAGACCTCAATCTTGTGACATCCAAAGCAATTCGGGATGAACTGGAAGCCGAGGGAATAAAAAGGCTGGATATCATCCCGAGAGGCGTGGATGTCATCAACCGCAACCCGGATTTCAAAGATGACGCGATGCGCTACAGACTGACAGATGGCAAGCCGGACAATAAATTACTGGTATTTAGTGGAAGGTTGGCGGTGGAGAAAGAAATCCATAAAATCATCCCTCTCCTTGAAGCGCGTGATGATATCAGTCTCGCAATCATTGGAGATGGCCCGGCGCGTTCGAGCATAGAAAAAAGATTTGAAGGTACAAATACTATTTTCACTGGGTTCATGCATGGAGAAGAGCTGTCCAAAGCTTTCGCTTCAGGTGATGCGTTCATATTCCCTTCTGTATCTGAAACACTGGGGCTCGTAATACTAGAGTCCATGGCTTCAGGGCTTCCATTAATCGCTGCAAAAAGTGGACCAACGAACGAACAGGTTACTGATGGTGTGAACGGAATGCTTTATGAGAATGAAGATCTGGAAAGCATGATCCGTGCTGTGGAGGTATTGGAAGATGAAGAGAAGCTCAGCCGGATGAAACGGAATGCGCGTGAAGAAGCGATGGGATATGCCTGGGACAAAACATCGCAGAGGTTAATCGATTTTTATATGGATGCAAGGGACAGGCATTCAACGGGTGATAAAAAGGCTTGATAAAGGATGTGTAAGTGATGAGAATGGTGGATCTAATTGCGAAGAAACGTGACGGCGGTGCGCTGACGAAAGAAGAAATTGATTTCTTCATCGAAGGTTATACAAATGGAGATATACCTGATTACCAAGTGTCCAGTTTGATGATGGCCATTTTCTTCCAGGATATGACGGAGGAAGAACGGGCGATTCTCACGATGGCCATGGTCAAGTCCGGGGATGAAATCGACCTGTCGGCAATTGACGGTATTAAAGTGGATAAGCATTCCACTGGCGGTGTGGGAGATACAACGACACTCGTGCTGGCACCGCTCGTGGCAGCCCTTGATGTGCCGGTTGCAAAAATGAGCGGCCGCGGCCTCGGTCATACCGGCGGTACAATCGATAAGCTGGAAGCGGTGGAAGGGTTCCATGTTGAAATTTCAGAACAGGAATTCGCAGATATCGTCAACCGTGATAAAGTGGCGGTGATTGGACAATCAGGGAATCTTACGCCGGCGGATAAAAAACTTTATGCATTGCGTGATGTGACTGCGACAGTAAACTCGATTCCTCTGATTGCAGGTTCAATTATGAGTAAGAAAATTGCAGCAGGGGCAGACGCCATCGTCCTGGATGTCAAAACAGGCGACGGTGCATTCATGAAAACTGAGGAGGATGCTGAGGCGCTTGCTAAAGCGATGGTGTCCATCGGCAATAATGTAGGCAGAAACACGATGGCCATCATTTCAAGCATGGCAGAACCGCTCGGCTATGCAATAGGGAACGCCCTTGAAGTCAAAGAAGCGATTGAAACGCTCAGAGGCGAAGGGCCTGAAGACCTTACAGCACTCTGCCTGGAGCTAGGTGCACAAATGACAGTGCTCGGCGGTAAAGCGGAGACACTTGATGAAGCGAAAGAAAAGCTTCAGGAAGTCATTGACAACGGTAAGGCGCTGGAAAAATTCAAAGTATTCCTGTCCAACCAGGGTGGTGATGCCTCGGTGGTGGATGATGTCTCCAGGCTTCCGCAGGCGGCACATAAATTTGAAGTGAAAGCTGGCACTTCTGGTTACGTAGAAGAAATTTCAGCCGAAGAAATCGGCGTCGCTTCAGCGATGCTTGGTGCTGGACGACAGACAAAAGAAGATGTGATCGACCTTGCGGTAGGTCTCATGCTTGAAAAGAAAGTCGGAGATCGGGTTGAGGCCGGTGACACACTCGCAGTCATCCACTCAAACAGGGAAAATGTAGAAGATGTAAAACAGAAAATACTGGATAACTACAAAATTGGTGAGAATGAAGTGAATATAGAGCTCATCAAGCGAGTGATTTCTGAATAAATGAAGATGACAGGTCCTGGTGGCAGGACCTGTTTTTTTGATGTTTGTTTTTACAGAGGGACTGCACTTGGATTATAATGGAGTTAATAAACGTATGGAGGCAAAGTAATGATAACTAAATGGATCCCTCAATTTGAAAAACTGGCTGAAAACTATCAGCAGAAAGTGGAAACGCAATTTAAAACATTGCCTCTGGATGAAATCAGAGAAACGTATGAAGAGGTATATGTGAATCCGGAACCTGTGGATATGACAAAGGTTGAGGAAGTCCCTTTCGTAAGTAAATCAGACGTGGATATAGAAGACGTTACAAACATTGCAAAAGAAGCAGTGAAAAATGGTGAAGTGGCAGCGCTGCTCATGGCAGGCGGTCAGGGAACCAGACTCGAGCACCCTGGTCCAAAAGGGACATTTTCCTTTGACGGGACATCTTTGTTTGAACTTCAGGCAAGACAGATCAAATCTGCTGAGCATGAAGCGGGGCAGCCGATTCACTGGTATATCATGACAAGTGATATTAACCATACAGAAACTCTGGATTTCTTCTCCAGACACAATCATTTCGGATTTGAAACTGAAAACATCCATTTCTTCCGCCAGGAACATTTTCCGGCTCTGTCCAAAGACGGCGAATTGCTGTTGACGGAAAACAAGGAAATCATGCTGACTCCAAATGGTAACGGCGGTATCTTCAGCGCCCTCCAGGCAAGTGGCATGCTGGAAGACATGCAGTCACGGGGAATCAGACATGTGTTCATGAATAATGTGGATAACGCAGTGGTCAAAGTGCTTGACCCGGTGCTGCTGGGTCTCCATGTCAGTGAGAATAATGATGTAACTTCAAAATCGATACTGCCGAAGTCAGGGGAGAGCGTCGGTCGGCTGAGCCTGGTCAATGGAGAGAAGAGTGTGGTCGAATATACGGAATTGCCGGAGGGAGCAGGAGAACAGTTCCAAAACGGCAACATCGGCATCCATGTATTCGGGATGGATTACCTGGATAAAGTGGCAAAGGAAAAAATGCCTTATCACCTGGCATTGAAAAAGCTCGAGCATCTTAATAAAGATCTATTGGTGGTCAAAGATGAAGTGCTGAAATTTGAGAAGTTCTACTTTGACGCCTTCCGTCATGCAGATAAACACATGACACTGCAGGTGGACCGCAAAGGTGAATTTTCACCATTGAAAAATAAAATAGGGAAAGACAGTATCGAAACGGCATATAATGACCTTAAAGCTGAAGGGATTGTATGACGTTACACAAGAATGAAACAGAGACTGGATGGCCCCGGGAAAAGGGGAAAGTGACTGAAAAACTGGAAGGGTCACTGAGGAACATCGTGCCCCTTTCTTTCGGCGAAGAGGTCGGAAACAGTGTGAGCCACGGTGTTGCCGCAATGCTGTTCATATTCATGCTGCCTTTCACTGCCATCTATATGTATGAAGAGGGTGGTGCACTGCATGCGACGGGCGGTTCGATATTTGTTATAAGCATCTTGCTGATGTTCCTGACATCGACGCTGTACCATTCCATGGCGCATAATACCCAGCATAAATATATCATGCGGCTTTTGGACCACAGCCTCATTTATGTAGCCATCGCTGGAACCTATACGCCGGTCGCACTTTCAGTCATCGGCGGCACGTGGGGGATTGTCACTCTGTCCATTCAATGGGCTGCAGCGATACTCGGCATACTATATAAAGTGCTGAGTCCGAAAGTGAACTCAAAAGTCAGTCTGACCTTCTATCTGATCATGGGGTGGATGGCAGTGATCTTCTTCCCGAGTATCATTGCCAACACACACTGGATGTTTCTGCTCATGCTTGCCCTCGGCGGTGTGGCGTACACAGTGGGTGCGTGGTTCTATGCCCAGAAGACCCGTAAATATTTTCATATGATCTGGCACTTCTTCATCATTGCCGGCAGCACACTGCATTATATCGGTATCGTTTTCTTTATCCATGCATGAATATTTATCGATTTTTGATTTTTTTATTCAGTTTGTTATGATAGGAACTGTTGCGAAAAAAATTAAATGGAGTTGATTCGATGAAAATTGTCTTTTATGGTGCGGGAAATATGGCAAGTGCCATTTTTATCGGCATGATTGAAAATCAAGTTGTAAAACCGGAGCAGATATATTTAACAAGCAGAAGCCAGCAGGAGAAAATAATGTTCTTCAAGGAGAACCTCGGTGTCAAGGTGTCCTACGATGATGTAGAGCTGCTCGATGGAGCGGATTATGTCATCCTTGCAAGCAAGCCGCAGAGTTTCCCTGATGTAGCCAAAAGAATCAGGCCGCACCTCGAAGAAAAGACAAAAATAGTGTCTGTCATGGCAGGGACTCAGATTAAAACGATCAAGCGTGAATTGAAGACTGAGAACCCGATTGCGAGAATTATGCCGAATACAAATGCCATGGTGCAGCATTCTGTCAGCGGAATCACGTATTCACAGAATTTCCCTAATAAAGACGAATTGGTCGAGCTGATGAAAAGCTTTGGAACGACGGTCGTTGTTGAAGAGGATGAGATGCATAACATTACAGCTGCGACAGGTTCCGGGTCTGCGTTCCTTTATTATATATATGAAAAATATGCAGAAAGTCTGATGGAACTTGGTTTCAGTGAGAAAGAAGCACTTTTCCTTACTACAAATCTTGTTATCGGTGCTGGTAAAATGGTGGAGGATTCAGAGCTGCCGTTCAGCCAGCTCAGGAAGAACATCACTTCCAAACGGGGAACGACAGAAGCAGGACTGGATGCGCTGGATGGCGACAGTATTAAAGAAATCCTATCCAAGACACTTAATGCAGCAGCAAGCCGGAGCCAGGAACTCAGTAAAGATGACGAAGATGAATAAAATTAGTGTAGGATTAGAGATACTTCATATAAACTATATATGAAGTATTTTTTTCTAGGAGGGGTCTTGTGAAAACACTGTACTATAACGGCAACATATATACGATGAACCGTGAAGGCGAGAAGGCAGAAGCGGTTCTGGCTGATAAAGGCAGGATTTTGAAAACCGGATCACCGCAGGCACTGATGGCTGAAGCGGATATCAAAATCGATTTGGAAGGGCAGACGATGCTCCCTGCATTGACAGATTCCCATATCCACCTGATCATGCTTGGCAAGAAGCTCAAATCCCTGGCACTGCATCATATAGATGATATTGAGGAAATGAAGCATCTGATTGAGACTTTCAGTACAGATCATAAATGGAGCCTGATCCTGGGCTATGATGAGAATAACCTTGATGACCAATACCGCATGGACCGGCATGAATTGGATGAACTCACAGATAAGCCGACGCTCGTGACGCGGGTTTGTCACCATGCCGGCTTTGTAAATACACAGGCTTTGGAACTTCTGGGAATCGATCAGAATGTGGAAGATCCCGAAGGCGGTTACTTTGAAAGGGACGGGGAGGGGGAGTTGACCGGATGGGTATACGACACTGCATTTGACCTTATAAGAGATCAGACGGTGGATGACAATGTTGAATCCCTCTCCGGTGATCTCGATACAGCCATCGAGCATATGTACAGTTACGGCATTGCCGGGGCCCATACAGAAGATATGTCAAACTATGGGCCTTATGAGATGCCTTTTAAAGCATATTTGGCAACTATCGGGCCGGATAAGAAAAAATTCAGGGTCAATTTGCTGAGGAATGAGAAAGTATACTCCCGGATGATAGAGGACGACCCGGTCTATCTGGAAGACTGGATTGAAAAGGATGCCATGAAAATTTTCATTGACGGTGCATTCGGCGGCAAGACAGCGCTTCTAAAGAAACCTTACGAAGGCACACATGACCATGGGCTTCAGATCCATTCCCGTGAGAAGCTTGAAGCGATGGTTCAGAAGGCGAGAGGGAATGGTGATGCAATTGCGGTCCATATGATTGGGGATAAGGCATGTGAAATGGTGCTTGATGCGATAGAAAAACACCCTGCACCTAAAGGGAAACATGATCGGCTGATCCATTGCAGTCTTCTTGATGAATCCCTGATCCGGCGTATGGCTGAAATTGACGTGATATGTGATATTCAGCCGACTTTCCTGACGTCTGATATGCCATGGGTAAAAGAATATATCGGTATGGATCGTACAAAATATCTATATGCATTTAAAACTTTGCAGAGTAAAGGACTGACTCTTGGAGGTTCTTCTGATGCGCCGATAGAAGATGTCAATCCTATGCTTGGAATCCATACACTTGTTACCCGCAAAGGTGATTTTGGAGTGTATAATGAAAGTGAGCGGGTGAGCCGGTTTGAAGCATTCAAAATGTACACATCAAATGCTGCTGAAATTGTCTATAAAGGAGACAGGGCAGGAAGGATAAATGAAGGCTTTTACGCTGATTTTGCCATCTTTGACAGGGATGTCATGCAGGTGGCGCCCGATGATTTATTGGAAGCTAAAGTAACAAAAACAGTCATAGATGGTGAAACAGTATACCAAATCAATGGATAGGGGGATCGATATGGCACTTAAAATTAGTATTTTCGGGGCAGGAAACGGTGGTATTACTGCCGCAGCGGATATGGCGGAAAAAGGACATGATGTCACTTTGCATCAATCCGTGAATTCAAAAAATGATTTAAGTAAAATTGAAGAGACGGGTGTAATCAATTTTAATGGAAAACCTGTCAAAATCCATAAGTTTACGAGAGATGTTAAAGAAGCGGTTGAAAATAAAGATGTAATCATGCTGACCATCCCAGCCCCTGCTGTAGAGCCGATAGCTGAAAAGATTGCCCCTTATCTGGAGGACGGCCAATATGTATTGATCAACAGTGCAAGCGCAATGAGCAGCATGAGGTTCAAAAGGGTCCTGAATAACATGAAAATGAATGTTGATGTAAAAGTGGGAGAGACAATGTCCCTCACGTATGCATCAAGATATAACGAAGTGACAAATGAAGCATCACTGATTTCATATAATGAGCATAATCTTTTTGCGGCGTACCCTTCCCGGCATACGGAAGAGATGCTGGAAGTGCTGGGTCGCATGTATGATCATCTAAAGCCGGCAAAGAATATTATAGAGACGACTCTGAATAATGGAAATCCAGAAAGCCATCCGGGACCGTCCATACTTAATGCAGGCCGGATCGATCATGCGGGGGAGGATTTTCACCTGTATAAAGAAGGGATTACTGAACATACTGTGAATGTCATACACAAAATTGATGAAGAACGACAACAGATATGCAAAGCGCTCGGTTTTGAAGCGATTACGAAATCAGAACGCAGTGTGAGAAGCGGTTACTTCGAAGAATCAGATTCACTCCAGAAACAATATAATCAATCCCCGGTGCTTAAAGATATATTGGGACCGACGAACCTGGAGAACAGGTATGTAACAGAAGATGTATCAAATGGTCTTGTCCTTTGGGCAAGTATCGGTGATGAAGTTGGTGTCGGGACACCTGTTATGGATGCTGTCATTACATTGACCAGTGTATTGCTTGAACGGGATTATTCCAAAGAAGGTGTAACGCTTGGGAAGCTCGGCATAGAAAATGCAGGTTCCGACAAGTTGAATTCATTGATGGAATATGATCATACAAGATAATCATCATTAATATAGATCAGAAACATGCGGACACTCGCCGGTGAACACATTCCTACGCAATAAAAACACTTTCCATTTGAGTGGTTAAGCACTCAAATGGAAAGTGTTTTTTCATGGAAACTCATATCAGACTTTCTATTTTTCATTTTATTTTTGTCCATACACGCTGACGGATTGAGTGCTGGCATAAAACTTTGCGCTGCCCGAATCATCGATTACGACTTCGTCTTTTCTGTTTCCTGTATAATCCACCCAGACTTCTCCACTGCGGTGGGCTCCGACATACATGTCTTTATACCCATCTTCCAATCCATTTGATATTACGACTGCACAGCCCGAGTGCGCGAAGTCCTCATCGCCGTACCGGACCCAGCCAATCGTATTGCGGTGATCGAAATAATCTTCCTGTTTGCCATATGCCAGTTTTTGGCGTGCTGTCAAAAGTACGTCGATGCTTTCTTTCCTTCCCTCTATATCATATTCTCCATTAATCCCGTGATAATCTCCGTAAAACACACATGGATATCCATCCTGCCTCAAAAGAATCAAAGAATAGGCGGATTGTTTGAACCAGCCCGCTACGAAAGATTCCAGGGATTCTCCAGGCTGTGTATCATGATTGTCCACAAACGTCACTGCATTCCACGGGCTCTCTTTTACAAGTGAGTTATCGAAAATTCTCGTCAAGTCGTATTGTTCCTTTTTCTCCCCGGCTGTAAAAAAATTATAATGAAGCTTCACATCAAACAGATCAATATCAAACTCCACATCCTCAAGGAAGTCTTCGTTTGCCTCAAGCATAGGATTCCAATATTCACCGAAGAAATAAAGGTCTTTTGAGGAATGCTCAGTCACTTCTTCAATGAATCTTCTTATGAAGCTGCTGTCGATATGCTTTACTGCATCCAGCCGGTACCCGTCCGCACCTAATTCATCCGTCAGCCATTTTCCCCACCGGATCATTTCTTCTTGTACAACGGGATGTGAATAGTCTATATCTGAATACATCAAGTAATCATAATTGCCGTATTCATCATCAACGTTGTCACTCCAGTCTTTATTTTCCCCGATAATCTTGAATATTCCATTACGGTCTTCCCGGGCGTCATAGTCAACTCCAGTGAAAAGGTTGAAATTCCATTTAAAGTCACTGTGTTTTCCGTCACGTCCAGGAAAATCAAAATAAGTATATCCTTCTATATCAAAAGGGTCTAAGATTTCATCCTCACGGTCATCCTGCTTAACTTCAATGACTTTGAAGGTTTCTTTCTCATCTCCACCTGCTTTATGATTCATTACCAGGTCAAGGTAGACGAGAAGGTCTGCATCTTTGCAGGCTTTAATTGCGCTTTGAAGTTGTGCCTTTGTGCCGTATTTGGTCCTGATGCTTCCTTTTTGATCAAATTCACCAAGGTCATACACATCATAAACGGCATAGCCGGGATTGGATGGATGGTCTGCTTTTGTCGGGGGTGGGAGCCAGACTCCATCAAATCCTGATTCTTTAATTTTAAAGGCTTCTTTTGATAAACGATTCCAGTGATCTCCGTCATCGGGTGAATGCCATTCGAAATATTGCATAAGGGTTAGATTCATTTCTGTTCAAGTCCTCTCCAGGTAATACTCTACATATATCCAATTTTAAAATGTTTAAGCAAAAAGGGGGAGGATTTGAAAAAAAGGTAAAATGAAATAAAAAAATTGTGATATTCCGTTTATTATCATTTTAGATAGGTTATAAGGAAATAGAACATAATTAAGGAGGAGTTATACATGAGCAACATCGGAGATCAATTCATGTCGGTATTAAACAGTATTATTGCCTTCATTCCAAGTCTTATCAGTGCAATTCTGTTTTTACTCGTAGCTTGGATTATCGCAGTTATAGTTAAAACTGTTATTGTTAAAGGTCTTAAGGCAGTCGGTTTTGACAAATGGCTGCAGAAAAAAGGACTGAGCAGTCCGGACGAAGCGAAGAAAGAATCGGAAGGGTTGATTTCGACCCTCGGCAAACTTGCCTATTTCTTAGTATTCATCCTGTTCCTGCCGCCAGTGTTTGATGCGTTGAACATGAAGTCCGTTTCTGATCCTATCAGAGAGATGATGACTGCAGTACTCAATTTCATTCCAAGGTTGTTTGTTGCAGGCGTACTGGTTCTGCTTGGTCTGTATCTGGCTAAGATCCTGGGCAAACTTGTAACAAACCTGCTTAAGAGCCTGAATGTAAGCAAATTCAACTCTTATGTCAATTTTGGAGACAAATCAAAAGAAGGAATCGATATTCCGAGTGCACTTGGAACAGTAGTAGCTGTACTTATTGGATTATTCTTCGTGGTACAGGCATTGACTGTTCTTAACCTGGAAGTATTCAACACAATCGGTACGGCAATCATTGCCTATATACCATTAGTGATTTCTGCACTTATTATCCTGACGCTTGGTTTTGTCGGAGGCAATCTGCTGTCGACTGTAATTACTAAGAGTACAGGTAATGCGTTTATCGGAGAAATATCCAAATATCTGTTAATCATCGTTGCTGTATTCATGACACTCGATCAGCTGAACTTTGCACAAAGCATTGTCAACCTTGCATTCCTGTTCATCCTGGGTGCAGCGGCAATTGCTTTCGCAATCAGTTTCGGTATCGGCGGCAAATCATTTGCTGAAAAGCAACTGCATAAATTTGAAGACAAAGTACAAAAAGAAGACAATAGCAATCAGCAGTAAAGTATAGAACGAGAGTATAAGATCCAGACACTTTATGTATAAAGTGTCTGGATCTTTTTTTGATTATATATAGAAGATGTTATGTTATCATGTATATATTAACGATAGGCGCAAAGGAGAATTTTTAATGATCACTAGAGATCAAGTAGAAGAAATCGTGGGTAATATAAATGATCCAATACTGAATGTACCAATTTCCGAGACAGAGGGTATTCGGGAAATCAGTGTAAAAGAAGAAAAAAATCATGTCAGCGTAAAGGTTGCAATCGGACGTCTGGGCGGACAGGAACAGCTGGATCTGCAGATGAAGATTGTAAATGCGGTTAAAGAAGCGGGGGCTGATTCAGTGGGTCTCAGATTCGATGAACTGGATGAAGAAACGATTGAACGTCACCGCGGTACAGCAGGAAGTGAAGTTGAGAACCGTTTCAAAGAAAGCGATACGGAATTCATCTCCATCGCATCAGGTAAGGGGGGCGTAGGCAAATCCACAGTAGCGGTAAACCTGGCGGTTGCTCTTGCCAATAAAGGGAAAAAAGTCGGTTTGATTGATGCGGATATATATGGTTTCAGCGTCCCGGATATGATGGGAATCACCGATAAACCAGAAATAGAAGATAAAACATTGATTCCGGTAGAGCGTTTCGGTGTAAAAGTGATATCTATGGCTTTCTTTGTTGAGGAGAATACTCCGGTTATATGGAGGGGCCCGATGCTCGGTAAGATGATCAACAGTTTCTTTGACGAAGTCAGATGGGGAGAGTTGGATTATCTGCTTCTTGATCTGCCACCGGGTACTGGTGATGTAGCATTGGATGTACACCAGCTTCTGCCGCACAGTAAAGAAATCATTGTAACAACACCGCATCCTACCGCAGCATTTGTAGCTGCAAGGGCTGGTGCGATGGCACAGCATACAGATCATGATATCATCGGCGTGATTGAAAACATGAGTTACTTTGAAAGTAAGAACACAGGTGAAAAAGAATATATCTTCGGCAAAGGCGGCGGAGACAAGCTTGCGCAGGAATTGGAAGTGCCATTGCTCGGCCAGCTGCCGCTCGGCCAGCCGGACTGGGATGAATCAGATTTCGCACCATCAGTCTATAAAGATGATGAAATTGGAAAAGCATACCAGAGAATAGCTGAAAACGTAATCCAGCAAAGTGAATAGGCGGAGGAAAGAAAGGCATGACATCAAAATATTTAGTTAAGTTTTATTTGAAAACACTTTTGCTGGGGATGATTATTACTGCAGTGGTCAGTCTGATCACTGAATACGATAATGTTACCCAATATTTGTTTCAGGGACAGATCGGTGAATTTCTCGCAGGACTCGTTTGGTTTTTGGGTTACGGATTACTCATAGCGACGGTCAGTCAGGTGGCTTTCTTCATATATCTGTTCCTCCATCCGCTTGGCATGGGTATATTCGGCAGGATTTGGCCATACGTTCAGCTTCTGCTCGTAATGTATGCAATCTTCGACCTCTTCTATCTAAGATTCTATAGATTCGGATTGGAATCAGGCCAGGTATGGAGTTTCATCTGGATACCTATTCTGGTCATTGCAGCAGCATTCATAGTAGCAATGATGAAGAATAAATCCGCGCAGGATACAAACATCTTTATTCCGTCTCTCTTCTATATGGTATTCATGACTTCGGTTACCCTCATACCATTCCTGAGTGTAGAAGATACATCATGGATATACAGGTCGGTGTTCACTCTTATCATATGTAACGCATATCAGCTTCTAACATTGCCTGGCTATATAGAAGCATCTGAAAATGAGAAAGAGGAACGGGGCAGGGTGACGAAAAGTGACATTAATGAACAAAAGAGAGAAGAATTGAGAAAACAAGAAGAAACCCAGAAGAAGAAAGAGGAGTCCCAGACAAAGAAAAGAAAAAGCATGAAGTATAAAAATGAGACCAGAATGGCAGAAAAAGATGGGAAAAGAAAAAAATAATAGGTCATAAACCCTTTCAGGCAGCGCATCAGCGCTGCCTTTTGTTATACGGGTATAAAAGTACAATATATTTATTGATCAAATCGTTGACACAGAACTGATGGCTTGGTAAAATATTACTTGTCGCTGAAACGAGGCGAACAAAACAAAACGCACAGCACACAACATGAAAAACAAAAAAATAAAAATGTCCTGTTGGATGAACATATTGATAAAA
>CAYTIR010000005.1:0-66224 GCA_964437955.1 uncultured Staphylococcaceae bacterium
CATTCATGGATGCGATTCCGGCAATGATACTGTTTGTACCCATAATTCTTCCGGCATCAGAAGCCTTCGGAATCGATCCGGTTCACCTGGGGCTGATCGTCGTTATCACTCTTGCAGTCGGTCTGGCAACACCGCCGTACGGACTGTGTCTGCTGATTGCAGGTAAAATCGCCGGACTATCGATAGAACGGTCGTTCATTGCAGTGATCCCGTACCTGCTGATCATCATTGCAGTGCTGCTGCTGATTGCATTCATACCGGGGCTTGTCTTCATTATTCCTGATATGATGGCAGGGGGTGCCGAATAAATGGAAAATGCCTTTGAATATTTGAATCAATATATAAAAGATGGCAGTACTGTTGGTATGGGATCAGGGTCTACCATCGAAAGGTATCTGCCTGTGATGAAAGCACATATGGATGACAACAACCTTGCTGTCCGTTTTTTGTCCACGTCCGTAAAAACGGAAAGAGCATTGAAGAAACTGGGTCTTGAAGTCATTTTCGATGCTGATTCCATCGATGTGTCCATAGACGGGGCGGACCAGTTTACGGAAGAAGGTATTGTGGTGAAAGGGGGAGGAGGCTCACTCCTCCGTGAGAAACAGGTCGATTACTTCTCCAAAAATATCATTATTGTTGCGCACGAGGATAAAAAGGTTGCGGATTTCACCAATGTCCGAATTCCGGTCGAGGTGAATAAATATCTCTTCAAAATGACACGCAGGCTTCTGGAAAATACCGGTGCCGGGACGAAAATGCGCAATGGTCAAGATGGTTTATTCGTAACGGATAACGAAAACTTCATTATTGACTGCACTTATGGAATGATTGCCGATCTATCTGCATTGCAGCATGATCTCCTCAATATCCCGGGAGTGGTCGAAACCGGTATATTTGACAGATACATTGAGGAAATCGTTTCATTCAGTGACACTGGTTTCGAAACGTTCAAATGATGCATCAGGGAGGGATGAACATGAAACTGCAGGTTGCACTCGACAGGTTATCGTATGATGGCTGCTTTGACATACTGGCACAAGTCCACGACTCGGTGGATATCATCGAAGTCGGGACCGGGGTCATAAAAGAATACGGTCTAAGAATTGTCAGTGACGTCAAGGATAAATATCCGGAAAAGTCGGTTTTGGCCGATATGAAAATATGTGACGCGGGAAAAAGCGAAAGTGCGATGGCCTTCGAATACGGTGCGGATATCATTACTGTCATGTCTTTTGCCGATATCAATACAATCAAAGCCTGCCTGGATTCTGCACAGGAAGCAAATAAGGAAGTCGTAGTAGATCTGTTGAACAATAAAGAACCGGAAATCTTTGATGCATTGAAAGTGGCCGGGGTCACTTCCGTCAGTGCACACATCGGTAAAGATCAGCAGAACAAGCATGATGTAATGGATGTTTTTTTCACTGAATTGGAAGATACAGGTTTTAACATATACGTCGCCGGCGGAATTGATGAAACCAACTTGGAGGATTACATGCACCTGAATCCTTCTGTTGTCATAGTAGGCAGTGGTATAACTAAAGCTGCCGATAAAGTTGCAAAAGCGGGTTTGATTAAAAATACATTGGGTAAATATAATTGAACCTGTGACTGAGACAGTGGATGCTGGCAGGGGGGATGAGCATGAGAATGTTTATCCTCTTTTTTAATTTAAATGGAGTGTGAAGGATAATGACTAAAATATACGCGCACAGAGGTGCCATGGGGACTTACCCTGAGAATACGATGCTGGCTTTTGAAAAGGCGCTCGAGATGGGTGTGGACGGCCTGGAGGTTGACGTGCATATGACATCGGATGGTGAACTGGTCGTAATCCATGATGAATATGTGGAACGTAGGACTGACGGTGAAGGCATGATCAGGGATATGACGCTCGAGCAGGTCCGGAAATTGAGCGCAGGAGTGAGGTATAAGGACTTCCCGGCATATGAAGAGGCATGGGATGATGAAAAGGTCCCCACTTTGGAGGAAGTACTCGAACTTGCAGAACGGCATGATATAGAACTGAATATTGAACTCAAGACGAACAAAGTTTTATATGAAGGCATTGAAGAAAAAGTGGATGCGATGGTGAGCGGGTTTTCAATCGAACACAAGGTTGTTTATTCCTCCTTCCATCTGCCGACGCTGATCAGGATGAAGACGATAGATCCGAATGCGAGAATCGCGTGGCTAAATAAGAAAGTCCCGGCAATCATTTATGATTATATCAATACGCTGAAATTGGATGCTGTACATCTTTCTTATAAGGCGGTACTGAAAAAAATGGAGCGTATACGTAAAACCGAAGATAAGGTACGCGTGTGGACGGTAAATGACAAAGAGAGTGCCAAACAGTTCTTTGAACTGGGCGTTGAAGCGATAATGACGGATTTTCCAGAAGAGATGATACAGGTCAGGGAAGCATATGAGGGCGCTGTAGAGGGAAGAGGCAAGTAATCAGTTAAATGGGGTTGATGATATGGAAAACGAAGTGTTGATTGCCGGTGCCGGCCCGACCGGACTTGCAATAGCGGTCGGTCTTGAGCGGCATGGGATTCCATTCAGGATTATAGATAAAGCGGATGGCCCCGGGGAAGAATCACGGGCGATGGTCGTCCATGCGAGGACGCTTGAATTATATGATTCGTTCGGTCTTGCCGAAGAGATGGTAGAGCGGGGGATCATCGCTGACAATATTGCCATTTTCAACGATGGAAAAAGAAGAGCCGGGTTTGATTTTGGAAGTATTGGAAAGGGGCTCAGCCGTTTTCCATTTGTATTGAGTCTGCCGCAGGACGAGCATGAGCGGATCATCATCCGATACTTGCAGGAGAAGAATATTGAAATCGAATGGAACCGGGAGCTGGTCGGCTACGAGGAAACAGATGATAAAGTCAAAGCTGTCATATCCGATGGTGAACAAACAGAAACGTATGAATATGGTTATTTATGCGGCTGTGATGGACCGGGGAGCAATGTCAGAAAGCAGATGGGCTATGACTTTCCCGGAGGTACGTATGAGGAAGTGTTCTTTGTCGCCGATGTGATGAGCGGCGTTGAAGCGGATGGTGTGCAAATCCATATGTCCAAAGAAGGCTTCGCACTTGTACTGCCGGTGAGGATGTCGGGGTCCCACCGCATCATCGGCCTGGTGCCGGAACATGTTGCCGGAAGGAAAGAAGATGCCCGGTACGAAGATGTCAGTGAATACGTGGAGAACCATGTCGGAATAAAAGCTGAAACAATCAACTGGTTCTCAACCTACAAAGTTCACCACAGAGCCAGTGAGCATTTCAGGAAAGGGAGGGTATTCCTTTCCGGTGATGCAGCGCATATCCACAGTCCGGCAGGCGGACAGGGGATGAACACAGGCATCGGTGATGCGATGAACCTGTCCTGGAAACTGGCCAAAGTTATGAAACGTGAGATGGACGAAAGGATCCTATCCTCCTATGAAGCTGAGCGTATTCCGTTTGCAAGGCTCCTTGTCAGTACGACGGATCGGGTATTCAAAGGCATGATCGGGGGCGGGATGTTTTCTGAAGCGGTCCGAAATGTATTCATACCGAATGTTGCACCCAATATTATCCGGTATAAAGTAATGAGGCGGCAGATGTTCCGTCTGGTTTCCCAAATCCATATAGACTATGCGGACAGTGGGCTATCAATCGGCAGAGCAGGCAGGATAAAAGCGGGGGACCGTCTGCCATGGATGAAGTACGGCGAGGGTGACAACTATGAACCGTTGGACGGAACGGACTTCCAGTATCATCTTTACGGTCAGACCAGTTCTGAAATGCGGCGTTTTATAGAAGACACGGGTCTTAATTTCCATGAATTCAATTGGACGGCCGAAGCCAGAAGGGCGGGCATTGAAAAGAACACTGTCATGCTGATCCGTCCGGACGGTCATATAGCGGTGATAGCTGATGATAACAATGTGGAACGTTTTTTCGAATATGAAAAAACATTTATGAAATAGTGGATGTAGTTTGACTGTTTCCATGTCTTGCTTTATCATGTTCTATAACCTAGCAATTAAATATGAATTTACTTTTATCCAGAGAGGTGGAGGGACATGGCCCTTTGAAACCTCGGCATCAGGTCATTATGATACTGTGCCAATTCCATCAGGCTTTTAAAGTCTGGAAGATAAGATGAGCCGGTGAATGCGCTTTTCTTATATGGAAAGTGCATTTTTTAGTATCCGGCTTTGGATGAGGGTTGTGGAAAGGTGTTGGGTATATGTCTAAAATTTATATCATTCATGAAAACGCCGAGTGGACGGCTCCGCTCTATAAACGCTTTGAAGAACTTGGACTCCCTTATGAGGATTGGAACTTGACCCGGGGGACCGTTGATTTAAATGAAGTCCCGCCGGAAGGTGTCTTTTACAACAGGATGAGTGCGTCGTCCCATACCAGAGGGAACAGATATGCGCCTGAACTGGCACATGCGGTGCTGGCATGGCTGGAACACTATGGCAGAACAGTGATTAACGGCAGTGCGGCATTGGATCTTGAAGTGAGTAAAGTCAGGCAGTATCTGGAACTTGAAAAATATGGTGTGAAGACACCGGAAACTATTGCATGTGTGGGCAAGGAGCAATTAGTTGAAGCGTCACTCAAATTTGAAGGCAGGCCGTTCATCACTAAGCATAACAGGGCGGGAAAAGGACTTGGAGTGCAGCTGTTCCAGTCGACCGAAGGACTGCGGAGTTACGTTGAAAGTGATGAATTCGAAGTACCGGTCGATGGCATCACTCTGATCCAGTCATTCATCGAATCACCGGAACCTTATATTACAAGATGTGAATTTGTCGGCGGGGAATTCATATATGCTGTCATGGTCGATACTTCAGGAGGATTCGAGCTGTGCCCGGCAGATGCATGCTCGGTGGAAGACTTGTTCTGCCCGGCTGGTGATCAGGCGGGTGACGCGCCGAAGTTCCAGATCATAAAAGGATTCGATGATCCAATCATTGAAAAGTACAAAAAAGTACTTCGGCATAATGATATTCAGATTGCCGGAATAGAATTCATCAGAGATCATGAGGGTAATATATTCACTTATGATATAAACACGAACACAAACTATAACAGCAATGCAGAAGAAGTGGGTAAACAGTATGGTATGCTTGAAATTGCGAAGTATTTGGGATATTTGCTGAAACATGAACCTGTAGAAAACAGGTAGAAGATTAAATGACCGGACTTTCATATGAAAGTCCGGTCATTGTTTTGTAAAGGAGGGGGGTACACTCCCGACGTTGAAATAATGGAAACTAATTTTTTACGTCCTCGAGCATATCCACCAACAGCTGCTGCAGCGGCAGGCGGCCGAGCAGTGCCCATGCCGGGTATTTATCGAGCCCAAGCTGCTCCTGGTGAGTATACATATAGACATTGGCGGGGAATACCGCCCACAGGAATTTCTGCATACCACTGATCTGCCAGCTACTTGCTTTATTCAGCAGCAGCAGTGTTCCGAATATGAATTCCAGCGCACCTGTGAAATAGGCGAAGAATATTTTGAAGGGGACGAGTGCAGGTATGATCCTGGCGAACGCACCGGGTTTTAGAAAATGGACGATTCCTGCAATCAGGAATACGGCCCCCATGAATAGTCGTTTCATTCTTATTTCTCCTCTCTGAAAGTTGTGCTGGTTTGTGTATTCCTGTAATTTTCACTTCATAAACAAAAGACGCCTCCATAAGGAGGCGCCTTTAAAGGTTACCCTGTAACCTGCTGTTTGCGTGAAACTTTATCCGTTTCGACCGATGGTGCTTTTCTCATGTTGAAAACGATGTTTAGGGTGATGGCAGTCAGACTGCCCATCACGATTCCGCTGTCTGTAAGAACAGAAACCCGGTCAGGAAGCGCGGCAAAGAGTTCCGGCACTGCGGTGACGCCAAGTCCCATGCCGACTGAGATGGCAACAATCATCAAGTTTTCCTGTTTCTCAAAATCAACATTTGAAAGCATCTTGATACCGTAGGAGATGACCATGCCGAACATGGCAAGCATTGCACCCCCGAGCACAGGCGTAGGGATAGCGAGTGTCAGTGCACCGATCTTCGGTACGAGCCCGAGCATTACCAGCATACCGCCTGCAATGTAGATGATGTGGTTGCTTCTCACGCCGGAAAGCTGGACGAGTCCGACGTTCTGGGAAAAGGTCGTATACGGGAATGAGTTGAACAGCCCGCCAAACAGTATCGCGAGCCCTTCTGCACGGTAGCCGCGTTTCAAGTCCTCTTCACTGAGTTTCTTGTCGGTAATGTCGCCCAGGGCAAAATATACACCGGTTGATTCGACAAGGCTGACAATGGCAACGAGTATCATCGTCAGGATCGGAGCGAGATGGAATTCCGGCATACCGAAGTAGAACACTTGCGGCAGATGGAACCAGGAACTTTCGCCGACTGCGGAAAAATCCACGAGTCCGAAAAATGAGCTGACAACAGTACCGATCATGATACCGATGAGGATGGCGATGGATTTGATGAATCCTTTCCCCAATCTGAAGATCATCAGTATGGCGAATAAAGTCCCAAAGCCGATGGCGAGATTCATCGGTGAAGCAAAGTCCTCACTGCCCTGTCCGCCGGCAAGGTCATTGAAGGCGACAGGGATCAGTGTTATACCAATTACGGTAACAACGGAGCCGGTAACCACCGGCGGAAAGAATCGGATCATTTTACTGAAATATTTTGCGATGAGGACGACAGCGAGTCCGGATACGAGGATGGATCCGTAGACGGATTCAATGCCGTATGAGTTGCCGATGGCGATGATCGGACCGACGGCTGTGAATGTACAGCCGAGTACGACGGGCAGGCCGATTCCGGAGAATTTATTCTTCCAGACCTGAAGTATGCTCGCAACACCGCACATCATGATATCGATGGCGATCAGATAGGTAAGCTGTGCGTTGGAAAGGCCGATGCCTGCACCGATGATGAGTGGGACAATGACAGCGCCGGCGTACATCGCCAGAACATGCTGGAGTCCGAGCGACAGGGATTTCGTCTTAGACATCTGCATTGGAATGCTCCTTTTCCTGAACAAATTCGATTTTTCCTGCCTCAAGGTTTGCGATGCGCGCAAGAGATTCAACATGATAGCCCTTCTCCCGCAACACATTGCCTCCCGGCTGGAATGATTTCTCGATGACGATTCCGATTCCGGCAATTTCCGAGCCGGCCTGGTCTACAATATCGATCAGAGCTTCAGCTGCCTGGCCATTCGCCAGAAAATCATCGATGATAAGTACGGAATCCTCCGGATCCAAAAATTTATGTGCCACAGAAACTTTATTCGTCTCCTGTTTCGTATAGGAGTAGACTTCTGAAGTGAGCAGACCGTCGATCATAGTGAGGGACTGTCTCTTACGGGCAAATATGACGGGGACATCCATAAGCAGTCCGGCCATGACAGATGGTGCAATCCCTGAAGATTCAAGGGTCACTATTTTTGTGATGCCTTTATGCTCAAACCGTTTTTTGAACTCAGCGCCGATTTCATGCATCAGAGACGGGTCGATCTGATGATTTAAAAAGTTATCGACTTTCAGTACCGATTCGGAAAGCGCTGTGCCTTCTGATATAATTTTTTCTTTCAAACTCTCCATTATTTTCACCTCAGCCATTTTTTAAAACCATGCTTCCAAATAAAAAAATCCCGAAACAAGTACGCATCCATGGGATGAGCAATCATTTCGGGATCAATAGAATGGATACAGAATATCAATTCCAATATAGTCCATTATGTGCTCACCCATAGTCGGACCATTTACGGTGTCCGGTAGAAACTTGCAGACCTTATCACTGCGATTATATGAGTGTTTTTATTTTAGAATAATACTATTGTAACACCATTCACGAACTTTTCAATGGTTTATAAAGTTTAAGTTCCTGTTTTAATGTGTTTTCATTTTAATTCAAGAGATAACTTTCGTCATTTGGACAAATTTCATGCAGGAATATCTTTTTAGTATAATGGAGAAACCAGCAACTATATAAGGAGGAATGATTTTGTTCCAGCTGATCATAGATTATTTTAAGAATACATTTCAATTCAAAGGAAAAACGGCGCGGAAAGACTACTGGCTGCTCAACATCTTTTTCGGACTGACCGGCATCGTACTTGCTGTTTTCAAAGCGCCGGAAAAAGTACAGAATATTTTAGGCGGCATAATATCAATACCGATGATTTCCCTTACTTCAAGACGGTATCAGGATGCAGGGGTTTCGGGGTGGTTCCAGCTGCCTCAGATGATGTCATTTCTGCTGCTGCCGATCGCTTTCATGAGCTTCGCCAAAAAGTGGATGAAGGCAGCAGTCATCACTTTGGTCATATTGCTTAACATTGCCGGCTTCATACTGACGCTGCTGCCGAGTGCAGGAAATAACAACCATGGCAGACGGTCGGAAATTTTTACTGAATATTAATAAAAAAATTAGTGAAAACACTTCCACGCCGTGCTATAATTCCCTTAACAATTTATAGAAAGGGAGATCGTTATGGATGCATCAATTTCAGATTTTCTCATCCAGCTTGCTGGAATAGCGGCAATTGGCGGTTTCGGATATTTAGTCTACAGCCTCAATCAAAATCACGAAAAAGACACTTAACAAATTAAGCAGTACGAATAAATACCATATATATTTTAGGCTGTCACCTTTTTGGTGCCGGCTTTTTTTAATTTTCAACTGAAGGGAAATTGAAAAAGTTCACAAAGTTGTTTATTATAAATGGGCTGTACTTTTTATAAATCAGGATAGAGAGAGTGGGTAACGTGTTGGAATTTTTAAGACGGCAGTCGCGCAATCTTTTCCCCGGCTATTTTGCGATGGTCATGGCAACCGGCGCATTATCGCTTTCATGCTGGTACTTGGGACTGCCAGTGGCTGCGGAAGTGCTCATATATTTTAACATATTAATATACATCATCCTGCTTGTTTTGAATGTATTACGGCTCACGCTCAACACGGATGAATTTCTGGAGGATATCGGAAACCACAGTAAGGGACCCGGATTCTTCACGTTGATTGCCGGGACCGAAGTGCTCGGAAGCCAGCTGGTCGTCATCAAGGGGCTTTATATCTGGGGATTGATATTTTGGAGTGCGGCATTCTTTCTCTGGATCATTCTGATGTACACTTTTTTTACCATCATAATAGTGAAGAAAGTGAAACCGGTAATTGAAGAGGCGGTGAATGGCGGTTGGCTGCTTGCGGTCGTTTCCACGCAATCCATTGCGGTGCTTGGAACTCTGGTTGCTTCGGGTATGGGTACATACAGTGAAATCATATTATTCATATCACTTTGCCACTTTTTGCTGGGATGTATGCTTTACCTAAATATCATTGCCTTCATCTTCTACAGGCTGATGTTCCTGAAAGTCGAAGCGATGTCGCTGGCACCGCCATACTGGATCAATATGGGGGCACTCGCAATTACCACCCTTGCCGGATCAGTCCTTATGATATATGGGATGGGATCACCCCTTGTCCGGGAATTGGAAGCTTTCATCAAAGGCTTCACACTCTTCTACTGGGTGCTCGGGACATGGTGGATTCCACTGCTCATCACCCTTGGTGTATGGCGTCATGTCATGAACCATTATCCCTTCACTTATGACCCCCAGATGTGGGGGATGGCATTCCCGATCGCAATGTATACCGTGGGCACGACAAAACTGTCCCTCGCACTGGATCTGGAATTTCTGATGGTCATTCCGCATATAACGATATTTGCGGCCATCGGTGTGTGGCTGTCCATACTGGCCGGTATGGTATTCAGCCTGAAAAGAAGAATGAAATTGCTTTTGAAATAAATGATGCCTGCTGCAGTTGAACCGTAGTTCAACTGCAGCAGGCAATTTTAATATTAATAGAAAAATAAAAGTGAGGCCACAATTATCAGGGCAGCAGATTGGAAACAGGGTCATTGTTCATTCATCAGAACATCTGAAGGAGCACGATGCCAAAGAGAATCATGATGACACCGATTATCCGCCTCGAATCGATGGCGTGCCTGTGGATGCCGAGGAGTCCGAAATGATCGATCAGGAGGCCCATCAGCATCTGTCCGAAAATGACAGTCATCAGTGTGAGTGTTGCACCAAGATACGGCATCAGTACGATATTGGTTGTAACATACAGGGCGCCGAGTATCCCGCCGATGAAATGCCAAGGCTTTATTTTACCGAGTGTCTTGTCATAAGTGACGAAACGGATATGTTTCGCAATGATCACCGATAACAGGAGGAGTGCGACGGTTCCTACGATGAAGGAGACCAGTGATGCAAAAAAGAATGAATCGACTTCATGCCGGAGCGCACTGTTTACAGCAGTCTGGATTGGAGGCATGGCGCCTGTGAAAAGGCCGAGTGCCAGCCATAGATTCGAAGATTCCGCAGCAGTGCGTGCGCTTTTCTTCTTGTAGTTCATGAAGATGATTCCGGCGATCATGATGACGATGCCGAGCACCCTGTAAACGTTGATGGGCTGGACGGCGGCGTCGAACCAGCCGAAAGTGTCGATCATGAGGCCGATCACCATCTGGCCGGCGACAGTCATGATAACGGTGAGTGCAGCACCGATCTTCGGCAGCAGGATGACGTTCCCTGTCAGATAGATGACACCCATCAGTCCTCCGACAAACCAAATGTATGAGAAGTCCTGAGACATTATGTATGCAGGCAGCAGTTTTTCAGGATTTGCGGACAGATTGAAGATGATCAGTAGAATCGTGCCCACTAAAAATGAGTAGAATGAAGACAGGAAGACAGAGCGCGTAAATACAGCCAGCCGGCTGTTGATGGAAGTCTGGACAGGAATCAGTGACCCGGCGACTGCCCCGAGCAGTATCAGCATTATCAAATCTTCCATCTCCTTTTATTTATAAGTATTAAGTCATTTTATATGAGACTGCACATATTGGCAACTGCATTTAAGGCTTATCTAATACCGCAGCCTTTAGTATACTTGAACAAGAAAGAAATGTTTGGAGTGGATGTTATGAATAAAGTGAGTACAGAGTTGGAGACAGCTTTGATCAATTGGCGCAGGCATATCCACAGGAACCCGGAACTATCCTATAAAGAATATGGCACTGCAGATTATATAGAAAACATACTCATGTCTTTTGACGGCATTGAAGTATCAAGGCCGACCGCTACGAGCGTGATGGGCGTGCTCAGTGGAAAGAAAACCGATGGTCCGGTGATACTGCTGCGGGCAGATATTGATGCCCTGCCCATAAAAGAGGAAACCGGCCTGGAATTTGCATCGGAAAATCCCGGTGTGATGCATGCATGCGGACACGATGCCCATGCCTCAATGCTGCTCGGTGCAGCGAGGGAATTGTCCGGGATGAAAGACCGGATTAACGGAGAAATCAGATTCATATTCCAGCATGCAGAGGAAGATTTCCCCGGCGGGGCATATGAACTCGTGGATCTCGGAGTGGCCGATGGTGTGGATTACGCTTTCGCGCTCCATGTTTCCCCAGACTATGAAACTGGATATTTCTCAGTCCGGGAAGGTGCATTTTGCGCAGCAGCGGATGACTTCCGCATTAAGATAACCGGCAGAGGCGGCCATGCAGCCATTCCGGATTCAACGATAGATCCGATCATCGTAGGCTCGGAATTTACAATGAGTCTGCAGACGATTGTCTCGAGGAAGATATCCCCGCACAAAGTACCGGTCATATCAGTTACCAATTTCCACAGCGGAGATGCCATGAATGTCATACCGGATTCTGTTGAAATCGGCGGCACCATCCGTTCAATAGATGAGGCTTCAAGGGTCCGCGCGCGTGAGGAACTGGAACATATTCTGGAAGGCATCACAAGAACACACCGGGCGGAATATACAATTGAGTGGGATATCGGATATCCATCCGTATTCAACCGGACAGAAGCGGTGGATGTAACAAGAGCCGCCGCTGAAAAGATATATGGGACGGAAAAAATGATTGAAGTGGACCAGCCGATTTTCGGTACGGAAGATTTTTCCTCCTTTTCTCAGGCAGTGCCTGCATCGATGCAGTTCATCGGTGTACATGCTCCGGATAGAGAGGAATCCTATCCGCTGCATCATCCCAAATTTAATGTGGATGAGGCCGCGCTTGAAAAAGGGGCGCTTTATTTTGTGGAAATCGCAAGAAGTCTGGTAATCTGATAGTATTATAAAAATTTGGAGGAGTAGTGATTATGAACGTTTCAGAGACAATCAGGCAACGACGCAGCCTGGGCAAATTGAAAGATACACCGGTGGACCGGAAAAAGATCGAGGCGATGCTGGAATCGGCGATTTGGGCGCCGAACCACCACCGTACAGAACCTTGGAAGTTCTTTGTGCTGAGTGGCGAAGGAAGAAATCCGCTCTCACGTGTCCTGAAAGAAGTGGCGCATGGAAGGGTGGAAGATCCTGAATCCCCAGAAGGGCAGAAACGTATTGAAAAAATCAGCAGGAAACCGTTTGCCGCCCCAACGGTGATTGTGGTTGCCCTGTCGCCTTCTGACAATCCGAAAGCGATCTATATAGAAGATGTATGTGCTGTGGCGGCAGCCACACAGAACATGCTGCTGACTGCACATTCGCTCGGACTCGGAGCAATTTGGAGGAGCGGTCCGATATACAATACACCAAAAGTGAAGGCGCTCTTTGATCTTAGGGAAGATGAGGAGATTCTGGGAGTTGTATTTACGGGTGAACCTGACATGGTAAAAGACAACGCCAAGCGCATTCCCTTTGATGAGAAAACAACGTGGATTGACTCAGATGAGGAGTAAGAACGGGGTGGAGGAGTCTTTATGAAAACTGCATCACGGAATTCTTTCTATTCGCCGCTGGAATCTATATTACATATGGTTCTGACTTATAATAGAAGATAGAAATTATGGAATGAGGAAATTGGATGAAAAAGCTTTATGAAATATTGCTTACGAGAAGCTTGCTATTCATCATTCTGGTATTTACAGTGTCGATTTTAGGTGTCTACACATTTCTGACGATTGATCAGCGGGAAATCCCGGAAACAGAAGTAAATCTCATCAATGTTACGACAGCTTGGCCTGGAGCGGATAAGTCGGATGTTGAAACGAATGTTACGAATCCTATCGAATCGGAAATATATAATGTGGAAGGTGTTGAGGATGTATCATCAGTATCACAGGATGATATTTCCATCATCACACTGCAGCTCTCAGACGGTGGGAACCCGGATGATGTACTGAATGATGTAAACAACGTGGTGAGTGGTCTGAGCAGTGACCTCCCTGAAAATTCTTCCGCCCCCGAAGTGGAATCATTAAGTAATAATTTCCCTCTGCTCAGCTACCAGATCTACAGTGATGATGCGCAGAATCTGGATGATGTGAGAAATGAACTGGAAAATCTGAAGCAGGAAGTTTCACAGATGGACGGAATTGACAGCGTTACATTAAAAGGATATGAAGAGTATAAATACGAAGTTCAGCTGGACTGGGATGCTTTGGCTGAAAATCAGCTGAATCCGAATGAGATCATGAATGAAATTGAACAATCCCTGAACCCGGTGATACTGGGGCAGGAAACAGATTCGGATGAAGTGATCAGACTGTCTTTCCAGGATAAGAAGGCAATTGAAGTACTGGAACAGGTCAGAGTAGGGAAGGATGACATTCCGCTTACGGAGGTGGCTGAAGTTGCAGAAGTTCAGGAGAAGCCGGAGGATATCGTGGAATACAAAGGGAATCCTGCGGTTTCATTTACAGTGTTCCTTTCCGCCCGGGAAGATGTCCCTTCAGTTTCCAGGAGTGTGGAATCAGTCGTTGATGAGGGATTCGGGGAACTCCCTGAAAACGTTGAAGTTGAAAATATCTCTTCCGAACGTGAGAATGTGGAAGATATATTCGTCGGGTTGTATGCCTCCCTTGCGATTGCATTGATAGCAGTCATCATAGGTACATCGCTCGGGCTGTCATGGTTTGGTTCCATTACCGTGATGGTGACGGTGTTCCTGTCAGTGCTGGTCGGGCTGGCTCCGATCCCTTGGATGGGTGTTGATCTCAACCAGATTTCGGTCATCGGGCTGATTATTGCGCTTGGCATACTGGTCGATGATTCCATTGTGGTCAACGACAATATAGAACGCCGGTTTGCTATCGGCGATAATAAGCTGGATGCCGTCTATAACGGTGTGAAAGAAGTTGCACCGTCCGTCATCGCCTCGACACTGGCGATCGTATTTACATTTTCACCTCTCCTTTTCTTGTCCGGGGCAAACGGGGATTTCATCAAGGCGCTGCCGAGCATACTGATATCGACGATGATCGTATCGACTGTGCTCGCTCTGACCTTCGTACCTGCGGTCAGGTATTTGATTGTGAAGAAGAAAGTGCCGAAGCACCCGGGGATCATTGGTAAAGTGTTTACATGGAGCAGTAATGTCTATGCAGATAAATTCCTGCCGAAAATCATAAAACGGCCATTGATTTCATTTATCGCTGTACTGATTGTGGGAGTATTGTCTGTTGGGCTGATCAGATTCACTCCATTTGAATTCTTCCCGGAAGCGGATCGCTCAGAAGTGACGGTCGACCTGATATTCGAAGAGGGGAAGACGATTGAAAAGACGCATGAAGATGCCCAGGAAGTGCTGTCATTCCTCCTTGAAGAAATGGATCATGTGGAGTCCGCTTCATTATTTACAGGAGACGGCCTGCCAAATCTGTTCGGCGCCACTTTAGAACAATCCGGTCCGAACACGGCACAGATAGCGCTCGAGATTGATAAAGAGCAGATGAGTGCATCAGAAACGATAAATGAATTTGAAGATTCTGTGCGCGAAGCTTTTCCTGACGCAACAATATTCATGGAAACCATCATCCAGGGGCCGCCTGCAAGTGCGCCGGTCACCGTCGAACTTTTCGAGACGGACCTGGATAAGTTGAATGGGGAAGTGGACACACTGACAAAAGCGTTGGAGGATGATGGGGCCATCGTAACTTCCAGCATCGGTGAACCTGTAAGGACGATGAATTACAGCATCGATTATGAAGCACTGGAAGAGCATGATGTATCAGTTTCCCAAGTGAAAAATGAACTGAACATGATTTCAGAAGGAATTCCAATACAGGAAATCATTGTGGATGGTGACTCCAGGGAAACATCCATGAAATATTCGGATGAATATACGATAGATAATGTCGACATCATCAAACCGGGGGAAGGCCAGCCTGAAACCTACTCGTTATCCGAATTCGTGAATGTGGAGGAGACGGAAGATACCACTTCCATACAGCACAGCAATGGTGAGCGGAGTGCTGAACTGCAAGTCTATTCGGAGGATCAGGAAAAAGTGAACCAGACGATTGATGAATTCAGCAGTGATCTGGATGCATCCACTGAGATTACAGTCGGCGGGGAATCGTCGGATCAGACAGATTTCTTCATAGAAATCGGGATTTTATTCTCTGTGATCCTGGTACTTGTATATCTTGTCATCGCCATAGAATTCAATTCCATCGTCATGCCGCTGATTACTGTATTCAGCATATTCCTAGCGTTCAGCGGTGGGATTATCGGACTGTTCGTCACGCAGACACCGATCAGTTTCCTCGGCATAATGGGGATGGTGTCACTGTCCGGTATCGTCGTCAGGAACGCTGTCGTACTGATAGACTTCATCGAAGCGCGGCGCAAAGCGGGAGATTTCGATATTTATCAGGCTATTTTTGAAACGGGCCGGGTAAGGTTCAAACCGATTGCTTTGACGACATTGACAAGCATTCTGGCACTCGTACCTGTGGCGCTTTCCGGAGACGTATTGTTCGAACCTCTGGCTGTGACGGTCATCGCAGGGTTGGCATTCTCGACAATCTTGTCATTGATTGCCACACCGGCGCTGTACTACTTGTACTACCGTGTCAAATACAGGAAATAGATGAAAGCCCTCCGGCATGGAGGGCTTATTTTTATGGGGCAGGAGATGTGGATGATTTAGTGTACATGCGGGTTCGATGCCAGTATGAAAAATGAAAGGCGTGTCATTGTGCAGAAGTCATCAGAGTGAGTGCCCTGTCCGGTGTTATTGAAAATGAAAGAGTGATGTTAAAAATGAAAATCCCTCACCGGCATCACCGGACAGACGAACGGAAGAGGGATTCCACGATAGTATTCTATTCTTCGGCGAGGGCACCTTTGAAGCTCCGTTTTTCTTCTGATTTCGATATCAGAAGGTTGGCGGCTGCATCCCCAGTGACATTCATCGTAGTATATGCCATGTCGAGCAGTCGGTAGATGGCAGCAATCGGTCCCATTAATTCTATGGGCAGTCCGAGCAAAGTCAGGAAGGAGGCACCCAGTACGATGCCGCCTCCGGGAATTCCGGGTGCTGCCATATTGAGGACGGTGGCAATGACTACCAGATAGATGATTTCCGGGACACTTAATGGTATCTGGTAGAAATCGGAGACAAAGACCGCTAACAGACTGAAGGAGATTGCTCCGCCAGCCATATTTATTGTAGTGCCCAGAGGCACGACGAAATTTGTAATGGATTCGGAAGCTTTGAAATCTTTGATGCTGACACGCATATTCGTAGGCAGTGTAACGGCTGAACTTGTTGTTGAGAGAGACACGAGCCAAACTTTATAAATGCCTTTGATGAAATGGATCGGCGACAGGCCTGTATATAACCAGACCGGCAGCAGCATGACGATCACAAAGGCGATGATACAGGCCGCCCATGCGGTAATTATGTACAATCCAAGAGCTGAGAATATGCCTGCACCAAATTCTGCAATCGCAAATGCCATCAGGGAAAGTACTCCGATGGGTGTCAGTTCCATAACGAAATCCAGGATTTTGAATATCACTTTCGACAGGCTGTTTAGGAATGATTTCACGGGTTCAGCCTCTTTCCCGACCGCAACCACTGCGACTGAGAAGAGCAGGGTGAAGAGTATTGTGGGAAGGATGGCACCTTCACTGATTGCCTGGAATATGTTATCAGGAACGATGTTCATGAAGAAATCCTGGACGGAAGGCGATGTGACTTCTTCATCAAATCCTGTCGAATCGATATTGATATGATTCCCCGGTCGCACCAGGTAGGAAATGAGCAGACCGATTGTTGCAGTGGCAATGAACATCGAAGCGAAGACGATTACACTTTTCAGACCGATCCTTCCCAGATCCTGGGTACTCCCGATATTTATGATGCCACCGGCGACTGCGACGAAGATGACGGGTATGATCATCATTTTGATGAGGTTGAGATAGACATCACCTATGAACTTCGTCTGAATGGAAAATTCAGGGAGCAATATACCCATCAGTATGCCCAGTGCAAAACCGATGGCAATGCGGGAGAAAAGGTGTTTTTTTGATGTGAGCAGTTTATTCATTTATTAGAACTCCTTCATATGAGGGGATTTCCCCTTTTTGATATGTTCCGAGCATATTGATATACTTACTGGCTTTTCCGATTTCCTCCATTGCTTCGGCAAGAAGTGAATCCTCTTTCCCTTTTTCAACATCGATGAAGAATCCGTACGAGAACGGTTTGTTCTGAATCGGCCGTGATGTGAGGTTCAGCAGATTTATGCCGTGTCGGCTGAAAATATTCAGGATTTCACTCAACGAACCGGTACTGTGATCGGATTCGATGTAAAGTGATGTTTTATTCGTTCCGGTGCGTGCGCCCTGAACCCCTTTGCGGAAGAATAAAAACCGCGTTGTATTCAGCGGATTATCACTGATGTTTCCCCGGATTACTGTCATGTCATACAGGTCTGCCGCATGGCTGCCGGCAATCCCTGCGATGTGCGGATCATCGGAATCACTCACCATCTTCACCGCCTCGGCGGTATCTGTATATTCACGCACTTCGATGTTCGGATATTCGCTCAAGTATGCATAGCATTGTTCGAGTGCTTCCGGGTGGGAATAGACGGTTGTTATCTCGGACATCTCCATCTCAGATTTCATAATGAGTGCATGGTCGATTTTGATATATATTTCTTCGACAGCGGAAACCTGCAGATACTTCATCAGATCGATGGTCCGGGTGATCGGACCGCTCGTGGAGTTCTCCACAGGCAGCGCGATATAATCCAGCCGGTCATCCATCATCGCTTCCACAAGTGTTCTGAAAGTGGGATACCCCTTCATCTCATAGTCCGATCCGTCTGCAAATTTTTTGCACGCAAGCTCGCTGTATGAACCTTCGACACCTTGATAGCCAATTAACATGAAAACCACTCCTCGAATTTTGTAAAATAAAAAACCATTTGAATTGCTCCGTCAATGAGAGGAATCCAAATGGTTAAAAATGTGTAATGAAAAATTCCAGCCATTTAGATTGCTCTTATGGCTGGAGCATTAAATTTTGCTCATTCAAATCAGCCATCGTAGATATATGCATGCCGCCTATATCCACAATGGAATATAGACGCTATCTAAAATCGCTGAAGAAAAAATTATTCAATTGAGTTGTTGTATATGTGTTTGACATAAGTATCACTCAATTCATTTAAGATTGTAACAAATGATATCAGCAGTAAACTGAAAAGTCAATGTTTTTAGAGAATATTCAGGAAAATTGCTGACATACCCCCTCTTTCCAGCCATCACTTTTTCAGCTGCATTATCCAGAGCAGTCTGCCATTGACCGGAAAAATATAAACACAATCGGATTAATAGTTTAGATGAAAAATGTTTTCTGCCTATTCGGAAGAATCAGATATTGTGGTAGAATACAAAATGGAAAGAGGATATCCTGACAATCAAGGTGTCCTTATAAATGGGGAGGGAGAAAATTGACTAATAATGAAGAATTAGAACGTGCTACAGGAGAAAGGACGGTTGAAAAGCTGGAGTTCCGGCTCGGGCCGTTTGGTGCAGCGGTACCGTTGCTGTTCTTTGTCGTGTGGGCGATAACAATCAGTGTCATGCAGCTATCCTCTGAAGTTGCACTTGTTCTGGGTGCAGTAATGGGTGTGACTCTTGGACTTCTGCTGTGTAAAAGTAAATGGGAAGATTATGCACAGGGACTGTTTGACGGCCTGGCCCAGCCAGTCGGGGTAATTGCCATGGTGGCATGGTTTTACGCCGGTATGTTCGCACAGATTCTGCAGGTCGGGGGACTTGTCGAAGGTCTGGTGTGGATCGGTTCAGTGACAGGCGTTGAAGGGGGACTGTTCGTCGCATTGACCTTTCTGTTGGCGGCAACCTTCTCGACTGCTGTCGGTACCGGCTATGGTACAACAGTGGCGTTCTGTACATTGATGTACCCGGCAGGTGTTGCCGTAGGAGGCGACCCGACATTCATGTTCGCGGCTATTCTGGCAGGAGCGGTATTCGGTGATAACCTTGCACCGGTTTCAGATACAACGATCGTTTCCGCCACAACCCAGGATGCCGATGTCCCGGGTGTTGTACGCAGCCGCTTCAAGTATTCAATCATCGCAGCTGTCCCTGCAACGATTCTTTTTGCAATATTCGGAGGCGGTGGAACTACTACAAATGAAGCGTCAGCAGGTTCCCTGATGGAATCTGTCACTCCGAATGGACTGATCATGCTGATACCTTTCGCAATTGTACTTATCCTGGCTCTATCCGGTCAGCATCTGCTGACTTCATTGACTTGGGGCATCCTGGCAGCAATCGTGCTGATTCTGGTGATTGCTCCCGGAACACTCGGGGATATCATAAGATTCAATCCCGATTCCGACAATGTAGTCCAGGGCGCACTCGTATCCGGCCTGACAGGATACTTCAATATGGCAATCCTTATTCTGCTGATTGTGGGTGCTGCGCACTTAATGAGACTGGGCGGCACGATGGCGGCCATAACCAATGGTCTGGTCAAATGGATCAAAGGTTCCGTCCGAAAAGCCGAGTTGTCCATCTGGGCGATTGTATCGATACTGAACAGTTCAATCACAATCAACACCGCAGCAGAGATTGCTGCTGCGCCATTCGTCAAGGAAATCGGTTCGAAATATAAGATCCACCGCTACCGCAGAGCGAATATGCTGGATGCTGTAACTTCAGCACTCGGTTATATTTTCCCCTGGGGGGCACCGGTGCTGTTGGGCTGGTCGACAATACAGACGATAAAAGCAGATTCATATGATTGGCTGCCAGTCGTTGAGCCGACCGCTGTGTTCCCGTTCGTATTCCAGGGCTGGTTCCTGTTCATCATCATGTTTGTTGCAGCATTGACAGGATGGGGACTGCGCTATGAAGGGAAAAACGGTGAAGAGTTGAGAGAAAGACCTGAAGATTAATAGGATTTGATATCCGGTGTTGCAGGTGATATGAATGAAATCCCTTGCAGCGCCGGACGGAAAAACTCCCCGGAGCCACTTGTATTTGAAGTGATTCCGGGGAGTTTTGCATGCATGCATTACTGGCCGCTGAACTGCGCATCATGCAGCCCTCTGTATATCCCTTTTTCGATGCCGAGTAATTCTTCGTGTGTTCCTGTTTCTGTAATGCCTTCCTTCGTCACGACCATGATGCGGTCGGCGTTTTTGATGGTGGCGAGCCTGTGTGCAATCACGAGTGTCGTCCTGCCTTCGGCCAGTCGGTTGAGGGCCTTTTGGATCTGCAGTTCCGTTTCAGTATCAAGTGCACTTGTCGCCTCATCGAGAATCAGAATCGGCGGGTTTTTCAGGAACATCCTCGCAATCGCAATCCGCTGTTTCTGCCCGCCTGAAAGCTTCACGCCGCGCTCGCCGACGATTGTATCGAGCCCGTCCGGATAACTTTCCACGAGTTCAGTCAGTCTGGCCTTTGACAGGGCATCATGAATTTCTTCATCCGTCGCATCCGGTTTTCCGTAGGAGACGTTGTCACGGAGTGTTCCGGAGAATAGAAATACATCCTGCTGAACAGTGCCGATGTTTTTCCGGAGAGATGGAAGGGTCAGGTCGCGGATATCGGTGCCGTCGATTTTTATCGAGCCACCTTTTACATCGTAAAATCTTGGCAGCAGTGAGCATAGTGTCGTCTTTCCGGCACCGCTCGGACCGACGATCGCAATCGTCTCTCCGGGCTGGATGCTGAGGGAAATATCATCCAGAATCATTTGTGACTCATATTTGAAATTCACATTTTCATATGTGATGAGTCCTCTGACATTTTCCAATGCCGCCGCATCCTCACGTTCCTTTACATCCGGTTCTTCGCGCATGATTTCCGTGAAGTGTTTGAACCCGGCGATGCCATTCGGATACAGTTCTATAATCGCATTGATTTTTTCAAGCGGTTTGAAAAGAATATTTGATATCAGGACAAATGCAACGAATTCACCGTAAGACAACTCATCATTCATGACGAAGTAGGTCCCGGCAATCAGGATGAACACAGTCACCAGGCGCATGAGCATGTAAGTGGATGATGTGTTGAAAGACATGATTTTGTATGCTTTGAGTTTTGTTTTTCTGAATGATTCATTGATTTCCCTGAAAGCCGCCAGCTCCCTGTCTTCATTGGCGAACGCCTGTACCAGTCGGATGCCGCCGACTTTGTCTTCAATCAGGTGGTTGAAATCCGAGACACGTCCGAACAGTTCCCGAAAAGCAACAGTCATCTTTTTATTGAAGTAGATGGCCAGTATGAGTATGACAGGGACAATGATGAATGAAATCACTGCAAGCTCCGCATTGATTGTCAGCATGATACCAAACGCCCCCAGCAGTGTCATGACAGCAATGAAAAGGTCTTCGGGCCCGTGATGGGCCATTTCGCCGACACTCATCAGGTCATTCGTCAGACGTGTCAGCAGTTTGCCGGTCTTTGTATTGTCAAAGAAACGATATGACAGACGCTGGATATGCCCGTACAATTCATTCCTGATATCACGTTCGATATTCGTCCCGAGCATATGTCCCCAATATGTAACGATAAACTGCAGCAGTGTGTTGAACATGTAGATGGCAACGAGTCCGGCAGCTGCAAGCAGAATGATCTGGATGTTTTCATTCGGAAGCAGTTCGTCGATGAACAGGTTGACGATCAGCGGGAAAGCGAGTTCCAGCAGTCCGACGATGACTGCACATGTGAAGTCCAGGGTGAACAGTGCTTTATATGGTGCATAATAGGAGAAGAATTTCTTCAATGATGCGCCTCCTTTTATTTCGAAATATGAAATTTTAATCCAAACAAGATTATATCATGGAAATGCCGTAGCCGATTCATACTTTTTGATGAAAATCCGGACATTGTTCAGGTGAAAATGAAAGAAAGCTCAAGCGCCGTGTGATATTATATAGGAAATAGAAACGGCAGAATTTAGGAGTGAGATGAAATGGCGAAATTAAACGTGGGGATCTTATATGGCGGACAGTCGACAGAACACGAGGTGTCGATGCGTTCAGCTGAAAGTGTACTGGAAGCCCTGGATAAAGATAAATATGATGTGAAACTTGTACATATTTCAAAGAAAGGGGAGTGGCTGCTCAGCCATCAGTCGGCGGAAATAAAGAGCCTGGAAACAGGCAGTGAGGCGACATCCCTTTCCGTCATACCATCGAGACAGCTGGCATCAGAAAAAGGTGTGGAATCTTTCGATGTAATCCTGCCGATCCTGCACGGTACAGCAGGGGAGGACGGCAGCGTCCAGGGACTGTTGGAAATGGCGAATATCCCTTACGTCGGGTGTAATGTCAGAAGTTCGGCAGTCTGCATGGACAAGGACATGACAAAAAAACTGCTGAAGCAGGAAGGCATCAAAGTGGCGGAGTGGGTTTTATTCAGACATGATGAAAAGGACAGTGTGGAGTACGAGAAGGTCAAGGAAAAACTCGGACTGCCGATGTTCGTCAAGCCTGTGAATCAGGGGTCCTCGGTCGGAGTCTCCAAAGTTACAGATGAGAAGGGCTTTTACGAAGCGATCGCGCTCGCCTTTGAATTCGATACAAAAGTCATGGCCGAAAGTGCCATTGAGGGCAGGGAAATCGAAGTGTCCGTGCTCGGCAACACCAATCCGTTCGTTTCTGTACCGGGTGAAATTGTTTCAAATACTGACTTTTACAGCTATGAATCAAAATATATCGACGAGAGCGGGGCGGCCCTCGAGATTCCTGCAAAACTGGAAGAGAGCACTGAGGAAAGCATCCGGAAAACGGCGTTTGATGCATTCAGGATCCTGGACTGCGAGGGCATGGCAAGGGTCGATGTGTTCCTGACAGATGAAGATGAAGTCATCGTCAATGAAATCAATACACTCCCCGGATTCACAAGCATCAGCATGTATCCGAAATTGCTGGAAGCATCCGGGATCCCGTACGCGGAACTGCTGGATCGACTGATCGAGCTTTCACTCGAGCGGCATAATCTCAACCGTCAGCTTAAAACGGATATCATGTAGGTGACTGTGATGGCTGAATACGAAAATGCGGTATTTACGAACATGTGCATGATCTACAGCGGTAATAGGATCCTCGTGCAGAACCGGGTCGGCAAAAGCTGGCCGGGCATCACTTTTCCGGGCGGAAAAGTGGAGCGCGGGGAATCATTTGTAGAGTCTGTCAGACGTGAAGTGAAAGAGGAGACGGGACTCACTGTCAATTCTGTGGAGCTGTGTGGAACAAAGCAATTCCAAAATGAGCATGATGCAAGGTATGTCGTTTTATTCTACAGGACCGATCAGTTTGAAGGGACACTTGAATCCAGTGATGAAGGTGAAGTGTTCTGGATAGATAAAAGTGAACTTGGGAATTATGGACTTGCACATGATTTTAAAGAGATGTTTGAAGTCTTTGACTCCGAACTTTTGTCGGAGTTCTATTATTATAAAGATGATGAAGGGGTTAAACTCAGGCTCTTGTGATGAGTATTGACACCATTAAAGGTAAGGGGAGGATCTCAATGCGATTCAATATTAGAAAAGCGGTGGAGTCAGATGCGACGGACATTGCAAAAGTCCAGGTCGACAGCTGGAGGACGACTTATAAAGGAATCGTCAGCGATGATTACCTGGCAGGACTCGATTATAAAAACAGGGAAGAAGTATGGAAAAATGTTGTGGTCCAAAATGCTACATTTCTACTTCTGGATGATAAGGATCAGACAATCGGTTTCGCCGTCGGCGGACCCGAACGTTCCGAAGAGCACATCGGATATGACGGGGAGCTTTACGCAATCTACCTGTATGAAGATGTGCAGGGCAAAGGCGGCGGAAAGCAGCTTTTTGATGCGGTGGTAGGCAATCTGGTTGAGCGCGGCTTTGAAAGCATGATCATCATCGCCCTCGAAGATAATTCGGCCTGTGGCTTCTATGAAAAGATGGGCGGCAGCGTCATCGGCAAGGAAGAGACGGATATTGCCGGTGAGAATCTGACAGAACTGGTCTTCGGATGGAAAGATATTAGAGAAATATAGTTTGAATTGTCGCAGACCCTCTCCGGGTCTGTTTTTGTTTGTCGGGATTCATATGACTACTCTGTGCCACCAGGAGTGTTTGATCCACAGGCTCCGGCAACCATATAAAAAAGAGGCGCACCGGCCTCTTCAAAACTCCCAATCTATTTCCCTTCCCAGGCGGCGATCTCTTCTTTCACTATCGGTGCGACTTTTTCACCGAAGAGCTGTATGGATCGCATCACCTGATCATGCGGCATCGTACCAAGCGGTGTATGGAGCAGGAATCTTTTGATTCCTATATTTTTGCGCAGGTCGATGATTTTCTGTGCCACGGTTTCGGGACTGCCGCAATACAGTGCACCTTTGGGTGATTTCGCTATATCGAAACTCCGTCTCGTATAGTTTCCCCAGCCGCGTTCGCGGCCGATTTTATTCATGCCCTGCTGGGTGGAAGGGAAGAAGAGGTCAGCCGCTTCGTCATCGGTATCCCAGACGAATCCGTGACTGTGGGATCCGATGCCCAGATCTTCGATTTTATGGCCGGACTGTGCAGCGGTCTGCTTGTACAGTTCAACCAGAGGGGCAAAGTTATTCGGACTGCCGCCAATGATTGCCAGTACCAGGGGCAGTCCGAGCCTGCCCGCACGGACGGTGGAGTCCGGTGTGCCGCCGCTTGCAATCCATATTGGAATCTGATCCTGGTCGGGCTTCGGAAATACTTCCAGCCCGTTGATGGGTGCCCGGTGATTTCCCCTCCAGGTGATCGGTCCGCCTTTTTGCAGTTTGAGCAGCAGGTCCAGTTTCTCCTCGAACAATTCATTGTAGTCGTTCAGGTCATAGCCGAATAAAGGGAATGATTCGATGAATGAACCCCGTCCGGCCATTATTTCCGCACGGCCGCCCGAGATGCCATCGAGCATCGCAAAGCGTTCCTGTACCCTGACCGGATCATCCGACGAAAGGACCGTTACCGCACTCGACAGGCGGATATGGTTTGTCCGTGCAGCTCCTGCTGCCAAAATGACTTCCGGTGATGATGCCGCATAGTCGGAGCGGTGATGTTCACCAACCGCATAGACATCCAGTCCCACTTTATCCGCCATCTCTATTTCTTCCACTATATCCCTCAGCCTTTCACCGTGACTGATCGTGGCTCCGGTGTGCGGATCAGGCAGTACTTCAGCAAAAGTGCTTATACCAAGTTCCATATGATCTCCTCCGATTCTTCGCTATTTTCATTCTACCACCACTGCATATCAATCAATAAATTTACGCTCAAACCTATGGTAGAATATAGATAAATTGATTTTTGGGGGAATTGGGAAATGAAGGAAAAGCTTATTGAACGTTTGACCAACTATGTAAAAATCGATACACAATCGGATGCATCAAGCGAAACGACACCTTCTACGGACAAACAGTGGGAACTGATCCGGCTGCTGGAAAAGGAACTTGAAGAGATCGGCATGTCTGATGTGGAAACGGATGACAAAGGGTATCTGATGGCCACTCTGCCGGCAAATGTTGAAAATGCACCGGTCATCGGTTTCCTTGCACACGTCGATACGGCAACTGATTTTACCGGTGCAGGCGTGTCTCCTCAGATCATCGACTACGAAGGCGGAGATATCATTCTGAATGAGCAGGAAAATATTGTACTGTCCAAGGAACAGTTTCCTGAACTTGAAGGATACAGGGGACATACGCTTGTCACAACGGATGGTACGACACTGCTCGGTGCGGATAATAAGGCCGGTGTGGCCGAAATCATGACGGCAATGGAATACTTGATCAATAATGAAGGAATCAAACACGGTAAAATACGTGTGGCCTTTACACCGGACGAAGAAATCGGCCGGGGGCCGCATCATTTTGATGTGGAACGCTTTGGTGCGGAATTTGCATATACTGTTGACGGTGGACCGGAAGGGGAGCTCCAGTATGAAAGTTTCAATGCCGCAGGTGCCAAAGTGTCTTTCATCGGCAACAGTGTGCATCCGGGAACGGCTAAGGATAAAATGATCAATGCCGGCCGTATGGCATCTGAATTCATCACGATGTTCGATCCGGAAGATACACCTGAACATACCGAAGGATATGAAGGGTTCATCCATCTCGTCAATATGGGCGGGGATGTTGAGCAGACCGAAGCACAGTTCATCATCCGTGATTTTGACAACGGGAAATTCGAAGCACGCAAACGCCTGATGGAAAGGAATGTGGCAACACTCAGGGAAAAATACGGAGCAGACCGCGTAGTACTGGAAATGGAAGATCAGTACTACAATATGAGAAACAAAATCGAACCGGTCATGGAAATCGTCGACTACGCGAAACTCGCGATGCAGAACATGGATATTGAACCGGCCATCCATCCGGTCCGCGGCGGAACCGACGGGTCCCAGCTGTCCTATAAAGGACTGCCGACACCGAACCTCTTTACAGGCGGAGAGAACTTCCATGGAAAATTCGAATATGTCTCGGTTGATGTAATGGAAAAAGCAGTGAAGGTCATTGCAGAAATCAGCAGGATCGCAGCAACAAGATAGTGATAAGCGTCCTTGATCCAAAGGGCGCTTAAGTTCTGTTTCTGTAAGCTCAGTCACGTACTTTTCCATTCATGAAAGTAGGAATGTCTATGACACAGCATGTACATAAAACCGAACCAAAGGAAGAAATAAAAAAATTACCGTTGATGCTGGTCCTTTTATCCGGTGCATTTGCAGCAATCTTAAACCAGACATTGCTGGCGACTGCGATACCCCATATCATGGCTGATTTGGAACTGGAAGCGGATGTGGCCCAATGGCTCCAGTCCGTCTTCATGCTGGTCAATGGTATCATGATTCCGGTAACGGCCTTTCTGATCGGCAAGTTCACGACGAGGAGCTTGTTCTTCACGGCACTGAGTCTGTTTGCCCTGGGCACTCTTGTATGCGGGCTCGCTCCAAATTTTACGGTACTGTTGCTTGGAAGGATTCTCCAGGCTTCCGGTGCGGGCATCATCATGCCGCTGATGCAGACGATCCTGTTTCTGATCTATCCCCGTGAACAAAGGGGGACGGCGATGGGGTTCTTCGGCCTGGTCATCAGTTTTGCACCGGCAATCGGACCGACGCTCTCAGGCTGGTTTGTGGAAATCTATCCGTGGAGGGGTCTGTTCTATATCATCCTGCCGATCGCCATCATCGACCTGATTGTTGCATGGTTCATACTTAAAAACGTTACAGAGCGGACGAATCCGAAATTGGATGTATTATCGATCATCCTTTCAACGTTCGGTTTCGGCGGCCTGCTGTATGGATTCAGTATCGCGGGCGGAAGCGGCTGGCTGAGTCCGATGGTGCTGATTTCCTTGATGGTCGGTGCGGTTGCCCTGACACTGTTCATAAAAAGGCAGCTGAGGCTCGAACAGCCGATTTTGGAATTCAGGGTATTCAAAGATCCGATATTCACTTTGGCCACAATCATTGGAATGGTCGCATTCATGACGATGATCGGCGGGGCAATCATCCTGCCGATATTCATGCAGAACATGCTCGGGTTCACGGCATTCGAGTCCGGACTGATGATGCTGCCGGGTGCATTGCTGATGGGCTTCATGAGTCCGGTGACAGGGAAGCTGTTCGATCTGTTCGGACCGAGATGGCTGGTGATTCCGGGGCTTGGGATTGTCACAGTCACCACATTCATGTTTACAGCACTGGATACAGAAACGACATTCACGTATCTGGCTGTGGTCAATGCAGTGCGGATGCTGGGCATCTCCATGGTGATGATGCCGTCGACGACTGCCGGACTGAATCAGCTGTCCAACAGACTAGTGCCTCATGGAACGGCGATGAACAACACGATGCGTCAGATTGCCGGTGCAGTCGGAACAGCATTATTCGTGTCTGTAATGATGATGACGATGATTCCCGGACAGGGGGCACAGGGGATGATACACGGAGTGAACATGTCATTCATATTAACCGGTATCTTCTCTCTTGCAGGGTTCATCCTCGCATTCAAATTACGCCGACCGTCAAAATGATATATATATAAAGAAAAACTGCCTTTCCGGTAAAATGCCGGAAGGGCAGTTTGTTTTATCATGAGCGGGGCAGATTGTTGAATTTTTTCAGCAGACGTGCAAATTCTTCTATTTCGCCAACTTCCCACTGGTCGATCATTTTGTGGAAGCGTTCCTGGCGTCCATGCCGGTTGGATGTGAATATCTCCCGTCCTTTCTCTGTCATTTCATAATCGTAGGAGCGGCGGTCCTTCTCTGAAGGCACCTTTCTCAGGATGTCTTTTTTTGAAAGGTCTCCTGCCTGCCTGCTGATGGTTGATATATCGAGATGAAGCTGTTCGGCCATATCCTTTACGCTCATCGGTCCCTTGTCTGAAATGATGAGCAGGATGAAGTAACTGGCTCGTCTGAGATGCTTTGCTTCATCTCCCTCGGCAGCAGCATTTCTCAACCTCCGTACCATCATGGCGAGTTCCAGCTCCAGTTTTTCTAAAGATTTATCATTGACCACGTGTAAACCACTCTGCCTTTCCGGATTTCGAAATAAAATAGTTGACATCTAATATAGTTGTATAATACAATCATTCCTGTTGTATGTCTAGGAAAGAAGGAAATTTTATGTCTTTACAGAGTGAAAATAAAGCGCGGCTGTCCAATCCGGCAAGGCTGACACTAATGGCTGTGCTCCTATCCGGAGCGTTCGTAGCCATCTTGAACCAGACACTGCTGGCCACGGCAATACCGCATATCATGGCCGATCTGAAACTGGAGGCGGATGTTGCACAATGGCTGCAGTCCGTCTTCATGCTGGTCAATGGTATCATGATACCGATCACCGCATTTCTAATAAATAAATTCTCCACCAGAACGCTATTTTTTACAGCATTGTCTTTATTCGGAGCAGGGACACTGCTTTGCGGCATTTCTCCGAATTTCCCGGTCCTTCTGAGTGGACGGATACTGCAGGCAGCAGGTGCCGGCATCATCATGCCGCTGATGCAGACAATCCTGTTCCTTGTCTATCCAAGGAGTGAACGTGGGAAAGCGATGGGGATGTTCGGACTTGTCATCAGCTTTGCACCGGCAATCGGACCGACGCTGTCCGGCTGGTTCATAGATATTTATCCGTGGCGCGGACTGTTCTATATGCTGCTTCCGATTGTCATCATCGATCTGATCATTGCTTACTTCATATTGAGGAACGTTACTGAACAGACGAATCCAAAATTGGATATGCTGTCCATCCTCCTTTCTTCACTCGGTTTCGGCGGCCTCCTGTATGGATTCAGTGTTGCCGGAAACAGCGGCTGGCTGAGTCCGGCGGTCATCATCTCCCTGATTGTCGGGGCAGTCACCCTGGTGTTCTTCATCAGACGTCAGAACAGACTGGAACAGCCGATTCTGGAATTCGATGTGTTCAAGGATAAAATATTCACATTGACGACAGCACTCGGCATGATCGTCTTCATGGCGATGATCGGCGGAGCAGTCATCCTTCCGATCCTAATGCAGAACATGCTCGGTTTCTCCGCGATGGCCTCAGGGATGATGCTGTTTCCAGGGGCAGTTGTGATGGGTGTGATGAGCCCAATTACCGGAAGGCTTTTCGACAGATATGGTGCGAAGTGGCTTGCCATCATCGGCCTCGGTCTCGTAGCGGTAACATCTTTGATGTTCTCCAACTTGGACACCGGCACGACATTCACTTATCTTGCGGTAGTCAATGCGTTCAGGATGCTCGGGGTTGCCATGGTCATGATGCCGGTTACAACGGCAGGTCTCAACCAGATGTCCAAAAAACTGGTGCCCCACGGTACAGCGATGAATAATACCATGAGACAGGTCGCCGGTGCAGTCGGCACGGCACTCCTTGTTTCGATCATGACCAACACGATGATTCCGGAACAGGGTGCCGAGGGCATGATCCGGGGCGTGAACATTTCATTCATGTTTGCAGGCGGGCTGGCCTTTATTGGATTCCTGCTGGCTTTCAAGCTGAGAAAACCGGATGATTCGGAATTTGATGAAGCGTATGATAATGAATAGAAAAAGGATCATCAACATAAAGAAGCACGCTGGAAATTTTCCAGCGTGCTTCTTTTAATTCTCTTCGGACTCAATTGGCCTTGCTTTGGTCATGTCATTTCCGATGACTTCATCAGAAGTGACGCGTTTCAGGAAGAAGGCAAGCATCCAGGCCACACTCAGCAGCAACGTTGCAATCAAGAACGAAAAATTTATACCATCCAGCATGGCCTGATTCACAGCGGCAGTGTCTGTACTTGGTATATCAGCCAGCTTGGCGTTCATTTTATTCTGCATGATGGTGATCAGCAGTGCGGTGCCGATTGCACCGGAAACCTGGTTGAGCATACTGTTGATTGATGACCCATGCGGTGTGAGTTCCGGAGTCAGCTGATTCATGCCGTTGGTCATCACTGGTGTCATGACGAGCGTCATGCCAAATGCTCTTATGGAGTAGAGCATGATCAGAAATGTATAACTCGTATCGACTTCAAGCTGACTGAAGAAGAACGTCGTTGAAACAGTCAGCGTCAAACCGGTGATAGCGAGCACTTTAGGACCGAACAAGTCAAACAGCCTGCCGGATACGGGACTCATGAATCCCATGATCAAAGCGCCGGGAAGCAATAAAATCCCTGTATCCAAAGGTGAAATCCCCTGAATGTCCTGCAGATAGATCGGCATGAGTATCATGCCCGAGAAGAGTGCCATGTTCATGGTGCCGATCAGCAGGGAAGCCAGCGTGAACATCGGAAACTTATAGACTTTGAAATCCAGCATCGGGTCACTCATATGGATCTGTTTCCTGATGTAGAAAAATACTGCAATAAAGCCGATGATCAGTGCCAGCAGGACGTCTGCCCGCATCCAGCCACTGTTGCCGGCAGCGCTGAAACCGTAAAGTATGCCTCCAAAACCGAGGGTTGAAAGAATCACGGACGGAACATCAATTTTAGTCGTGTAATGAGTGTTAGTTTCCTGCAGCTTGAGCCATCCGATGGAAAGGACCAGCAGCAGTATCGGTACCATCATGAAGAAAAGCATATGCCATGAATAATGCTGGACGACAAATCCGGAAAGTGTCGGTCCGATTGCCGGTGCGAAAAACATGACGAGACTGAATAAACCCATCGCCGTTCCGCGCTGTGTGGGAGGGAAGCTTGTAATCATGACGTTCATGAGCAAAGGCATGAGAATCGCAGAACCAGAAGCCTGGATCATCCGTCCGACAATCAATACGATGAAAGTGGGGGAGAGTCCCGCAATGAGCGTGCCGGTTAAAAACAGTGCCATCGCAGCGATGAACAGTTTCCTCGCACTGAATCTCTGCATAAGGAATGCAGTTGTGGGGATGACAATCCCGCTTACAAGCATGTAGGCGGTTGATACCCATTGGACGGTGGAAGTGGAGATGTCGAAATCATTCTTGATGGACGGAAGTGCAACGTTCAGGAAGGTGTTTGAAAGCAGTGCAACAAAAGCACCGGACAGCAGTATGAATATGAGTCTGTAATCCGGCGTGTTATTAATTTTTGATTCCATGATTTTACCCCAGTTTCTAAAAACGAATATAAACTATTATATTCCGATTATCGAAATAAGCAAGTGTTTTATACTGGTCATGGTCCCAATCTGTTGTCTATCTGAATATATATGAAAAAGCCGATCGTAATGCCCAAAAGCAATGCGATTGGGATTGCATATCCCGAAAGGGGAGGAATGAATGTCGTGATTACCCAATAGATGGCCAGTGTAATGATTCCCATCAGGATGAGATTTAGCAGAAATCTGGTCATGAATGATGCCTCCAATTTAATGATTTACATACCATATTATACATGATGGACTGAATAAGTAATTTGAAAACAGGGTATGGAGATAATGTAGAGCAGAAATTTAATTTTGAAAGGGGCTTTATAAATGGCAAAAGAAACACTTTTATTCCAGGTGAAAACATCCAGACAGTGGATTTTGGATACATTCGAAAAAGTATCCAAGGAAGACATGATGAAAATACCCGAAGGGTTTAAAAATAATATCCACTGGCAGCTGGGCCATGTAGCCGGGATGATGGAGCTGCCGACAGCCGCGCTGACCGATTCAAAGACAGATGATGGTAAAAGGTATCAGAAATACTTCGGATATGGTACAAGTCCGGAAGATTTTGATGATGATACACCGACTCTGGATGAAATAAAAGCGTTGCTGGAAGGTCAGGTGCCGAGACTGGATGACATCACGGAAGAAGGCCTGGAAGAGGATCTGCCCCGTGAGTTCATGGGAATGACTAAAAGATATGAACAGCTTTCATTCATGATTCTTCATGAGTCGCTTCATGCAGGAAAGATACAGGAAATGACAAAATTTATCAAATGATAAAAACACAGAACATCATTGCAGATGTTCTGTGTTTTTATATCTTCAAATGTTATATAATCTTTAAGTGAGCTGATTGACGATTGCCTGGGCAACATCTTCTGCGGAAGCAGGATTTTGACCGGTGACAAAACTTCTGTCACTGACGACATTGCTTTCCATTTCAGAACCGGCAACGAAACCGGCACCGTGGGATTCCAATTTAGTCTGCAATGCAAATGGCATATCATCCATGAGGTTCATGGATTTTTCTTCGGCGTTTGTAAATCCGGTGATTTTAACGCCATCTACAAGATAGCTGCCGTCTTTTGTTTTGGCATCGACGAATGCAGCAGGACCATGGCAGACTGCACCGATGATTCTTCCCTCATCTTTATAATACGCCATGATATTCTGTATTTCCGGGTTGCCTGGAAAGTCATACATTGCACCGTGTCCGCCTGCAAAGAAAATTGCATCGTATCCTTCGTAAACGACATCTTTCAGACTCTGTGTGTTTTGGAGCAGCTTGATGAAATCATTGGATTTCTCATCATCCGGTCCGTCTGAAAGGGAAGCGGGATCAATAGGAACTTCGCCGCCCTTTGGTGAAACAACATCCGCCTTCAAGCCTGCGCCCTGGAATATTTGATATGGCTCGGCTGCTTCACTCAACCATAGTCCTGTCGGCCTGTCTTTGTCGTTATTGATGGTTCCATGATTTGTTGCAACAATAAGTACAGATTTGCTCATAATGATATCAACTCTCCTTTACATCTGTTTACCCATAAGAGGTGTAAATTAATCTCATCAAAGGTACAATAAAAATATATAACTGATAAATTTCATTTAAATAGGAGTGGGCCGAATGAAAAAAGTGGATTTTGGAAATGTGGCGAAAGAATACTTGAAGTACAGAGACGATATCCCTGAAAGTCTAATAAAGGGATTGGAAAAAAGGGGCATTGTCATCAGCGGAAGCAAAATAGCGGATCTTGGGGCGGGGCCCGGACTGCTTAGTAAGATGCTGAGCGATCATGGGGCAATTGTAGATGCGGTGGAGCCGTCAGAAAAATTGATTGAGGTCGGCAAGAAGTTCGTGGGGGATGACCCCCGCATCAATTTTACCCAGAAGCCGGCAGAGGATACCGGTCTGAAAGAGAACACTTATGATATTATTACGGTTATGCGAGCATGGCACTGGTTCGATACTGATGATGCAATCAAGGAAATCAAACGTATTCTAAAACCGGGCGGCCATCTTATCATCATGGACTCAGGATTCACTTCCGGAGTCAAAGTGGTGAAGAAATCCATGAAAATCATCAAGAACAATGCAAGTGATAAACAACTCAAGGCAGCCGGAGCCAAAGAGGATGCTACACAAATGATCAACAGTTTCCCGGTCGAATGGTTCGATGAATGGAAGTACTCCCGGTTTGACCTGCTTGATCTGTACAAGAAGGATTATGATGTGACTTTCACGAATGAAGAATGGCTGGGCCGCCTCGCTACAGTTTCATGGCTTGCCGCATTTAAGGAGAAGAAACGTAAAAGGACCCTGGATGAGATAAAGGAATATTTGGATACAGAAGTGTCAAAAGACAGCCACAAGGTTCCGCACGTGCTCAGCGTAGCTATTTTGCAGAACAAAAATAAAAAATAAAAATCAGTCTAAAGTACTGTTATCATATATTCTCCTGACAAACCATGTACAATCAACTTACTTTTTGTTATCATATAACTTGTGATCAAATGAAGAGAATTTTGGAGGAACATACACATGACTAACGTACTCGTAGTAAAAGCGAACAACCGTCCTGACGGGATTTCAACTAAAATGTATGATGCATACATGGAAACGATAAAAGAAAGCGACAATTTGAATGTCGAAGTATACGATACTTTCGTTGAAGATATGCCTTACATCGGCCAGGAGCTTTTCAGCGCCTTTGGCAAGATTCAAAATGACGAAGTATTGGATGAGGATGAACAGCATCTCATGGATGCGAAACAAAAAGCGATGGATGCTTTTGAAAAAGCGGATGTACTTGTTTTTGCCTTCCCGCTGTGGAATCTGACAATCCCTGCACGTCTGCAGACATTCATCGATTATGTATATGCTGCAGGATTCACTTTTAAATACAATGCAGATGGTTCAATGGCACAACTCATGACTGATAAAAAAGTAGTACTGCTGAATGCACGCGGCGGTGTCTACAGTGTCCCTGAGGCACAAGGTATGGAGATGTCCACGAACTACATGAAAAATGTATTCGGCGGTGTGTTCGGTATGGATATCATGGATGAAATCATCATTGAAGGCCATAATGCAATGCCGCAGGATGCTGCAAGAATCATCGAAGAAGGTCTGGAAAATGTCCGTGAATCAGCAAGGGAATTGAATACGCAATTTGCGTAAAAAGTATCATATGATCAGAATTGGTTTGAAAAGAGCCCGGTACAGTGATGTGCCGGGTCTTTTTATGCTAATATTCATATAATAGGATTCAGACGGAGGGATATTATGTGGCATACGAATAACTTTGAAAACCTTGATTTACATACACTCGAGGAAATTTACATGTTGAGGGTCTCAGTATTCATAGTGGAGCAGGAATGTGCCTACCAGGAAATAGACGGTAAAGACTCTGATGCTATCCATATCTACAAAAAGGATGAAACCGGCATCATCGCCTATTTGAGAATCATCAATGGATCCCCTGTTTCAATTGGACGTGTCATCGTACGTGAAGACAGAAGGGGAACGGGTCTTGGGCGTGAGCTGATGGATCAGGCAATGTCATATGTGGACCGCCATCATGCCGGGGAACTGATATATCTTCATGGCCAGGCCCACCTCGAGAAATATTATCATTCATTCGGTTTCAGGACGGTATCGGAAATGCACCTGGAAGATGATATCCCGCATTATCATATGGAATACAGGAAAGAGGAGTGAAGGTTCTTCATTCCTCTTTTTCCGTCTTTGTTTCTTCAATGAGCCAGGGGCTGTTTTTATCCGTTTGTTTAGACTCCAGTAATTTCGCATTCTCTTCTTTGATCCGCTCAAGCTCGGATTTCATATGCTGATTTTCAAGCAGGAAATTTTCCTGTTTCAGCCGTTCGAGCTCAAGTTGCTTGTCTATGGCATCCAGTTTCATCTTTTCCATTTTTCTCTGATGTTTTAAAAGTTCGCTTCCAAATCCGCCGATTACAGAGATAAGTACTATTCCCAGAATCCACATCATAAAACAAACACCTCCCATCCAGTGTGAAATCGTCAATTTCATTCTATCACTTTATCACTTTAAAGAGTAAAAAGTTTTAAGTTTACAAGTAAACTATTATTGGAGCTGAAAATATTATATGCAAAATAAAAACAAGAAAACGATAACAAAATGCATAATCATGCAAGAGAAAGTATTTAAAATCTAAACTAATTTATATGATGAAATTTTAATTCTAAAATTACATAATAATAATGAATTATTTAAAAATTATCAATATATTTACTTTGGTAAAACATTCACATAATCATTGATGAAACACTGATATAATGGTATTATGTAAATACATAGAAAAAGCAATAATAAAATTTATATAAATAAAAATTACAAACTCTAGGAGGAAATTAAATGTTTTCAACTGACCGTATTTCTGCAGATCTTCGTATGGAAGAGTACAAAAAAATAGCTGAGAGCTACAGCCACATTTCACAAAGCAAGAAGGATGTAAAAGCAAAAAATTCATTCTTTGGTAAAATCATCAACAGATTTGGTGCATAATTAGAAAGTGCCGTCCCTGATCAGAAGAGGGACGGCACTTTTTTATTAGGAAAGGTTCAATTGCCATGAAACACCGAACTGGTCCTGTACCCATGCAAAGCTGTCGGAGAAGCCATAATCATCCATCGGCATGAGGATGGCACCTTTTTTCTTGAGCTTCTTGTAGTACCGGTCAATTTCCGGCTGCGAGTTGCATTCGATAAAGAAGGACATGCTGGGTGTGAATGAAAACTCGTGTGGTACATTACTGTCATTCATCATAATCATCTGATCATGGATGCGAATGACTCCCTGCATGATTTTTCCCTCCATTTCCGGAGTATCAGCCTCATATTTCTTCACATAGCGGATTTCCGCATCTTCAAAAGTCTCCATATAATAGTCCATAGCTTCCTCTGCACGACCTTCGAACATCAGGAAGGGTGTCATTGACCTCATATTTTAAACCACCTTATTTTTACTATTTCAGTCTGATTATAACAGAGTTGAAATAGGGAAAGTATAAAAAATACCGCACCCATGATTTTTCAGGGTGCGGTATTTTTAGTTGGATCAGACTTCAGCAGTCAGTTCGTCCAGGTTATCTGAATTGTATATATCCTTATCGATCTGACCGTTGGTTTTGGCAGTGACCGTGCCGGACAGCATCGAACCGCTGACATTCACGGCAGTACGTCCCATATCAATGAGGGGTTCTATGGAAATCAGTACCGCTGCCAATGCGATTGGCAGGTTCATTGTTGAGAGTACGACGATGGCAGCAAAGGTTGCCCCCCCGCCGACACCTGCTATACCGAGTGATGCTATGACAGTGACGGCAATCAGTGTAATGATGAATGTGGCATTGATCTCAATGCCGGCTGCCGGTGCAATCATGATGCCGAGCATCGCAGGATAGATACCGGCACATCCATTCTGCCCGATGGACAGTCCGAAACTTCCGGAGAAGTTTGCGATGCTTGATGGGACACCAAGCCGGACTTGTTGAGTCTGGATATTAAGCGGCAGTGTGCCTGCACTGGAACGTGAAGTGAAGGCGAACAGTAATGCTTCGGATGTTTTCTTGAAATACTGGACCGGATTGAGGCCGGTCAGAGCGACGATGACGAGATGGATCAGATACATCGCAAACAGGGCAGCATATGAAGCGACTACGAATAATCCAAGGTCATATATTGCCTGGAAATCGGATGTGGCAACAGTTTTGGACATGATTGCCAAGATTCCGTAAGGCGTCAGCGCAAGGATGATTTTTACAAGCTGCATGACCCATTCGTTGACGGCCACAATGCCTGATCTTATCTTTTCCCCCGCTTCCGGGTTGCTCTTAATCAGACGGACCAGGCTGAGTCCCATGAATACCGCGAAAAATACAACTGCGATTGTTGAGGTTGCACGTTCACCGGTAAAATCAAGGAACGGGTTGGCCGGCAGCAGGGAGACGAGCTGCTGCGGCAGGGTCTGTCCCTCGACTTCCTCCGCACTTGTCTGAAGGGATGCGGCCCTTTCATTCTCTGCTTCCCCCAGGTTGAGGCTGGAAGCATCCAGATTGAAAAGCAGTGCGGCAGTGATTCCGATTGTTGCAGCGATTGCGGTAGTACCAAGAAGGATGGCAATGATTTTGACGCCGGACTTCAGGAATTTCTCCTTCATGTCCATCTTAGCAAATGCGCCAAGGATGGATATGAACACAAGTGGCATGACAATCATCTGCAGCAGGCGGACAAATCCGGAACCGACAATCGACATCCAATCCGTCGTTGTCGTAAGGATGGAACTTTCCACACCGTATATGAGCTGAAGTGCAGCACCGAAGACGAGACCGATAAGCAGTCCGATCATGACACGGTATGAAAATTTGACTTCTCGCTTTTTCAGGAGCATGAGTGCCCCGATCAATGCGAGAAAGACGATAAGGTTGATGATGATAAGCAGAATATCCATAATTTACTCCTCTATATTTTTAATCAAAGTAGAGTAATTATATAGGATATATTCCTACTTGTAAACAAGGTATTGAGAAGTCTCAATTTTCTTGAAGTTATTCAATGATGTAGAGATGTCTCGTCGCCCGGGAAGCGAGGACGTACATGATATGATTCTCATCTTCGTAATTTCCTGCATCAGTCAGGATGACAGTATTATATTCAAATCCTTTTGACAGGTAATAGGGCAGGATGATGAATGACTGATTATACAATGTATCCTTTTCATGCAGGTTTCTGAACTGCGGGAACTCATCCTCCAGCTGGCTGTGGAGTGCATCGGCATCTGCCTTGGTAGGTGTAATGATTGCTACCTGGGGCCGGTCTTCAGAGTTCAGTATTTCTCTGATTTTTTCAGTTTGGTCGTCCGCAGTGATTTTCTGTACCGCTTCCCCGTCGACGGAGACGGACTGGATGGAATCCGGGACGAGACTGTTGAGAAAGGCATTGATCTGGTTTGTTGAACGGTATGAACGGACCAGGTCCTTCTGCACATGTTTCTTCGCGACCAGTGGATCTTTCTCAACGGGATGGATCTGCTGGTTGGGGTCCCCAAGACTCGTGAATGATGCTTTTCTGTAGTAATGGCGCATGACATAATACTGCAAGTTGGAGTAGTCCTGCACTTCATCGATCAGCACATGCTGGATGGTACGGTCATAGGCACCGAGCAGATGGATATAGATGTAGAGCATAGGTGCAATATCTTCATATTTAAAATCATTCTCTTTGATGGAACGGATGGTTTTATTCCTGAACCGTCTGTCTGCAATCGAATTGATATACAGCTTTTCAATATGAATGAACCTGAAAAGCATGATCTGCCTGTGCGCCTGCTTCAGCTGATCCTTTGCATGGGCGTGTGCCTGCTCCTTCAGCTGATGTTTTTCACCTATATATTTATTCTGGCTGTTCAGTTCCTTGAATTTTGCTTCTTTGAGCTCCTCGATGCGTGTGCTGTACATGGAAAGGAGTCGCTCTCTCATCTTCAACAGACGTTTATTCGGAGTGTGGTGGCCGAGTTCTTTATAGAACAGATCGTTCAGTTTCTCCTTGGATATAAAGATGCCGTCCTTGTCTTTCAGGTCTCTGAATTCCATGCCGCCCCCGGCAAGAGAGTCTAAAAACTGATGAAGGGTCCTGAAATATTCCAATGAAGATTTGAACCTATATATTTCATGGGAAGCTGTGTCTTCGCGCAGCCGTCTTATATTTTCATATACCGTTTCAAAGCGGCGTGCCTTGAAATAGGGGAACTGTCCGATCAGCCGATAGAAGGTAGTGTTCTTGACATGATTTTCACCGAGCTCCGGCAAGACGTCAGATAAATAGTCATTGAACACCTCGTTCGGAGAAACGAGCAGTATGTTTTCCGGCTTCAGCGTCTCCTTGTGCTGATAGAGTAAAAATGCAATCCGCTGCAGTGCAAGTGATGTTTTACCGCTGCCCGGAGGACCGTAAACAAGAGTATCCTGCTTGAGCGGCTGTCGGATGACTTCATTTTGTTCCTGCTGGATTGTCGAAACGATGTTCTTCAGTTTCGACTGGGAGGAATCCGTGATCATATTCTGAAGCACTTCATCACCGATGTATACGTCGCTGTCGAACATCTTCTGCAATTGGCCGTCTTCAACAATAAATTGCCTTCTGCCTGAAACGGAGGCGTCAATGCGGCTGCCGTCCGGAATCGTGTAGGAGAGGTCGCCGGTATCATTCTCATAGAACAGGCTGGCAACAGGTGTCCGCCAGTCGTATATGACGATGTCGTTGTCATTATTCTTAATCGTGCCGGTACCTATATATATTTCTTCTCCATCCACGATGATTTTCCCGAAATATGGTTTTGGTATCATGCGTTTCGTCCTTTTGTACATGGTGTCGATGAAGTTGAAGTTCACTTCCGATGTACGGAGCTCAGGCAGCATCTGGATGAATTCGTAAATATTCCCCGATTCAAAGTCAGCATCGATGGTTGCGATTTCTTCATTGATTGCCTCGCGGTTCGAGCGGATGCCCTGTTTGACATTATCCAGTTCGATGGAAAGCTGGGCGTTGTACGCTTTCAGGAAATCGACGGTCAGCGTCAGATGCTGTTTTTCTTCTTCTAATGATAAGTGTGGCAAATGCTTATCCCCCTTTTTGGTCGAAAATATATCATATATGGTTTTAAGCTTTAATAACAGTCTTAAATTACTTTTTCGCATGTGATATAATGGAATTGTGAAATTTATAGACTAAATTATTAAAGGAACAGGTGCTATGGGCAAATATCTAATTTCCGGTCTTATCAGCGGCACGATAGCGGGCTTGCTTTTACTCAGTGCATTTTCATACGTCCAGTTATCCACTGATATAGAACTGATGGATTTACTGCTCAATTTGGATTTCATTAGCACTGAGGAGCCGAATATTGTAGTACAAATACTGCTGCATATGCTGGTCTCCATTGTGATAGCAACCATTCTGAAATGGTTTTACGTAAACCAGAGTAGATTATATATGCCGGTGATGGTGGTTATCTGGATCATTATTACTGTATTGTATTTCATTTTATCAAATTCTGCAGAAGAGCCAATGGAACTACAGAGCTACATTGGATGGACATTGTGGTCGATCTTCCATATCGGCTATCTCGAACTGGTGCATGTCTGCAACAAATTGAATATTTAAACGAAGCACGGGACCCTGTCCTGTGCTTTTTTTCGTCAATAAAGTTAACCGTCCCTTTCACGGGTATACATAGAGTATATGAATGATCCGGAGGGGTGATATGGAGTGAATATGGAAGAAGGCAGGGCTCTGCTTGAAAAAGTGATGGAAGTCCGTCAGTGTGTCATAGAAGAAGGCGACAGGCTGTATGACAGATGGAATGAAACACCAATAAGGGATGCGTACGAAGACAGTGCGCGTAATCTGGCCTACTATATGGCTTTTCGAAAGAGGGATTTAAGGGAACTGCAGGAACGGCTCATTCCGTGGGGTGTCTCCTCGCTGGGCAGACTGGAAGCGGATGTTCTGGGGACATTGAATGCTGTGACTAAAACACTCGGCAGCATTACCGGAGAGGATGTCGGCGGGATCGACTACCGTTCATCTGCGACTTTCCGTGAGCGGAATGAAGCACTTAAAAATAATGCGGAGAAGATGTTTGGGGAAAACCGGCATGACAGGGGTGAGCGCATCCTCGTCACAATGCCGACAGAAGCAGGGACGGACTATGCACTCGTTGAGTCCCTGGTTGGAGCCGGGATGAATATGGCCCGGATTAACTGTGCCCATGATGATCCGGAGACGTGGGAAGCGATGATTGAAAATATCAGGGAATCGGAAAAGAAAACCGGGCACACGTGCAGAGTGCTCATGGATATCAGCGGTCCCAAGATCCGGGCGAAAATGCTGCTGACGACGAAACGGAATCCGAAAGTGAAGGAAGGGGAGCGCTTCCTGATTTCCAATAAACAATCCATGACGCTGCCGAAAGGGATTGAGATCGCTCTGAATACATCGGTGCCGGAAGTGCTCGATAAGATCAAGACCGGCCAGACGATAAAACTCGATGACGGTCATATCGAAGCTGAAGTGACGGAAACAAGCGGTGATGGTGTCCTGTGTGAAGTGACGCGGACCGTTAAGGAAAATGGTGTCAGAATGAAGACGGAAAAGGGCATCAATATTCCGGAGGTGGACTATAAACTGCCTGTATTGACTGCGCAGGACTATAAAGATCTGGATTTTGCAGTTCATCATGCAGATGTGATTGCATTCTCATTCATCAAAGACAAACAGGATATAGATCTGATAGAAGAAGCCCTGACAGAGAAATTGCCGGACGATAGGAAAGATATACCGACGATCGCAAAGATTGAAACGACCGAAGGGATGACCAACCTGCCTGATATCATTCAGCGCGCCGCCGGCATACGACAGTTCGGTGTGATGCTGGCACGCGGGGATCTGGCTGTGGAGACAGGGTATGAACGGTTGAGTGAAGTGCAGGAAGAACTGCTTTGGATATGTGAAGCGGCCCACATCCCGGTCATCTGGGCGACACAGGTGGTGGAATCACTGGTTAAGACGGGCATCCCGACACGCTCGGAAATCTCCGACGTCGTTGCCGGTTCCCGGGCGGAATGCATCATGCTGAACAAAGGGGACTACATCGTCGATGGAGTCGAGGTTGTTTCCGACATCCTCAAGAAATTCGAAGTGCATCAGTATAAAAAGACATCGATGCTGAGGTCTCTCGGTATAGCGAGGGAGGCATTTGAAGAATAGCTTTTCAATGAGCCTGGCATGACAGGCTTATTTTTTTGTGTACATTTATTCTGAAAACTCTTCCATTTCAGAATAGTTCTTTATTTATCCGGCGTTTGGCTGTATAATAACCTAATCTACTTAGTAAAGAAGGAGTGAAAAATCATGTTACAGGAACCGATTGTTGCTACGGTCGTACTGTTTGCCCTGATCGCTTTGGGAGAATGTATTTCAATCTATACGAGAGCCCGTATACCAATGCTGATGACGGCAATGCTGGGCTTCCTTGTCCTGACCTGGATTGGTGTTTTTCCGGAGAATATACTTGAGCTTTCAACATTGCCTGCATTGGGAGCGATACTGATCGGACCTCTGATCCTGCATATGGGTACATTGATGCGGTTTAAAATTCTGAAGAAACAGTGGCGGGCAGTCGTCATTGCCCTGTCCGGACTCGCCGGGGCACTGACTCTGATTTTGGTTATTGTCACTTTGATATATGATTTTCCGACCGCTGCAAGTGGGGTCGGGCCTGTTTCCGGCGGTGTTGTTGCATTGCTGATCACCAATGAAAAATTGACTGAACTCGGACTGACGAGCCTGATTGTCGTTCCGGTGCTGGTCCAGTCTTTCCAAGGGGTCATCGGCATGCCGCTGGCGGCGGGACTTATGAAAAAATACGGGCGGCATTTCATGTCTGAAGGCGGTCGTGCCACAAGTGAAATCCCGTTCGAGGACAAAGAAGAGGACAGTGTATCGGTAAGGTTCAGCCTGATGAAGAATAATACGATCAAGCTATTTGTCATCTTCCTCCTTGCCGCTGCAGGGGTTGTACTCGGCAGTGTGACAGGCATCCACTATACATTGTTCTGTCTGTTGTTCGGCATTTTGGCGCTGAATACGAATCTGCTGCCGAAGAGTGCACTGGAATCTGCAAATTCATTCAGCTTCATGATGGTTGCATTGATCTTCGTCATCATCGGCACGATGGGCGGCATTACGCCGCAGGATGTCCTCGATAACATTTTGGCAGTGCTCTTGATACTCGGCCTCGGAATCTTCGGTATTCTGGCTGGCGGCCTGGCTGCATCGAAAGTCGTGGGCTGGCATCCGTATAAAGGCATGCCTGTGGCACTGACAGCACTCATCGGCTTCCCGGGTGACTATCTGATATGCGAGGAAGTGGCACGCAGTGAAACGGATAATCCTGAAGATGAAGCGAAGCTTTTCCAGGAACTGGTCACCCCGATGCTGATCGGCGGTTTCGTAACAGTGACAATCGCTTCGGTGTTCATTGCAACGTTCGTAATGAGCCTCATTTAATTTATTTTTGAAAATAGGAGTGTTTATATTGGGTAAATTGTTTATCAAAAATGTCAATCTGATTGACGGTACGGGATCTGAAGTCGTAAAGAATACGAATGTCCTTGTCGAGGACGGCCGGTTCACGGCGGTTGATTCTGATGCAGCACGACCAGAGGGGGCAGATGTCCTTGATGGAAATGGACAGTATATGCTGCCGGGCATGATCGATGCGCATGTGCATATGATGACGGAATTCAAGCCATTGGAACAAAGGCTCGTCACACCATTCTCATACAATTTCTATGCAGCTGCACAATACTTGGACCGGACATTGAATGCCGGTGTGACCTCGGTCAGGGACGCCCTGGGCAGTGATCTCGGCCTGAAGAAAGCGATTGATGATGGACTGGTGAAAGGCCCGAGGATGCAGATCAGTGTGAATGCACTGACCATCACAGGCGGTCACGGGGATGGTTATAACTATTCAGGCGTTGTAACTGACCTGATACAGGCGCATCCGGGCATGCCGCATGGTGTATGCGACGGTGTCGAAGAAGTGCGCAAAAAGACGCGCGAGATGCTGAGGGCAGGGGCCGATGTAATAAAAGTCCACGCTACAGGCGGTGTTTCCAGTCCGACAGACCATCCTAAGTTCACACAGTTCTCATTGGAAGAGCTCAAAGTGATTGTTGAAGAGGCTAAGTTCAGAAACGGCGTCAAAGTCATGGCGCATGCACAGGGTCTGGAAGGCGTCAGGCAATGTGTGGAAGCGGGAATCCATTCGATCGAACATGGCATATTCCTGGATGACGAAGTATGCGGCCAGATGAAAGACCAGGGGACCTATCTGGTGCCGACACTGCTTGCGCCGGTGTCAGTCCTTGAATTCTCAGAAGAACTGGGCATGTCACAGACGGCAATCGACAAATCCAAAGAAGTATTGGATTATCACAAAGAGAGTTTCACAAGAGCCTACAAGGCAGGGGTCAAGATAGCGATGGGTACAGATGCCGGTGTATTCAAGCACGGGACGAACCTCAGGGAACTTGAACTCATGGTCGAATGCGGCATGACGCCGATGGATGCGATTGTCGCCTCTACGAAAACTTCGGCAGAATGCCTGGGGTATACAGATATCGGGCTGGTCAAAGAAGGTTATGTTGCGGACTTCATACTTTCACGTGAAAATCCTCTGGAGAATATCGGTGCATTGAAAGATAACGATAATATCCAGGTTGTCGTGAAAGATGGCGTCGTCCACAAAAATATTATAGAATGAAGATAATATGAAGATTCTGGATGATTATCCAGAATCTTTTTTTGGATGTGGAGGGTATTATGAAAAAAGCTTCAGTGATATTCAATAAAAAATCCGGCAAGAAAAGGAAGTACCCGGCAGAGTATAATATCATCGAGCAACTGACGCGGATTGGGTATGACGTGGAAATCTTATATACACCCTCCACCGGTGCACGCCTTATTGCAGCTGAGGCGGCCAGGTACAGTGACTTGATTGTTGCCTCAGGCGGTGATGGAACGATTGGTGAAGTCATCGGCGGCATTGCTGAAAGTGGCGGAAATCCGCTGCTGTCAATACTGCCGGCAGGTACGGTAAATGATTATGCCAGGGCGCTCGGCATACCTTTGAATCTCCAGGAAGCCGTAGAATCCCTGTCCAGCCCGCAGGAAATCATTGAAGCGGATGTTGTGGCATATAATGACAGGCATGCAGGCTATCTGATTGCCCTGGGTGATTTCATGGAATCATTCACAAAAGTCGCTTCGGAATCGAAAAAGCAGTACGGGAAACTGGCATATCTGAATAAAGGGATCCGGGCCCTGGCGAAGATGAAACCATATGAAATCAGAATAAAGCACGATGGTGGAGAAATATCAGCCACGACCCTTGCGACAATCGTCTCGAGCGCACCCTCTGTAGGCAGTTTCAACAGTCTGATTCCCCAGGCAGAACTGGATGACGGTTTGCTGCATGTTCTGAATATCGCAGAATCAAATCCGAAAGAAATACTGGAAATCATCTATCTGGCAGCAAGAGGAAGGATTACGGAACATAAAAATATACGATATATAAGGAGCAGTCATCTGGAAATCGTGACAGACAGGCTCGAAATGATGAATATCGACGGGGATGCGTTTCCATTCGAACCACTTGATGTCAGACTGATTCCCGGTCGGGTCAGGATCAGCCGCCCGAAGAAAAGTTGAACCGGTACTGACTGGACAGGCATATTGAAAAATTTCCCTTTTTGATTTATCATATATCGGGTGACATAAAACGGACAGAAGGAGGAGTATATTGTGAAAATCAGAAAAAGACTCAACAAAATCAACTTCGACAAGAGAAAGCTCACCATCAGCCCGAGGATTACCCAGCAGACATTGATCAATCTCGCTACAGTCATCTTCGGATCGTTCATCTTTTCTATCGGGGTCAACACGTTCATGATTGCAGGGAATCTTGGTGAAGGCGGAGTCACGGGTATCGCAATTATACTCCTCTATGCATTTGATATATCACCGGCGATTTCAACATTTGTGTTCAACGTACTTTTATTGGGTGTCGGTTTTAAATTTTTAAGTAAACGTTCCATGTACTATACAATATTTGTAGTGTTCCTGATGTCATTCTTCCTTTGGTTGACAGAAACATGGCATATCGAAACCGATGAAATACTGATCAATACCGTATTCGGCGGGATGTTCGTCGGACTCGGCATCGGTCTGATCATCAGAGTCGGGGCGACAACCGCCGGAACGACGATACTGGCCCAGCTTGCCAACAAATATCTCGATGTCAACGTATCCTACGCACTGCTGTTCTTCGACATGATCGTCATCACCATCGGACTGACAGTAATGACATTTGAACAGGTGCTGCTCACAGTCATCGCACTGTACATTGCAGCGAAAGTCATGGACTTCATCATCGAAGGTATGAACCCGAAAAAGGCGATTACCATCATTTCCGAACACCCGGAGCTGCTAGGTAAGATGATCAACAGTGAAATCGGCCGGGGGGTCACGACGATGAACGGTAAAGGCTTCTACACACAGGAGGATAAGGACATCCTCTATGTCGTAATCAATAAAAACCAACTGACCCGGATAAAACGGCTCATCAAAAAATATGATGACAACGCATTCGTCGTCGTACACGATGTCAACAGCGTCCTCGGGAATTATTTCATATAAATATCAAGGGATTGGAAGATTTATGCTTCCAATCCCTTTTTATGGGTAATATAATAATGTTACGAAAATATTACGGATAATGTAATATTCAGAAAAATAAAATGGATGGTGGACTTTCATGAATCGATTATTGTGTGCAGCATTCACTTGTATCATGTTTTTGACAGCGTGCGGGGATAGTGGAGAAGAAGAAACGACCGAAGAGGCAACAGAGGAAGAAACAATCGAAGAAGCATCCTCTGAAGAAGAGAGTACTGAGGAAGAGTCGACAGAAGCAGATTCAGCCAGTGATACCGGAACAAAAGAGGAATCGGATGAAAAAGACGGGGAGACGGATGAAGCGACGGATGAAGAGAAGGCGGAAGATCTGACCGCCGCGGAAATCGACGAAGAATCATTGGACTCCGCTTATGATATAGACGAAGATAAAGTAACTATGATGGAAAATGCAACTGACACTGACAGGTCTGTCGAAGAAGTGCTGAAGGCACCTTCTGAGATCACATCATATATACAGGACACATCAATCATCATCGAAGTCAAGGAGGGGGAACAGGTTGTAAACCAGTCATTCCAGGGCATCACCGCCGAAATTGATGAGACAGACGGCAGGTTGGAAGTTGCATCGGACTACTTTGATGAAAATTATGAAATCATACAACCCCATGGATACGGCAACAGCGAGACCGGGGAATTGTTCTTGTACACCCAGGCCGGATGGGAAGACTATTCCGATCGGCACGGGGTTGAAGAACTGTTATACGGTACTTATTCCAATCTACATGAAATCATCGAACAGATGCCGGATTCACTTCAGGTCAAGGAGGAGGGGGATTATGACATCCTCTACTACACCGGCAATGATGATATCGTCCATCAGCTCTATCAGAAGTACTTCAAAGTGGAATTTACCGGAGCGGATATGCGGAATCTTGCATTGGGATTTGTGGCATTCATCAACAAAGAATCGGGGGATCTCGAGAGTGCCAACCTGATTGCGACAGCACCTGGATTGGATAACCCGGAACAGATACTCACCATTGAAATCATACTGAACTATCAGGAGTACGGCATTTTTGACGGCGAAACAGAAATCAAGAAACCGAACCCGGATGACATGACATCCCCTTCCTCGGAAGATGAGGGGATAGAAGGGTCCCTTGAGTAAAATGCCGCTTATACCGGAACAGACGGGGAATATTTTATCATTCCCCGTCTGTTTTTTTGTTTGAGAAATTAGCTAATGAACAAAGATGATATTTTACAATTAAATGTTACAGAAATATAACAAAAATGTTACAATGATAGTTGAATTATCACATTTATAAAAGCAGGAGGAAATGACATGAAAAAATTAATTTCAGCCATGTTATTCGGCGTACTCGCTTTAACAGCATGCAGTGGGGAAGAGGATTCCAAGGCAGAAACAGCCGATGAAGCATCCTCTGAGGAAGAAACGGCTGAAGAGCAGAACAAAGAAAATGAATCATCAGAGGAAGCGGCATCTGAAGATGGTTCAGACGATGTGGCCAAAGAAGCCACACATGAAGAGGAAGATATGGAATCTGCATTTCGTCTAAATCCACAGCAGGCGGATGTTATAGAAAATGTTAAGCAGAGTGATAAATCTGTGGAAGATGTGATTCAGCCCCCTTCAGAAGTCACATCATACAAGCATGAAACAGTGATTCATTTCTCATCTGTCAACGATGGACAGGTTACGAAGGAAACAGAAATGGGATTGACTGCAGAAGTATATGATGCAGAAGATAAAATGGTGATGGCTTCAGAAATGATAGATGAAAACCGTGAAGCCGTTCGGCCGCATGGTTACGTAAACACGGAAAACGACGAAATATTATTGTTTAAAGAAGGGGAATGGACGGATGCTTCTTCACAGTACAGCACGGAAGAAATGGTCAATGGTATTTATTCAAACGCCTATGACATGATCAGTCAGATGTCAGATCTGCTTGAAGTGCAGGAAGCGGAAGATTATTACGTCCTCTATTACAGCGGTAACGATCAAAGTGTTTTCGATATTTATAAGGAAAAATTCAATATTGAATTCACTGGTCCTGAAAACGATGGTATAAAAACGGGTATGGTAGCTTTCATCAATAAAGAGACCGGTGTTCTGGAAAGTGTGAAAATGAAAGCATCATCAACAGGTTCTGAGGAAGAGCTCGTAATGATCGGCACTCTTAATTATACAGAGTATGGTGCATTAGATGCCAAAGATATAGAAAGGCCGGACATAGAAACAGCGGGCGGCAAGAATGCCGGTGAATCCGGTGAAGAAAATGAAAGTACAGGTGGTGACATTTCTGAAGCTGACCTGGAAGATATAGAACATCTGGATGCAGATAAGACTGCTGTGATAAAAGATATGAAAGAAACAGGGGAATCTGTTGAAGAAGTCCTTCAACCTGTCTCGGAAGTCACGTCATACTTGCAGGAAACTTTGATTGCCATCAAAATTGCTGAGAATGGTCAGGTGATCGACCAGAGATTTGGCGGAAACAAAGCTCAAATCTATGAATCAGATGAAAAAATTAAAATTTCGTCAGATTTCCTGGATCAAAATTATAATGTCACCGGACCACATGGCTACGCAGACAGTGAATCAGGGGAGATGTATATCTATTCAGACCAGGGATGGACGGATTTTTCTTCCCAATACGAGCCTGAGGAATTGATCTATGGGACATATTCAAATATCCATGAAATAATCAGCCAGCTTCCTGACTCACTCAAAGTAATGGAAGCAAATGGATACGATATCCTTTACTACACGGGCAATGATGAGAGTGTCTTTGAACTTTATCAGGAAACTTTCAACCTTGAATTTTCAGGAACAGATCAGTCCACGATTCAAACGGGCTTTATGGCATTTATAAACAAAGAATCTGGTGAACTGGAATCGGCTGCCTTACTTGCTAAAGGAAATGCAACCGATAAACCGGAGCAGGAAATCATTGCAGAAATAGTTCTCAATTATTCGGATTATGGTGCATTCGATAATAAGGATATAAAGAAACCGGAGATGGAAGATGTCTCAACTTCTTCCACAGAAGATGAAGGAATAGAGGGTTCCATCGATTAAAGCATCAAGATAAAAATTACAGGCAGGTTGGAGATTATATAAAGTTTCCATCCTGTCTTTGTTGTTTTGGAAAATTAAAACCCGGATTTTCCAGGAAATTTGTTACAGAAATATCACGAAAATGTTACAATGATAGCAAGATTATCATAATTTTACATTCAGGTGGGTGAATTGGAATGAAAAAGTTATTGTCAGCAACACTGGTGGGTACATTGCTTTTAGCAGCATGTAACGGCGGCGGTGATGAGAACACCGAAGAGAGTACGGAAGCGGAAACGACAGAAGAGACGACAGAAGAGGAAAGCACGGAAGAGGAAAGTTCCGAAGAAGAGAGTTCAGAGGAAGAAAGCACCGAAGAGGAAAGCACCGAAGAAGAATCAACCGAAGATGATTCAGGCGACAGCGAAGGTGAAGCGTCGGATGACGATGCGGCCGAGTCAGATGAAGAAGCTTCTGACGATACGTCTGAAGGGGAAGTAGAAGAATCAGACATGAAGGCAGCATACGATCTTGGTCAGGATAAGGCTGACATGATTGAGAATGCGGAAGATACGGATAAATCCGTTGAAGATGTGCTTCAGGAACCTTCTGAAGTGACATCATATATGCAGGAAACTGCGATAGCCATAAAGGTCACTGATGGCGAGCAGGTTCTCGATGAAGGTTTCAATGGTAACAGGGCTGAAGTGGATGAAACGGACGGGAAACTGGAAGTCGCTTCGGATTATGTAGATGAAAATTTCAATGTCACACGTCCGCATGGCTATGCGAACAGCGAAACAGGCGAATTGCTGCTGAACACTGAGCAGGGCTGGGTGGATTATTCCAATGAGTATAGCCCGGATGAACTGATTTATGGTACTTATTCCACATTATATGAAATCATTGAGCAGATGCCGGATTCATTGGAAGTGAAAGAGGCTGGGAACTATCATCTCCTGTATTACACAGGTGATGATGAAAAGGTTCATGAACTATACCAGAAGTATTTCCAAGTGGAATTTACAGGAGCGAACATGGATGAACTTGAGACTGGATTTGTCGCATTCATCAACAAAGAATCCGGGGAGCTTGAGAGTGCCAACCTGATTGCCTCTGCACCTTCTCAGCAAAATCCGCAGCAAGAGGTAAAGATAGAAATCATTCTGAACTACTCTGACTATGGTGCGTTTGATGATAAGGAAATCAAAAAGCCGAATCCGGATGACATAGTGACTCCGGCAGAGGGTGAGGGCGTAGAAGGATCTGTTGAATAAAATACATGTAAAAATTGAAAGGGACGGAAATCGTATGGGATTTCCGTCCCGTTTTTATATTTTGAGCAGAAATGGGACCCGCTTATTTCTCACGCTCATCCCGTTTCATCATGTAGATGGTCTGTTTATCCGTTTCGGCAATGATTTCAAAACCTTTATAGAGCAGCCAGTTTTTGGTGAATGAGTTTTTAGGGGCAGCATCCATCATCAGAAATATTTCATCCACATCAGAAACTTCCTTTATATAAGCGTTCATCAGTTTTGAGGCGAGTCCCATAGTCTTATAGTCAGGATGGACGATCAAATCGGAAATATGCTGAGTGAATTGCATATCACCGGAGGACCGGATGATGCCGACCAGCTGAGTCTCCTCCCATGCCGTGATGACATGATCCGAGGCGATGACTGCGTCATATAGCGCATCCAGTCTGTTTTCATATGAGCTGTAGCCTTTGCTCAAGTATAGACTGTTGATATCACTTGAATTGAAACTTCTATCTTTTCTTAGTTTCAGCATCCTGTCACCCTTTTTAAAATCATGATAATCGAGAGAGTGGGCAAATGAAAGTAAAATGTATTGAAACTTTGCATCCCTTCTCAATATTCATGGATGAAATCATGAACGGCCTGGCCCCGGTCAATGTGGAGCTTGTCAGAGGCATTCTGCAGGGAATCAAGGAGGGGAAAGTCATCATCTTTGCGAGTCATCTTCTGGATAACTTCGATGACTATGCAGATCAGATCTAACCCCTGAATAATAAGGATGTCTACTATACGTATGATCGGCAAAAAGAAACACGGGAGTATATTAAAGGGTACATCGAAGAATCACAGTTCAATCAGCTATTGACTAAAGAAGGGGAGCCGGAAATATACTGGAACCGCCCGCACAGATGGACGAAGCCCCTTCGAGTGGAGCGGACCGGGAAAATGCTGAGCCGGATAAGCCCAAAGTGATTGTCGATATCGGTGAAAATGATATGATTGTTACAGAATGTCCAATTACTTTGAGAAAAGAGTGAATTTTATATGGAACTTTACAGATATGACAAACAGATGACAGCGTCCCCGGAAGAAATATTCAATGTAGTGAATGATGATGAAAAATTGAAGCAATGGAGTCCGATATTCGAAGGAAATGAGTATTTCACAGAAGAAGAGCGGGCGAAGGGGACAAAATTCAGGACAAAACTTAAAGTGTTGAATAAGACGTACAATTTCCGTTCGCAGATCACGGAGTATGAAGAAAACCGACTCGTCAAAGTGAGGACGACGTTAAAGCAGGGCATCATCACATCCATGTTCCAGCTGGCACCTTCCAGCAACAATGAAACACAGGTGACCGTGACCAGCAATTTCGAAGGGAAGGGCCGGAAATACAATCTGATATTAAAAGGGGCAAAACCGGTAATCAAAAGAGTGCTGGACAGCCAGGTGAACAAACTCGAGCAGCTGGCAGTCAAATAATCAGAGGAAGAGGTGTCGGTATGAACATCAAAGTACTGCAGTTCAAAGTGGCATATGGTGATATCGATGCGAACATTGCCAAAGTAAAAGCCCTTTTTGAAAAAGAAAATCTTGATGGAACAGATATCGTCGTCCTGCCGGAAATGTGGACGACCGGCTATGATCTGGCAAATGTGGACAGGCTTGCCTGCAGGAACCTCGAGCCGGCTAAATCCATCATTTCGGAACTTGCGGTCCAGCATGATGTGAACATCGTTGCAGGGTCGGTTGCGAACAAGGTGGATGATACGGATGATGTATATAATACGGCATTCGTCGTCGACCGCGGAGGGGAACTCGTGTACCAGTATTCCAAAATGCATCTGGTGCCGATGCTCAATGAACCGGAATTCCTCACGGGCGGGGATGAGAAGGTCGATACGTTCAAATTGGAAGGGGAGACATTCGGCCTCGTCATCTGCTACGACCTCAGATTCCCGGAACTGTTCAGGGATCTGACATTGAAAGGCGCGACAACAATATTCGTCGTGGCGGAATGGCCGCTTGCACGCAGGAAGCACTGGGAGACGCTGCTGGCTGCAAGGGCGATTGAAAACCAGTGCTATATCATTGCCTCAAACACCTATGGGGAAATAGTGGATGAGACATTCGCCGGACGCTCCATGATCATCGGGCCGTTCGGGGAGGCAGTGGATGAAGCGGATGATAACTCAGAAGCCACTGTAGCAGGGGAAACAGACGGCAAAGAGGTGGACAGGATACGTAAAGACGTTCCGATATTCGACAGCCGTAGAAAAGAGATGTACCACTTCTTATAAATGTTCTTGTTCTCCATTCCAAAATTCCATGCAGCAATCGATCAGGGAGAGCACTTCATCCGAGTGCTTTCTCTTTTTTAGTGTATTGATATAGATGGTCCGCTTGATTGAAGGTGTGATCTTTACGGAGTTCAGGCCTTTCGTGTTGAATGACTGGTAATACATCCTTGGGATGACTGCGTAACCCATATGCTGGTGCACAAAATTGGTGGCAGCTTCAAAACGGTCCACTTCGAGCACGATATTAGGGTGTATATTCATGAGTTGGAAATAATCATCCAAGTGTCTTCTGACCTGATATTCTTTATTGGGTAGAATCAGTGGCAGATCTTTGATGGAAACTTCTTTTTGAGTCTGATACTCATCAGAAGGTGTGATCAGGACATAATCTTCATCGTATAAAGGTGTAGACTCAATGTCTTCGTGCTTTACATGCTCGTTTGTCAGACCGATATGGATATCGAAATTCAGAAGGGAATTGACGATGCGGTCATGATCCAGAATCTCGAGCACCTGATAATGCTGACTGGGATATAGTCGGTCATGATTTTGAATCACCATCGGCACCCAACGGCTCGTGGACTCCAGAATGGAAATCTTTATCTTCGGGGATTGGCTGACATTCAGATCATACATTTTTTCCATGGTCTGATGATATTCATCAATCAGTTTTACAGCATGATGATAGAACTGGATCCCTCTTTCCGTTATCTTGATTGTCTTTGTAGTACGTATGAACAATTCATACCCCAGTTCATTCTCCATACGTTTAATGGTTGCCGTAAGCGACGGCTGACTGATATGGATCATCTTAGCTGCCTGTGTAAAGCTATTATATTTAACGACTGCGATAAAATATTCAAGCTGATGGATTTTCATAGTCATATCAATTCCTTCATACATTTAAATGATTAATAAAGTGACATTCAATAACTTTTGGCTATATTTTAGCATATGATTTATAAGATGGTCGCTGAAGAAAGAGTAAAAGTCTAAGATACTGTGAAGAATGACTTATTTGAATCTGATGAAGTTAGCCGGAGTTAATTTTGATTCCTGGCATAGAGGTAATCATATTTAGTAAATAAAATATTCAATAATGAAGCGTATCATCTTAATGTATCTAATCGGAAATTTTGTATATTCATAGCATGGTAACAAAAACAATAATACAAATAAACTGACTGATAGGACCGAGGAATTATTGTTGACAAATTTATATACTGCATAAAAACCCTGCTTAATTTTAAATAAATGGATAAAGATAATTATACGAGTTATTGCATTATAAATTGAGGGTTATACATGATAAATATGAGTCTTGAAATTTTTCCAATAAACGGTTGTTTTTGAGACAGTAAATTATTTAGTTAAAAAAGCTCCAAATCATTGATATATACATCTCTAAAGATTGCTCAGAATCATAATTTTATATACCACCGTTAATAATAAGGTATCTCATCCATTAGCGATCCCTCTTTATTTTTATTCTAATTCCCTTTTGGTATGAACCAACGGAAGTTTTTTAATGTAATTAGATTTCTACTATTTTTATCTCAGAACTCTCATAAATGCTAAAAAGACACTATTCACATGTGCAAAAATTATGACAATTTTAACTTTTATGTATTCATTTTGAATTTCTTAATATATCTTGAAATTAAGGAGGATGTATATATGAAAAAAATTTTATTTGCTTTTTGTTTCTCTACTGTCGTGTGTTTAAGTTTGAATTTCGATTCTATCTCAGCTAACTCAATTCTAAGTAATGATTCTGCTGAAGAGGTTCTTACTCCAAGCTTAGAAAAAGAACAAGTTACAAAAAATGACGCAACTCCTTGGAGGATATGGCAAAATATAGGGCCTATTGATTATGAAGGAGAAACAAAATTTACAACAGTTTATTATGAATCGTTAGATGGAAGTATAACTTGCTACTCTGGATACCTAGGTGGTAGAAGTATTGGGGGTACGACATTTATTTATGAAGGTTATTTGTATAGATGCGGGGACCCTAGACCCATTCCAGCCAAAATAGAGGATACCGAGTAAATGAAATTAAAATATTTTATACCATTCATTTTTGTTATTTCCTTTTTTTGGATTATTGGAGATAAAGAATTATATGCTTCAGAGGTGACCGATCAATCTAATTTTGATAATTCAATTTCTGTAGTTGAAAAAAAAAGAAAACACAACACTTTCTACTTCTATGAGATATAGCTATACAAGAGAAGTACCTATAGATGGATATCTACCATCCCAGGAATGGATAACCCGTAGTGGTTACAGCGGATATGTTTATAGGAATTATCTTGAATTAACGCGGAATAATACATGGAAAGCAACCTATACTGGTACTTTGTACAAACACGTAGCTCCAGTGAAAGTTGAAGATAAAAGGTGATCAAATGGAAAAGAAGACTTTTAGTTTGTTAATACTTTTAGTAATGATACTCGGTGCCTGTTCAAATAACACCAATGAGTTGGAGGGAGAAGTTTTCAGTGTTTTTTCATGGACGCCTGACATTGCTCCCGGAGACATATCATCAGATAATTTGAATCCTTCTTCTGGTTTAGAATTCGATTTTAAGTCACCAGATAAAGTCGAAGTAAGATCAGGTGGACAAACATTTGAAGGAAATTATTCTTTGGAAAATAATATATTAAGTGTAGATTTGAAAGATGAGAATAATGAAGAGTCATTAGCATTAGAGATTAGTGATTTTACTCAACACGAACAAAATGAAAAATTATATACTGGAACCATTTCTAAGTTGGATATTAAAACTGATGGACATCATAGAGTGGGCAGTAATCTTTCTTTGGATAGATACCTAGGATTTTATAAAAATAATTAAGTTTTTAAATAGACAACAAATACCCTACACATTACAGTCTATTTAATTTCTATCCCATATTAGAATACCATAGAGTGTTAATGACATTTATGAAATGTAGAAAATTGGCAATTATAAATTGTTGGTTTTCTGCATTTTTTGTATGCTTCTCTCATCAATATAAAAAAACTGGTCGTTACTCCTTAAATTTTTCCCTCTTTTTCTAACTCTTCAAATCCTTCTACAAAATAATCTCTGTCCTTTAAACAAAAAATTTTATTTTCTGGGCCTTGAGGTAACTCTACTTCATTCAGAGGTTCGACACAGATAAAACATTGACCTAATATTTCTTTAATATGGATATGGATACTATTAGAATGTTGATATCACTAGTTGCATTATCACTAAGGATGATTTGTATAGTTGTAAGGGTGATAACAGTTCTTAGAATGTATTTTTAAGACTGGCATTACATATTAATCGAGTATACATAAGCGATAGTTTTAGGAATGAATACTAATAAAAATTTCGCTTTGATATAATCTTGTTAAATAAGAATTTAATTTGTTTAAAAACTTAGCAAGAGAAAGAGAGGTTAGATCAAATTGAGAAAAGTCGAGGTAATCTCATATAATAAAAATTGGCCTTTGATGTATGAAAAAGAAGCAAAAAAATTACGTGATATTTTTGGGCCTGAAATAATCGAAATTTATCATATTGGTAGCACATCCGTAAAAGGTCTATCAGCAAAACCTGTCATTGACATAATGCCTGTAGCTAAAGATATTGAGCGAGTCGACGACTTTAATACTGCAATGATTGATATTGATTATGAAGCCAAAGGAGAAAATGGACTTCCAGGCCGTCGTTTTTTTCAAAAAGGCGGAAGTGAACGAACTCACCATATTCATTTTTATGGGATAGATAACCCTGAAATCGATCGTCATCTTGCCTTTCGTGATTATCTGCGCACGCACCCTGACGCTGTACAAAAGTATGGCAACTTAAAAAAAGAATTATCCCAACGTTTTCCTTGTAATATTGAAGCATATATAAAAGGGAAAGAACAGCAGATTTCAGAGATAGAGAAAAAAGCGATGTATTGGTGCCAAGGGTTTAAAATTGATCAAGGTTATTAAAAGTGATAGGGGACACTATTTAACTACTGAGACCTAACCTCTCATTTAAATGGAAAAGAAATCAGGTTTTATTACGTATTACAGATGTAAAAAAGCGATTAAAACATTGAAAATAACTCTGAAATTTAAAAGATAGCCCCTATAAATAATAAAAGGGCATTCCGGTTGTTATACCAGAAGGCCCTTTCCTCCGTCCTATTTCTTTTTTAACTTAATTCGATAGGATAAGCATTCATCCAATGCTGTTATTTTTTGATAAACGCCTTTTTCAAAGTCCATCGCACCTGAGGGATAATAAGCAGTTATCTGTAATCCTGCTTTTTCGCAAAGGGTATAGATTTGATCAGGCGAGTAACAAGAAAGGGATTGTGTGATCGAATCCTTTTCTTGGCCACTTTCCCACCAAGTATCTGTCATTCTATTTTCCCCTTCGTCATAATCATACTTCCGTATAATATCTTTCGTGCCAAACGGGTACATCTCTTTCCCAGCAACTTTTTGCCAGTATAACGGTTGATAAATATCTATTAAGGCATATCCATTATCACTTAACCAATTGTAAATTCGTTGTAGTAACAATAACTGATCATCGTCATTCCCAACACCAAATCCATCAAGATACAAAATTAAATCGAAGTCTTCATTTAACTTTACTGTATAAAAGTCGTCACATATCACTTGAACATTTGGATGGGCATACTTTTTCGCATATGCACAGATCTCCTCGACCAATTCAACAGTGACTATATCTTTATTTTGACGGGCTAGTCCATTGGCTATCTCACCACGTCCTGCCCCCAATTCCAAAACTTTAGTGAAGGGGCGTCCTAATTGTTCGGGCAGTAGGGAGACTTCCTCTTCAAAAAAAGAACTACCTGGATAGTTGGGTTTGGATGTCATCATTTCAAATTGTCTCTTATAATAAGTATTTTCCCAGCTTGATTGCATGACTTTTCCTCCTTGTATTTTTTTGTTTACAAGAAGTTTTTCAAGTTTCTGACTCCCATTTCTAACACCTCCAAATAATTATATTATAGCTTATATGGCAAAGTGCCTACTATTTAAATCTCTGAGTATCTTAAAGACACTCAGAGATTTTTTTCGTTAATAGTTACTGATATCTATTAGAGTAATAGATATAGCGAAATATAAAAATCATCGTTTTAATTATTTGTTTTTAAATACCCCTATAGGGTATAAGGTGAGTAAGATAAATATTAGGGAGTGGTAAAATGGATCATAATGAAAATCAGTCGCTCCATGATCATAAAGAGAATCATAAACATCCTGAGCATGAAACACATAGTCATCACGGTTCTCATAATCATGACGGTCATGACGACCACAGCAATCATGGTCACGGCGACCATGATCACGGTGATATGGTGACGGAATTTCGCAATAAGTTTTTTGTCATACTGGTCATCACCATCCCCATCATGCTCCTCTCTCCAATGATCCAAGATTTCATGGGAGTGGACTGGAAGTTCACTGGTGATATTTATATTGTGGCTGCTTTGTCCACTTTCGTGTATTTCTATGGTGGATGGCCGTTCATCAAAGGAGGCTTAGACGAACTAAAAAGCAGAGAACCGGGAATGATGACATTGATCGGCATGGCCATCTCTATCGCCTTCTTTTACAGCATGGCTGTCGTATTCGGATTTAATGGAGAACAAATTTTCTGGGAACTGGCCACTTTAGTACTCATCATGCTCCTAGGCCATTGGATTGAAATGCGTTCCATCAGCAATGCTTCCAAAGCCTTGGAATCACTTGCTTCCCTCATGCCGAGCACTGCAAACCGCATTGCTGAGAATGGTGAAACTGAAGAAGTGCAGGTTGATAAGATCAAGACAGGAGACCTGCTGCTGGTCAAACCGGGTGAAAAAATGCCGTTGGACGGAAAAATTGTCAAAGGGAATTCCCAAGTTGATGAATCCATGCTGACTGGTGAGTCCGTACCCGTTGCCAAAGCGGTTGACGACGAAGTGATTGGCGGATCAATCAACCGGGAAGGCTCACTTACAGTAGAAGTGGAAAAATTGATGGATGAATCCTACTTGAATCAGGTTATCGAAATGGTCAAGGAATCTCAAAAGACCAAATCCAAGACACAGGACATCACGAACCAGGCGGCAGAATGGCTGTTTTATATCGCTTTGGCAACTGGGATCATCACATTTATCGTCTGGCTCAGCATCGGAGCAAGTGTGGATACGGCCATCCAGAGAACGGTCACCGTCATGGTCATCACATGTCCTCATGCTTTAGGGCTCGCAGCACCATTGGTCATTTCTGTTTCTACCGCTTTATCTGCAAAACATGGTCTGTTGATACGGAATCGTCCTCAGTTTGAACGGGCACGGAATATTGACGCCGTAATATTCGATAAGACCGGTACGTTGACTGAAGGTAAATTTGGAGTGACAGACGTGCAGTCCTTCGGCGATATGGATGAAAATACGATACTAAGCTATGCAGCGACGATAGAGAATGACTCGGAACATCCCATTGCGACAGGCATACTCAATGAAGCGGCGGAAAGAGGATTGGAGCTGCATGAAATGACTGGATTCAATTCCATCACTGGCGTGGGCATCGAAGGTACAATCGATCAAAAGAATGTCAAAGTCGTGAGTCCCGGATATATCAATGAACAGAATATCAGCTTTGATAATCAGAACTTCAACAAATGGTCCGAACAGGGCAAGACGGTTGTCTTCCTGCTCATTGATGAATCACTGTCGGGTGCCATTGCGTTGGCTGATAAAATCAAAGAAAGTTCCAAGCAGACGGTTGAGCAGCTGCATCAAAGAAATATTAAAGCCATTATGCTGACCGGAGATAATCAGAAGGTGGCGAATTATGTTGCAGAACAGATTGGGATTGATGAAGTATATTCAGAAGTACTGCCGGATCAGAAAGCAGAGAAAGTGGCAGAGATTCAACAGGGTGGTATGATTGTCGCAATGACAGGAGATGGCATCAATGATGCGCCGGCACTGACGAAAGCGGATGTCGGCATTGCGGTGGGAGCAGGTACGGATATCGCGATGGACAGCGCAGACATCGTCCTTGTGGACAGCAATCCCAAAGATATTCTGTCAATATTCAGCCTGTCCAAGCGGACGTTTAGTAAACTGGTTCAGAATCTGATCTGGGCGACCGGATACAATATTTTCGCCATCCCATTGGCAGCAGGTGTGCTGGCACCCTGGGGCATTGTGCTCAGTCCGGCTGTCGGCGCAATATTGATGAGTCTCAGCACCATCATCGTCGCAATCAATGCACAATTATTGCATCGGTTTACAATGGAATAAATACAGTTTTTCCTGCTGCAGTTCATCGTATCTCCGTTGTTTCTTCATCTGAATTTCATCACTTTTGATCTTTAATGATAATGTGAAAGGGTATGTAGCGGATGATTGAAGGCCGCATATGATTCACTTTTAAGCAATCGTGGTATTAACCTGTATAACCATAAAAGGACAGGTGATAGTGTGGAGCGTTCTGAAGCTGCAAATCGTATTACCGAGATACTCGATGAATCCAAAGTGGGTGTCTTGTCAACTGCGCGTAATAATGAGCCGAATGCACGATATATGTGGTTCTATAATGACGGTCTGACACTGTACGCAAAGACGAATGACAAGTCTCCTAAGTATGATGAGTTGAAAGACAATCCCCGGGCACATGTTCTGCTCGGATTCCATGATTCTTCAACCCATGCGTTTGTCGAAGTGTATGGAGAGGTTGAGAGGATAAAAGATCAGGAAACGATTGACTGGCTGTGGGAGGAAGCAGATAAGGAATTTTTTGAATCTAAGGACAACCCGCACCTAAAAGCACTGAAAATCACACCGAAAGCTATAAAGATTATGAATGATGATGAATTTGAGGATGTCCAGCTGACGTTATAAAATAAGCAATCGGAAGTTTAGAAGTCTGACCAGTATTTGCTGGCCGGACTTTTTTATTCAGCATCGAAAATGGGTAAAGAGGTTATAAAGGCATGGACACCAAAGGAGTGAAGTGAATGTTAGCCTATGTTTGGGCTGAAGATGAAAATGGACTGATTGGAAAGGGCACGGGTCTGCCTTGGCGGCTGCCGGCAGATGTGGCTTTCTTTAAACGGATAACGATGCGCGGTGATATGGTGACGGGCAGGAAGACGTACGAAACGATTCCGAACCGGCCGTTGCCCGGACGACGCAATATCATTTTGACGGCTCAGCAGGATTACGAAGCACCCGGGGCAATTGTGGTCCATACAAAAGAAGAAGTGCTAGAACTTGAAGAAAAGAATGGGGAGGATCTCTATATCATCGGAGGATCGTCACTATTCGAGATGTTCGCAGACGAAGTCGATGAATTATACAGAACCGTGATCCATGATTCATTTGAAGGGGACACATACTTCCCCGAGAGCTTTAATTACGAGGCATTTGAACTGGTGAAAACCGAAAAAGGGATTGTCGATGAGAAGAATAAGTATGAGCATACATTTGAATTGTGGAGAAGGAAATAGGTTCATGAACAAAAAAAGCAGCCAATGGCTGCTTTTTTTCAATACGTCTAACCCATGCCCTGTATGTATTCCATTATCGACTTGGAAAATGCTTCGGGATTATCATGGTTGAGCAGATGCCCGCCCTTATCTATCACTGAAACCTCAGCCCTTTCATTTACATATTCATCAATTGTTTCGAGTTCATGATCGCTTTCACTTCCTGCGATTATATGGATGGGGAGGTTTTCTTTAAGTACTTCAGCGTTTTTACTGAATGGATACCATGATTGATTTCTTGTTATATCAAGGAACTGTCTCCAGGCCGGAGGATGGATGTTATCAAAATATGATGCTGTTTCTTTGCTTTCCAATACTTTGCTTTGCATCTCAACTTCATTTTTATGGAGTTCGATATAATTATGAGGTTCTTTGAACATGAGCCCCGAGAGTGTCAGTGATTTAACTGATGATTTATATTTCAATGCAAAATGAACTGCAACCAAAGCACCGACAGAGACACCGACCAGATGCATGTTTTTAATCTTTAAATGTTTAACAGTTTCCGTTCCTTTCACTTTGAATATAAAGAATCAGCGGCCTGGCATCAAGCAGCCGGACTGTCGTAAAATGGAAGGCGTTTTTCTGTAAGAGGTTGCAGTTTTACTCGTTGATGTGGTCGTGGATTTCTTCGGCAATGCCTTCTGCGCCGTCTGCATTGGGGTGCACGCCGTCAAGCTGGAACCAGTCTCTCCTATCCTCTGTCAGCTGGTTGATGTCGATGAGCCCTGCATTTTTTTCGGCTGAAACCTCTTTGATGATTTCTGTGATCTTATCAATATTTTCGTCGTTTATATCACCGGGCCTATCCGCTTCATTGAACGCCTTCGGCGGGGTGGCCAGATAGATTTCTGTATCCGGGTTATGTTCGGCATAGGTATCCACCAGTTCTGAATACTCTTCCCTGAACTGTTCGCGGCCGTTCCAGTTTGTGCTTTTGGAGTCATTGGTACCGAGCATGATCACAGTGATATCCGGATTGAAATCGAGGCTGTTCTGATACTCCTCGGTCACATCGTAGGGAAAGTCTGCGCTTTTCATGGCGGCATAGTTGTTCGCTCCAAAGTTGCCGACCCAGTATCCCCCGCCCAAGAGGGAATCCAGCCGCGGCGGATATGCATTTTCTGATCTGTTGTTTATCAGCAGCCCGTATGTTGTGCTGTCACCGACCGCCGCCACCTTGATGTCATCGTGGTCTCCTTCTGATGTACTGCCGGCATCGGGTGGCCTGAAATAGCCGGCGGTGAAATATATGGCGGCCAATATAACAGCGGCAGAAGCGCCTGTCAATATCCATTTAAACACTTTTCTGTCCACAAGAATCACCTGAATTATATTGATATGCTGCAATACAGCTGTTCATTCATTGGTTACATTTTACTTGAATACAGGGAAAGGTCAATTAATACCTGAATATAAAATAATATGGTTTGCGGTATTTATTTATATCTGAAGGGTAAATCTAAGCAAATTGCTTGAAAATTAAGTATATACGTATATACTTAATTTAAGGAGATGGTAATATGACAGTTCAAAGAAAGATCAGAAAAACCGGTAATAGTACAGTAGTCAGCATCCCTAAAGAAATACTCGAGCGATTAAATGCTTCTGAAGGTGACAATCTGGAATTTATAACTGAGAAAAATGCTATAACTATTCAGAAGAAAATAGATTCTGAGCAAGAGATTTTAAATATATCTAATGAAATGTTTGAGGAATATGACAAAACAATGCGTGATTTGGTCAATCGATGATAAGGTACTTAACGGAGCAGGACATAATACTTATTAATGTTAACGTGATAAAGACCTACTCACCTAAAGAACAAATCGGGGTTAAAGAACCTGAATCATTGAATATGACTGTTGAAGCTCCTAAACAGTTTGTGTTTGATAGGGAGTTATATCCACCACGGGAATTAAAAGCTGCGTGCCTTTATAGGAACCTTGTAATGAAACATATTTTCTTTAACGGTAACAAAAGAACCGCAGCCAATGCGGTGTATGTTTTCATTCTGTTAAATGGCAGTGTGATTTCTGTAGATCCGGATGAATTCACTGATTTTACAGTACGGATTGCTGTAGAAAAATTACACGAAAAGGCTATTGCTGAATGGCTGAAGTTTCATCTTGAATGATTCTTATGGATGAAACATACCCCCTCAGCATTCAGGGTATTGTAATTACATGTCTTTCTATAAAAAGATCGGCAGGTGATACTATGATCCTGAGGATAATAGTGAGTACAGTGGTACTGATACTGTTCTCAATCCCTCTCATCTCGACGATACGCAAAGAATACCGGGAGAATAACCGGGTGTCCAAATGGAGTGTGTTCTTCCTTGTCCTTGCCGTACTGCTCTGGCTTGCACTGGTGATTTCATTCTTTGCCTATATTATGTAACAGTAAGAGGAGGTTCCCGGAAAATGAGGGGAACCTCCTCTTTGATCCGTGTATTATTTGCTGGCTTCACTGATTTCGCTTACTGCAAGTATGGCGTTCGCAATCTCTTCCGGTGTGATCCTGTCGCTCAGGTTGGCGAATGTGTCTTCCGGATTTGTTGCGAGTTTGCCGACTTTTACAAGGTCTTCGAAGCTTGTGTCTTCAAGATGCATCTCTTTGAGTGTCGTCGGCATGCCGATGTTTTTATAGAATCCGATATATCTGTCCAGTGTTTCATCCGAACTGTTCTCAAGGACGAGCTGTACGAGTGTGCCGTAGGCCACTTTCTCACCGTGGGAGAGGTGATGGATGTCGCCAGAAAGTGAGGTGAAGCCGTTGTGGATGGCGTGGGCTGCAGCCAGTCCGCCGTTTTCAAACCCGAGGCCGGAAAGCAGTGTGTTTGCTTCGATGACTGCATCCACCTGCGGGGTGACGATGCCGTTTGAAGCGGCTTTATACGCAGCATGCCCGTGTTTGAAGATTGTTTCCTCACATTTTTCCGCAATCGCCACGGATGCGAGTGTCGGCTGGCCGCCGACCATGTTGTCGCCGTTGCTTTTTTGTGCCGCCCTCGCTTCGACCAGGGTAGCCATGGCGTCACTCATGCCGGAGGCGAACAGTTTGGCAGGCGCATTGACGACGACGCCTGAATCGATGACGATCAGGTTCGGGTTCTTGTCATAGAATCTGTAGCCTGTGAATGCCCCTTCATCCGAATAGATGACTGACAGGGAACTGCTCGGCGCATCCGTCGATGCAGTGGTCGGTACAATGATGACCGGTGAGCCGAGGTTATCGGCAATCGCCTTGGACGTATCCAGTGTCTTGCCGCCGCCGACGCCGATGACGACGTCGGCGTCATTGTTTTTGGCAGCTTCAGTCAGCCGGTCGATTTCAGCTTCTGAGGCTTCACCTTTGAATTCCTCGTATTTGAAATCGATATCCGCATTTTTGAAGCTTTCGGTAATTCTTTCCTCAGTGATTGACCAGACCATTTCATCCGATATGACCAATGGTTTCCCGGCCAGTTTTCCTGTTTCTTCTCCCAGTGTTTCAAGGACGCCCTGTCCCTGTATATATTTTCCCGGGGATTGGAATACATATTTAGCCATTTGAAAAGACCTCCAAATCTATTTTAATGCTGTTTACATACATATGTCTCTATCCGTTTTGTGCCATTGCAAACATTCCACCGGCTCATTTCACGGAAATGTCATTTTACAGACCCGGAACGTTCATGGATTACCGGTACTTCGTTTACTGATA
>CAYTIR010000006.1:0-62885 GCA_964437955.1 uncultured Staphylococcaceae bacterium
GTCGTGCTGGCTGTCATGGTCAAGCACCTGGATCCGGAGCGGCGTAAAAAAGCGCTCTTCTACGGTCTGCTCGGTGCATTCGTATTCCGGATGATTGCCATCCTGCTGCTTGTTTTCCTTGTACAGTGGTGGTGGATGCAGGCGCTCGGCGCACTCTACCTGTTCTATGTATCGATTTCGCACCTCATCAAGATAAAGCAGGGGCAGAGCGACCAGGAAGAACTCGAAGAGATGGAGAAGAAACAAAAAGGCAGCGGCTTCTGGATGACGGTGTTCAAAGTCGAACTGGCCGACATCGCATTTGCGATCGACTCCATTCTGGCAGCAGCGGCCATCGCGCTTGCACTGCCTGAAGTCGGCGGAGACTTCTTCGGCGTCAATGCCGGACAGTACACGGTCATGCTCGTCGGCGGACTGATCGGGGTCATCATCATGAGGTTCTTCGCTACATGGTTCGTTGAGATCCTGCAGAAGAAACCGGGCCTTGAAATCGCGGCGTTCATCATCGTCGGATGGGTCGGCGTGAAGCTTGCGGTGCTCACACTGGCGCACGAACAGATCGGCGTCATTCCGCATGAGTTCCCGCATTCGACCACATGGAAGCTCATCTTCTGGGCAGTCATGATCATCGTCATCACTGTCGGCTGGTTCTCAAGCAAAGATGACGACAGCCACGGCAAATGATTGGAAAGAAATGCCTGAAATCTTTATAATGGATATATGTTAAGTTCATTCAATGACAGGAGGCGTCGCACTTGGACAAGGGAGAGAAACACATAATTCCAAGAGAACAGTACCGCCGCAAACGAAGAATATTCACAGATGACGGCGAACAGCAGATGGTATCCCGCGAACGACCGGCGGAGGCAAGGGAATTCGGACCCGAACCGACCGGAGAGGAACAGGCACGCCGCCAGCAGGAATATGAGCGGCAGCGCGAATTCCAGAGCGGACCCGAGGCCCGCAGGCAGAACGGTAATGAAGACCGTATGGCCGGCAGCAACGGAACGGAAGAAGAGTCCGGAGGAGCCGCGGATGATGGCATCAATCCGGTAATGGGGGCCGGAATTCCGGCGAATGATCCGGAGGGTAACAGGAACCCTGAAGCGGAGACGGACCCAGGAACGGATCAGGCATCCTATACGGATCCGGACTTGAATCCGAACCAGAATCCGAAGCCGGAAACGGGCACGGATCCCGCACAAAATGCGGCACCGACGCCTGAACCGAATCAGCCGGCGCAGGACCAGAAGGCTGAAGCGGCCCCTGATGCCGGCAACAGACCGGGGGATACCGCCGATGACCGTACCGCCCCGGCGGGCGGTGTCGGTGTCATCCCTGCAGGCAACAAAGGCGGGGACAACGTGGCACCGGACACAGAGGACCGCGGCCGTGACAACGGCGGCGGACCGCCCCGGGATGATGACGGGGGAGGCAAGAGCGGAGGTGGAAGGCGCAAAGGCTGCCTCGGCGCACTGCTGCTGCCGCTCATCATGGGTGCGCTCGGCGCGCTGGCCGTACTCCTTTTATTCAACTTCTTCGGCAATGATGGATCCGGCCCCGGAGATGTCGGCGAAGGCATCCAGAAAGGGGAACAGACGGCCGTCGATTCGAATGATGAGGCGATGAATGACGATTCCCGCAAAGAGATCGAGAACATCAAGGAGCAGATCCAGGAAAACACCGGAAACTCCAAAAAGGAAGTGTCGGATACGACCGCCGCCATCCAGAAGGCGAAGCAATCCGTCGTTTCCGTCATCAATCTCCAGAAGGCCGGCTCATTCATGCCGGGCAGTGCTGAGAACCCGGAAGCTGAGCCCGAAGAAGCGGGCACCGGTTCCGGCGTCATCTACAAACTGACTGAAGATAAGGCATACATCGTCACGAACAACCACGTCGTCGAAGGTGCAGAAGAACTCCAGGTCAACCTGGCATCCGGTGAACAGCTGTCTGCAACAATCGTCGGGGCGGACGTATGGACCGACCTCGCAGTGCTTGAAGTCGACCGCGGCAACATCGACAGCGCGATAGAATTCGCGAACAGCGATGATCTGCTCGTCGGAGAGACGGCAATCGCCATCGGTTCACCGCTCGGCGAAGCATTCTCCGGCTCCGTATCCCGCGGCATCGTTTCCGGCCTCGACCGCAGCGTGCCCGTCGATATAGACGGCGACGGCAACTACGACTGGGAAGCGAACGTCATCCAGACCGACGCAGCGATCAACCCCGGCAACTCCGGCGGTGCGCTCGTCAACGCTTCCGGTAACCTGATCGGCATCAACTCGATGAAGATCAGCATGCCGTCCGTCGAAGGCATCGGATTCGCGATTCCGGCGAACGAAGTCCAGGAAATCGTGAAGCAGCTTGAAGAGAACGGCGAAGTCACCCGCCCGTACCTCGGCATCCAGCTGCAGGATCTGTACACGGTACCGACTGAAATACTCGTCGGTGAAATGAACCTGCCGGACGACGTCAAAGAAGGCGTCATCGTCAGCAACGTGCAGGAGGGCACACCGGCGTCAGAAGGCGGCCTCCAGAAGCTCGACGTCATCGTATCACTGGACGGCGAAGCGGTCCCTAACATGCTGGAGCTCCGCAAGTATCTGTACTATGAAAAGGAAAAAGGCGAAGAAATGACGATAGAATACTACAGGAACGGCGAACTCCAGGAGACGACCGTCACACTGGAATAGCCCGACCAGCCGGCCGAGAGGCCGGTTTTTTATTTTGGGAAATAAAATCCTGTTTACCGGCTGAAAGCGGGTATGGATATATAATGTGCAATGACAAAATCCACTCCGGAATAAGGATGTTTTTTGAAATTATTTTTTGTATACTGGTAGTAATTGAAAGAAGGTGCATCGATGCTTAAGTGGCTTAAATCTTTTTTATATAAAATGAGTCCCCAGCGGTGGATATTCATCTACTATCTGCTGGCACTCGCCACCGCGACATTATTATTGAGTTTTCCGTTTTTCTACCGCGGTGATACAGACATCCAGCTGATCGATACGATATTCGTCGCCGCTTCGGCATTGTCCGTCACCGGACTGACATCGGTCAGCATTGCGGATACGTTCAACACCGGCGGATACATCGTGATCATGATGATCATGAACCTCGGCGGCATCGGAATCATGGCTATGGGAACATTGATCTGGGTGTTTTTCGGACGCCGTATCGGCCTTCGTGAGCGGATGCAGATCATGGTCGACAACAACCAGACGAAGATGTCCGGCGGCGTCAAGCTGGTCGTGGAGATCTTCAAGACGCTGATTGTCATCGAACTTATCGGAGCGTTCATATATATCATCTATTTCATGGCGGAATCCGGCGATATCGGATACTCGTTGATGAACGGCATATTCCTGTCGGTCTCTGCCACAACGAATGCGGGAATGGCCTTGTTCAATAATTCATTGATGGACTATACCGGGGCGTATTTCCTGCAGTTTGTAGTCATGCTGCAGATCATGCTCGGAGCAATCGGTTTTCCTGTGTTGCTGGAAACCCGAGAATATTTCAGCAGACGTACAAAGAGCTTCCGATTTTCATTGTTCACGAAAGTGACGACATCGACGTACGGGCTGTTGCTCGCAGTCGGTACGTTCTTCATATTCGTCATGGAATCCAGGCATTATTTCAAGGAAGACTCATGGTTCAAGACATTATCAAACAGTTTCTTCGCCTCGTCCACCTCACGGAGTGGGGGACTGACTACCGTAGATCCTGCAGAGTTTGCGGATGCTACCCAGATTGTTCTGAGTGGACTGATGTTCATCGGTGCCAGTCCAAGTTCAGCCGGCGGCGGAATACGGACCACCACATTCGCACTGCTTATACTTTTCCTGTTTTCCTTCAGCCGTGGACGGGATCGGGTAAACATATTCAACCGGGAAGTTACACAAGTCGATCTGCACAGGGCTTTTGCGGTCATATCGCTTGCCGTATTGCTTGTTTTCAGCGGTATCGTATCGGTTGTTATGATCGAGGACGGACGATTCGATCTGATAGATATCATATTCGAAGTCACCAGCGCATTCGGTACATGCGGCCTGTCGACCGGCATCACGGACGACCTGAGCGCACCGAGCAAGGCCATCATCATGATGTTCATGTTCATCGGGCGCATCGGCTTCATCTCATTCCTGTTCAGTATCGGCGGCCGCCAGCACGAACTGCCTTACCACTTCCCGAAAGAGCGCATTTTGATCGGGTAAGGGTCTTCATTCTCAGAACGGGTTTAGAACATCAGCTGCAGTTTTGAATGAAAGTTTCGCAATACCACGATAGGAAGGAGCATTCCATGCAGGAGTTTTTCAGCATCAGTCTCATCATTACCCAGCATTTGAACCGGTCGCTCGGCGACCGTCAGGGGGTCAGCCTGTCGAAGGTTTCGCGCTACAGGCGCGGGCTGTCCCTCGAGGAGAATACGCACATTCTGCTTTGTGACCTGGGCGGTTCCATGGGGATCGACCAGGATTTCTCGAAGCCGCGCAACCCGGTGATCACGTGCATGAACTACATGAATTATGATTTCGGCGTGTTCAACTACCAGGATCTCTCCAACGTTTCCAAGCTGCGGCGTGCACTGAGCTTTTCCAGTTTCCCGTGGATGAATTGCAACGTTGCGCATCCGATGACGAAGGAGCCGTTTTTCGGTGAACCGTACAATGTGTTCAACATCAACGGCATGAAGCTCGTCGTGCTGTCCGGCTACGGCGGGGATTTCATCCCGGAAAAAGGGGATAAGGACCCCAACCTGCACATTTCCGGCCTGGGCAGTTCGGTGAAAAGGTGGCTCCGCTATATATACGATTCGGTCGACCCCGATTACGTCATCGTCTGCATCTCCGACTGGGACGAGGAAGTCAGCGGCGTCATCCAGGACATGGAAGGCGTCGGCATGCTCGTCACCGGCAGCCACACCCAGGAAGCCGACGGCACTGAGGAGGATGCCGGCTCCGGCGGTGCCGGTGAAGGTTCAGGCGGCCCCGGCAGGGATGTCGGAGCCGACGCGGGAGTGGCCGCCAACGCCGTCCTAAGCCCGCGGATCAGCGCCTCCAAGTACGAAACATACACCGTACCCGAAGAAGGCCAGGTCCCGATGTACCATCACCACCACAACAGCCAGGTCATGCACGTCTCGCTGAACTTCAAGACGCGCACCACCACATACGAATACCTGGGCCACTCCGTCTCCCGGATCGACCAGGAAGTCTCCCGCCTCAGCGAAGACTACAATCTGCTCGACCTTGTGCATTATCATTTATAGAGACACCCGGAAAGGGTGTCTTTTTTCGTTGCGTGAGCGGTGTTGGCAGTGTGTACGGCAGGGCAGGGGCTTTATTTTTTGAATAAAGGGCGGCCTCGCCTCAACGAACGCATCCCGATGAGGTGAGCCGGTTGCGCTCACATCAATGAATGCCCGTCGTTAAGGTGAGAAGTGCGTCTCGCATCAACGTTTCCATTCCGTTAAGGTGACCACCCCTGTCTCGCATCAACGAATCACGGACGATGAGGGGAGAACGCTGTCTTGCCTCAATGATCCGTTTTCAATGATGTGAGACCCTGCCGCTCACATCAACGTTTTCGTTTCAATGATGTGTAAAGGCGTTCATACCTTAATGATTCACTTTCATTAAGGCGAGCCACCCCCGCTCACATTAACGGAATCCATCCGATGAGGCGAGCAGCGCAAAAAGCTGCCTTTAAACATAATACGGGTTCATTTTATGGCGCCTCGGGTGTTTTTCAAACATGAATCTCGGATCATGTTCATAACTGGAACGATAACCACCGGCCTCCAAAATTTTCGACAGGTCCTTCACGCCGATTTCATAGTGGCTTTTCGAGCTGTTCCTGACGACTTCTAAATACCGGCTCATCCACCGTTGTATTTTCTGCGCATCAATCCTGTGCCCCAGGAAATCATATATCTTTCTCATCGTCACTTTTTCATCGGGGAACAGGACGGCGTATTCGACGGCTGCGCGGACGATGAGCCTTTCGACAGTTTCAGGGTAGCTGCATGACCGGCACACGGTGCTGAACCTTTTCATCTCCACATCAAATCCGCCGCATTCAGAACAGTTGACCCCCAGCTTGAGCCGGCCGTAGTCGGTCGCCGGCACCGGGTAGGGATCCTCGATGATGCGCCCGGCGATCTCCTCGGACAGGACTTTGGCGGAGCGGCCGGTTGTGTGAGAGCCGAGGCTGCGGAAATACTGTTTCAGCCGGTTCCGCATGATGAATCGTCCGGCCCCGGATTCATCCGTACCCCCGGCGCCGAATATGAAGTACGGGTTGATGAAAATCAGTTCCTTCCCGATATCAAACGGGAACCCCAGCGCGTTGCGGAGTTTCACAAGTTTCCCGGCGGCACGGTTCAGCTGGCTGACCGGATCTTCTGAAATCTGCCGGCCGCGCACTTTCCACACGGAATTCTCATATGAATAATTGCCGCTGTAGTTTTTGATCTCGTTGACGATTATGATGTTGTCGGCCACAATCAGCGCATCGAACTGGACTTCACTGCCGCTGATGCGCAGCCATATATCCCGGAAAATATAAAGATGGTCATGCCCGACCGCATCGAACACGGAATCATAATCACACTCCCCCGAATAGCCCGAGCGGTACCGCCCGAGATCCGCCGACTCCCCGCGGTCCAGTTCCGTACGTCCGGCCAAAGTTTCCAAATACACATGCTGCTTCGATTTGTTACGCTCTGTGATAAACATGTCTGCCTCCTGAAATGTAATATTAAAAAGCCCCTCATACTATATATGGGTAAAAAGGGCCGATTTGATCTTTTCAGAATTAAAAAAGCAGATTTTACAAAACCGCGGCAGTTTCATCGTCAAAACCCGGACATATAGCAGAAATTGCCAAACTCCACCGGAAGTTCACCATTGACAACCAACCCCTCACCCTGCCGCACATCCCGCACCCAAACCGCACACCCGGCCGCGCCAGCATCCCGAAACCAAAAACCGCCCCGGTCTCTCAACAACGAGAAACCGGAGCGGTCCTTCAAAAAAATCAATATAAGAAAGGATTATTCTTCTATGATTGTATAGCGTTTATGGTTGACTACTGTCTTTTCGAACATCTCATGCTCGTCGAAGTGCTCGTTGATTGTGATATCAACAATGACGGAATTGTCGTTCACCTTGTCAACTTTCCCTTTCATACCGTCAAATTCAACGATGTTACCCACTTTAGCTGCAATGATTTCTTCTTCTTCTACATCTGCCATGCGTCATACCTCCACAACAATGATGTAAGACATTATACTACTTTTATACCATTTTGTAATCAACATTCTGACCGATTTACAAAATAATTAGTAACCGCTTACACTTTCCGCACCCAAAACCCACACCGCACAGCATAATGAAAACCCGTTGCCGGCAGACACATCCGCACCCATTCAGCCGCGCAGCGCATCAAGTTTCGCACGGGCACGCTTCCGCCAGTTCTTCACGCTCGACACGCTGAATCCGGAGGCTGCTGCAATCTCGACAACGGTGTAGCCGTCAAGTGTCAGCAGCAGCCACTGCCGCTCCTGTTCGTCGAGCGTCCCCAGCATATCGTGGAGCTCCGCAAGCAGCACGGATTCCGAACCGTATCCGCCGACGCGTTCGATCAGCAGTTCGTCCTCGGTCGCACTGACGGTGTTCGTATACCGGGAGACCCGGCGGATTTCATCAATCATGCGCTGGTAGATCCGCGTGTACACAAATTGGGATTCGGTGGCGCCCCGGGCGGCGATATCGTCGAAAGTGGACAAAGCATTATAGACGGCCATCCGGCCGACCTGCATATAATCGTCGCGCTCGAAGCGGATGTTGAGCCGGCCGATGATGCTCTGTATCATCGGTTCGTAATTTTCAATGCGTGCATTGAATGCCGCTTCTTCAAACTGGATCCCGTCTTCAGATCCGGCACGGTTCCCTTCATTGCCCGCACCGGCCGTGACATTCGGTCCATCCTGCATATCTTTCTCATCATACTTGCCAATAACTCTGTTTGAATCTGTCATCACAATCACCCTGCGATGCATCGATACATCTGAAAGTATTTCCGGATGCATCCATCATAGCGGCAGAGCGCCTTCAAAAACGAACCCGCCTGTCTTCCGGAATTACAACTAACTGCGACCTAAGTTAACTAATTTAAATATTTTGTTAATTATATGTTAAATAACTTGGAGTTAGGTTATAATATCCTTGAGTACTGGATTAGACATAACAACACAGAGGTGAACCATGAATCTTGAAAATCCGCTGAACGCCGGCGTCTTCTACATCGAACCGGTGCAGCACCCCGAATTCTTCTGCCACCTGGTGTATCAGAAGGGCCGCACGCTGCCGTCGGCCAAACCTTCCGAAACACTGATCGACGCGCTGCTCCTCCATACATACGGCACGACCATAAAAGCCCGGCGCACACAGCTCAAAAAAGCGCACGGCATCCACCGGCTCGGACCGATCATCATCGATGAACGGCTGCAGTTCGTCCTGTTCCCGATTACGGTGAGCCGCCAGAAGAACCCCTTCTGGGTGAATCTGCATCACTGCCTGGATTTCAAACCGGGGCCGGTACACGATACATCGATCATCCATTTCAGCGACGGCACTACGAAACAGGTGGACGCCGACTTCGCATTTTGCGAGAAGCAGTACGGCAAGGCACTCGTCGTCGCCGACCGCTCAATCAAGATCAAGGCACAGAATGCGATGTACATCACCGGCCATACATACTTCCCTCCGCTCCAGAGGCACTATACACAGCACTAGGAAGCCGGTGCAATATTAATATCGGGTAAAAAATATTAAACTTTCAGTCAAATTGCATGTAAACACTTTTCTTTTATCAGCTTGTTTAGGATAATGTAGACATGAACGGGGGCGGGGTGAAGATGAAAGTACTGACAGCCGGCGGCATTTATATCAATTCTGAAAACACCGACAGCATCGAACCGGCCGGCGGCTTCAAGGTTGCCGGACTCGTCGGCAGCCACTCCCGCCACGCAGTATACATACATACGAACTTCAGTACCGAAGAAACGAAGATCACGTCAGCCGTCAGAACGTCACTCCGCTCGCACGGGGTGGATCCGCGGTACGGCGGCAAAGTGTCGGCGGCATACGGACGGATTTCGGCTGGCGGATTCAACGCCGGCAGCAACAATTATGAAACGGTGAAGACCGACGGGCGCTTCCGGAAAAAAATCGAAGCGTTCGATCTGTTCATATTGACGACGGATATCGCCGAACGGGATTTCAGATGGCTGATGGTACTCGCCGGCAACCATGACATCGAGACGCATGTCTTCACATGCGGGGAATACCCGGTCCCCGGCCACAGGGATACCGTCCACGTCCATACTCTGTACGAAATGGACGAATCGGACGAAGACTCCGGTATCAGCGGGGAAATGCACACCCAGGTCCCGGACTATCATGCACAGCTCGATACGATAAGGGATATACTGCATGACGCCGGCATCATCGCACACTCGCCGGTGGAACGCACGTTCAAGGAGCAGCCGAAGACCCCGCTGTTTGACGCCGGACGGTTCATCCTGCAGATCGGCGGGCTTGCGGCAGCCGCGGCACTTCTCATCGGCGGCGCGATATTTTTATTACAGCTCATCAGCGGGCCGGGTGAGGAGTACGAGACGGATATCGACTGGCAGGCGCCGGTCGACCATGCGGACTGCGGCACGATAGAGGCGTGCAGGGCACTCGGCGATGAATACCTTGACGCACTCGGTGATTACGTCGATATACAGGATGAACCGCACGTGTTCATCGAAAACCGCACAAGGCATGACTACATCACGTATGAAATAGATGATGGCTTCGGGCTGACACGGGCCGAACACGAAAACCCGCTGCCGGTCGGCTCGGAAGCGGAGTTCAAGGAAATATGGGAACGTTTTACCGCGATCATCCCGAACGACCGGATCACTTCCGTCAGCCATTTCAATCTGTTTTCCGACGGGGAGGGCAATACGCTCGCCTACGTCGATATACAGCCCGGCGGCACGACGCTCGGCGTCGACATCCGGGACAACTACAACCGGGCGGCGCAGTACCGCACGCTCATCCATGAGTACGGTCACATCCATTCGCTGCCGGCTTCAGACTTCACCGGGGGCTGTGATGGCACGGAGCTCGACTGCCTGAAGGATGACACGCTGCTGCATACATATATCGAACGGTTCTGGCGTCAGTACGGGGACAGATGGCTTGAGAATAAATACAAGTCGGACCCGGAAAAAGAAGCGTTCTTCAACAACAACGCCGGGGATTTCTATGTGCCGTACCAGGCGCTGAACCCGAAAGAGGACTACGCCGTAACATTTGTTTCATTCATTACCAAACCGATCCCGAAAAGTGACAGCCAGCTGAAAGATGTGAAAGTGCGTGCGTTCTATGAGGACGCCGGCATGGTGGCACTCAGGGTGGATATATTGGAAAATCTTCTAGCATATGAAAAAGAGAGGGCATCAGATGAAGCTTAAAGTGAAGATCAAAGACACCGGGCTGACAATTGAGAAAATAAAGATCGCGTCCGATTCGACAGTCGACACACTCATCAGTGAGCTGATCCGGCAAAATCTGGTGAATATCAATTTCGCACAAATGCTGACTGTAAAGGGGCAGGAAGACATTCCGCTGTCCAGGCTCCGTCTGCAGGTACTGTTTGCAGAGGAGGAAAAGGCTGAAATCTACAATGCGGACATGAAGATCACGCTGACGCATAAAAAGGACGAAGAGCAGACGCTTGCCGCCCAGAAGCTTCTGGATTATTCAAAAGTCGTGCAGACGACGGGGAAACTGTTCGAGATGACCGAAGAGATGCATGTCAGGACGGGCACTTTATTCTACGTCCAGCAGCAGCAACAGCAATATCTGCTCCGCTACGAGGATGAGGGGGTGGAGTTCTTCCATTTCCGCAACCAGTATGATGAGGCGCTCCAGGAAATGGACAGGAAACCGTTCCTCCGGGTGGAACTCAAGACACGTGATGCGCTGAGTGACGAGGAGCTCAAATGGATCCGTTCCATCATGTTCCCGTCGAGGGAGAAGCGGAATCCGCTGATCCATTTCGACCGGAACCGCATCAGCCAGGAGCTGCTCGATGACATCGCAATGCTCATCCACCGCCTCATCGTCGTCATCGGACGGTTCAAAAGGACCGGAGAGGCACTGGACAGCAGTGAACAGCACGTCCCGACATACGTCCAGGTCGGGGAAGAGTGTTCGGTGGGATACATAGCGAAGGCGCAGCTCGACCGCATCAGATGATGAATAAACTGAAATTTTTAGAAAATTTATCATAAAGTAGTTTGTTTGTCTATGCATGTTGTGTATAATGATAGTAGAGTTATCACGAGTAAAAAGTAAAGAAAGTCGGGACGCTTATGCAGACTACGGACACACGGGATTTATGCAGATACATCTATCTGCTCAACGCAAAGATTGATCATCTGGCGGAATTCGAAACAGAGAAAGGGAATATCACGCGGGATAAGCTGTATATCATTGAAATGATTGCAGAAGAGCCGGGGATTACCCAGAAAATGCTGGTGGAACGCTTCAAAAAGAAGCAGACCTCCGTTTCCCGTGCGATTACGAGACTCATCGACCGCGGATTCATCTCCAAGGAAAAGGATCCGGCCGATAAACGTGCTGCCCATCTCACTGTCACCAAATTGGGTGAATCCACACTCCAGAAATTGGAAGCATCCATATGCAGCCTGTCGGATGAGATTGTGGAAACGCTGGACGAGAAAGAGAGAGAAGCGCTGATCAAGGCACTTGAAAAAATCCATTTATGAACCCATACCCCGGGAATATTTCCCGGGGATTTTTTTGAATGCAGTGAAAGCTGCCATAAACCAGGGCAGCATTGTAAAGGTTTTGTAAAGATTTCGTGAAAGGGCCGAAAAAGGCCGTATGACATGTGACAGGCCGGACAGAAAAGTGATAAGATTTATCAAGTTGAAAGTAAAAATAAAGCGAATGCATACATAAACTATTTAACCGGGAGGCATCATCATGGCAGTCAAACGCATAGAGTGGCTGGATATCGCAAAGGCGCTCAGCATCATACTCGTCGTACTCGGGCACGCGGGCCATGCGTTCCTGGACGTCTATCTCGGCTGGTTCAGGATCCCGCTGTTCTTCTTCCTGTCGGGCGTCCTGTTCAAGCCCGTCTGGATACGGGACTTTTTCACATGGGCGGGCAGAAAGGTGAAGCGGCTGATGGTGCCGTACTTCGTGTACGGCATGCTGATCTTCATCATCTTCAATCTGCAGCATCCAGGACTGTTGTTTGAGCACATCGCCACGCTGTTATACGGCGGCCGGGTGCTGCAGGGGCCGTACGGCGTATTCTGGTTCATCACGGTACTGCTGCTGACACAGCTGCTCCTGGGGCTGCTGAGCCCCTTCAAAAGATGGGTGCAGATGACGATCATCCTGATGCTGTTCTCAATCGGTCACATCCCGATCTTCGCGTCATTCGATTTCTTATGGAACATGGACGTTGTGCTGGTAGCCGTCTTTTATTATTCACTGGGGTACTTTGCGAAGGATTTCATCGTCAAGTACAACAGTTCACTGCCGCTGGCGCTCGGATCCGCCATCGTTGCGGCACTCTTCATACTGATGAATGCCAACGGCCTCATGGACCATTACCTGAACTTGAAGATGACGCGGCTCAACAACCTGTTCATGGACATCATCGTGCCGCTGTCATTCTTCATGCCGGTCATCTACATAAGCACGTTGCTGACCCGCTACAGGATCAAAAACGCACTGGAGACGATCGGCAAATATTCGATTGTCATCATGTACCTGCACCTGCCGGTGAACATATTTTTCAGGACCGTGCTCAACTACGACGTGACGACGTTCGAATTCACCGTGTTCGGCGTCGGCATCCCGGTCATGCTCGGCTATATGCTGTCACGGTACTCGCTCACAAAACAGTTCCTGCTCGGCCAGCCCGCACGACCGAAGACGGCGGCCTGAAGCAGCGGATTACAATCATGAACCATACCCCCGGGAATAAAGTTCCTGGGGATTTTGTATTTTACTCCGCACCTTGGATCCGTTCATGAACGCAGGTTTTCATGACATGAAATATGAAAAATGATAAGATTTATCAAACTGCGGGGATACGGGGCAGAAGGATGGAAAGCGGCAGGAGACCGAATTATTAAGATATTGTAAAGAAAAACCGGAACAGCCCAATATTAAATGACACTCACCGTGTTTAGTTTTATAATGAAATAGATATTACGGTGCCTGACTATACATAAGTAATAAAAATATCGTTACGCTTAGAGGGAAAAACATGAACCATGTAATCAAATTGTTAAGAGAACAATACAGCAGTCTTCATCTGATATGGAAACTATCTCTGTATAACATCAAAAGTGAATACTCGAACCATTACCTCGGATTGTTCTGGAACATCCTCCAGCCTGTGATGCAGGCTGCCATCTACTATATGATATTCGGGCTCGGACTCCGCGGTGCGACGGCGCCGGATGCGGAAATCCCGTTCATCGTCTACCTGGTTTCGGGACTCTTCCCGTGGCTGTTCATTTCCCAGGCAATCAACATCGGCTCCAACTCGATATATGCCCAGCTGGGACTGGTCACCAAAATGCGGTTCCCGTCCAGTGTCCTGCTGTCGATTTCATATACGAACAGCCTGATCAACCTGTTTTTCATGACGGTGATCATCGGGCTCATCTCGCTCGTCAGCCAGTACAGCAACCCGCTGTACTTCATCGGACTCCTGTACTTCCTGGTGGCGTCATTCGCACTGATATTCGCGATCACGCTCGTCATGAGCACGCTGATCATCCTGGTGCGCGACTTCAGGAACGTGCTGCAGAACTTCATCCGCATGGGATTCTTCCTGACGCCGATATTCTGGCAGGCGGGGGAACGCGGCGGACTGCTGCAGATGGTCTCCGACCTGAATCCATTCGCATACCTCGTGCAGACGTACCGGAATGCACTCATCTACGGCGAAGGGTTCTTCTACGGCGACGGCATCGACCATATGTATTTTTGGAGCATTACAGTCTTCCTCTTGATCATCGGAAGCTATCTCCATATGAAATTCAGATATAAACTGATCGATTACTTATAAAGGAGGTATTTTCATGCAGAAGTATGTGCTGGTATGCAATGCATATCCGACGATAGAGAAAGTCTATGCGAACGGTTTCCTGCACAGACGCGTCAAATCCTATCAGAAGGCGGGACTTGATGTGGACGTCATCGTCATCACGACAAAAGTCCTGAAAGACAAGTTCTATGACGGGGTCCATATCAAGTACATGGATGAATACCAGATCGCCTCACACCTGAAAGAAAACCAGTATGGCACGGCACTGTTCCATTTCGTGAATCCGAAGATGTTCCACGGCATCAAGGAACTGCCGAAGGCGGAGCGGCCGAACATCGTCATCTGGCTGCACGGATTCGAAGCGGAAGCATGGCACCGCCGCTATTATAATTTCCTCGATGACATCAAGAAGCTCGATATGATGCTCGGGAAGAGGGACACCGTGTTTGAAACGCAGCGGGAATTCCTGCGGGAAATCATGACTTCCGACGACTACAACATCAAATTCGTCTATGTCTCAAGGGCATTCAAGGAACTTTATGCCGACCCGTACATAGGTGTCGTGCCGGAACGCTTCCATATCATCCCGAACATCGTGGATGAAGGGCTGTTCCCCTACCATGGGAAGGAAAGGCGCGACCGCCTCAACATATGCAGCATCCGGCCGTATACGGCGCGGAACTATGCGAACGACCTGACGGCTGACTTCATCAGGAAGATCAGCAAAAAACGCTATTTCAAAAAGCTGACATTCAATCTATACGGCGACGGGCCTTTATTCAATAAAGTGAACCAGCCGCTGAAAAAGTATGACAATGTCCATCTGCATAAGCGATTCGTCCCGCAAAATGAAATCCCGGATATCCACCGTGAACACGGCGTGTTCCTCGGTCCGTCGAGGCATGACTCCCAGGGGGTTTCCATCGGCGAGGCGATGAGCAGCGGACTGGTGCCGATCACGAATGCCATCGGGGGCATCCCCGAGTTCGTGGCGCACGGCAGGACAGGCATGCTCGCAGGCCGCGATGATGTGGATGCGATGGTGGCCCATTACGATACATTGTATAAACACCCGAACCAATTCCTGGAGATGTCACAGAAGGCTTCAGAAAGCATCAGTCATCAGGCAGGGGTGGATACGGTGATTAAAAAGGAACTAGAGGTGATTACAAGTGGCTGGAGTTAATTGGGAAAAAGCCTATCATGACCTGGAAAGTCATATCGGACAGATTATGGAGGAGACGAGTGAACTTGTAAATAATGCATCTCCAAAATTGAGAATAAACGACGTGCTGACAGAAGACACAGGCGGTACGCTGCAGGTGATCGTCGACGCGACGGGTCACAGGATGACGTATGCGCTGTACTTGATCGACCGCACCGGCAAGATCGAGACGCTGAAACTGCCGTACCAGCGATCCAACACATTCAATCTGGATGTGCCGGCAGGCCGGTATACGGTGCAGGGATTCGCCCGGCAGCATGAGAATGACCTTGATATCGTGTCGGAGAAGACGAGTGTCAATTTTAAAAAGGTGATGCCAGATGAGCAGACTGATTAAGACGACGGACCTGCAGTCGCAGCAGACGCACCATGTATTGGCGCTGGATACGCTGGACACTCTTGAGGCGGACCTGGAAGCGGCGTTCTCCCGGACCGACCAGATCAGGGTCGATGCGGACGGACTGCCACGTGAGGCCATTGTACAGCTTACGGAACAGTTGCCGGCAGAAAGCTACAGTCGCATCATGCTGGAGTTCAGTCCTGAAATACTTACGGAATCACTGATGGAAGAGATGGAAAACATCAGCAGCATCGTCGTTTCAGACGGCAGATTCAATCTGACGCTGGGGACTGGAGGCGACCATGTCACAGAACAGTTCCGCCTGCTGAGCCAAAATATGAAGCTCAGGAGCAAGACGTATGAAATGGAGATCATCGAGAGCCTGCTGACGGATGCGAGTGCGGAGACGAAGAAATACCAGCAGTTGAAATCGCAGTATAATAATCTCAAGGCGAGTGCAAACATGAAACATGATGCCGATCTTGAGAAAAGGTATTTGAATGTGATGGACAAGTACAAGCAGGCACTGGAACGTCTGGATAAACTGCGGAAATCCAAGCTCGGCCGGATGCAGATGGCGTATTGGAATAGAAAGGGGAAACATTAGATGAAGATTGATTTCAAGATCAACATGCAGGATGTTAACTCTGACTATATCAACAAGGAAATAGAAGCATTCAGCGCCAAGCACCCGCCGGGCATCTCCGTCATCCAGGCAGTGGATGCGTGGCATGGGAATGTCGACGACATGATCGACAGATTCCCGGATGCCGGCAGACAGCTCATCATCGTCACGTCGGATGATGCGGTCTATGACCGGATTCCATCTCACAGCCACATCATGCCGGTAAAAGGCACAGTAGAGGATGCGAAGCTGTATGTGAAATATTCACATTTCATCATACTCGCCGGTCATCAGAAACTCCGTCTGGACGGCCAGGATACCAGCTGGCAGAAGCAGGACATCATCCTGTGCAGCCTGGACAGTGCAGCATCGGTCGACGGCCGGATATACAAACATTTCCATGATACTTTCGACCGCCTGGAAGGTGAAGACGGGTACGGACTGTACGACAAGCTGGTCAAAGAGAATACGCTGCTCATGCCATCGACGAAACTGTTCGTCCATGAATTCACGGATACACTCAATTTCCGCATGAATATATGGCTCCAGCAGCTGCTCGGCATCGCTTCGGTCCGGGGAGAGCTCAAAAAGACGGCGTCTGTCACCATCCACGGTGAGCTGGAACGCGGATTCCCCGAATCGGATGAAGCGCTGCTCACGGTCATAAAACAGCTGGATGACGAGATGAAGAAGCGGTATGATGCACATATTACAGGCATGCTGGAACATTTCAACAAGCAGTTCACCGTGCCGCTTAAAAACAGAGTGGACCGCGGTGACATCGATAAGGAAGCGTTGATTGCCGACATGAAGGCACGCGGCATCAAGAACATCTACTACAAGGCGCTCAACAAGGGTGACGCCAAAAAGCTGGTGCTTGCCTACTGCTTCCCGCCGTACAACGACACGAGCGGCAACGTCATGGCAAAACGGATCCATGAAGCAGGCGACATCGTCGACATCATCTCCAACAACATGGACCGCATCCGCTCCCGGGATGACAAGCTGCTCAATCTCGTATCGGAACTTCTGGATTCCCAGATCATGCTGGACGGGCCGCAGGCATTCAGCAGCTGGGGCAGCATCGAGAGCTATATGCATGACGGCTACGAGCAGTTCATGAATCACAGCGGGAAGTACGAAGAAATATATTCCCGGGCGATGTTCACGCAGTCGCACTTTTTGGGATACGAAATCAAAAAGCACAACCCGGAAATCCGGTGGGTGGCGGAGTTTTCCGATCCGCTCCATAAGGATGTCAAAGCGGAACTGAGATATGCACCGGTGGAAGACGATGACTATATCGAACGGATAAAAGCGGATCTCGATCCGAAATACCACGCACTCATCAATGACAATGTTTTCAACCTGTGTGAAGTGCTGCCGTTCATATACGCCGACGAGCTGATTTTCACGAACAAGTATCAGCTGCGGTACATGATCGAGCGGTTTGACGGGGATCTCCAGGACATCGTCATGGAGAAGGCGACCGTCAGCCAGCATCCGACGCCGCCGAAACCGCTGTACGACCTGGTGCAGTCCTACTACACACTGGATGACACGACGATCAACCTGGCGTACTTCGGCAACTTCTACGATACACGCGGCTTCAGGCAGATCGAGCTCGTGGCCAAGCAGCTGTATGACAGGAACATCAACAACTTCAAAATCCACGTGTTCACGAATCTCAGGGGCAACACGATGCGGTTCCACAAAAACAGCGACTTCAAGGACTACATCACGCTCAATCCGTACGTCTCCTATTTCGAGTTCCTGAATCTTGCGGAACACCTGGACATACTGATGATCTTCGATGCGGAAACCGTCGGCATCAAGCCGTTCAATCCGTATGTGCCGTCGAAATTGAGTGACTACCGGGGCAGCTCGAGCTTCGTGTGGGCATTCACCGAAGCGGGCAGCATACTGGACGGAACAAATGAAGACACGATCGCCATCACGCGCCAGCATGAATATCACGAATACGTGCCGACCTTCACGACGCTCGCGGGCCGGTTGAATAAAGAGCTGTACAGAGCCGATATGATCACCTGCTCTAAATAATATGGATGTGAAAAATATGGAATATAAAGTGCGTGTAGACAATGTTTCAAAAGTCTACAATGTGACTAAGAACAAAAAGAAATTATGGAATATGATCCTGCCGTTCATGGATCAGAAGAATGAATACTACCAGGCGCTCAAAAATGTATCCTTCGATGTGGAACCCGGGGATTCCGTGGGCATCGTCGGACTCAACGGCTCCGGTAAATCCACACTGTCGAATCTGCTCGGCGGCGTGTCGGAACCGTCCACCGGCAGTATCGAAGTGAACGGGGAGGCATCGCTCATCGCCATTTCCGCCGGCCTCAACATGGAGCTGACCGGCAGGGAGAACATCCGCATGAAATGCCTGATGCACGGCATGGGAGAGCGGGAGATCGATGAGAAGTATGACGATATCGTCGCTTTCAGCGAACTCGAGGACTTCATGCACCAGCCGATCAAATCCTATTCAAGCGGGATGCAGTCGCGGCTCGGGTTCTCCATCGCCGTCCATACCGATCCGGACGTGCTCATCGTGGATGAGGCACTGTCCGTCGGGGACGACACGTTTGCGAACAAATGCATCAAGCGGATGGAGGAGTTCCGTGCAGAAGGCAAGACGATCTTCTTCGTCAGCCACTCGATCGGCCAAATCCAGAAGATGTGCAACAAGGCACTGTGGATCCATTACGGGGAAGTCCGGGAATACGGCAAATGCATCCCGGTCGTCGGCCTGTATGCCCGGTTCGTACGCGGCTACAACCAGAAGCCGAAGCATATCCAGCAGCGGTACAAGAAGGCGATGCTCGCCGGCCAGCGCATATTCGAATATGAAACGCTGAAAGATGATACGAAGCTCGGGATATGGAACAGCATCCTCCTCGGCGGAGTGTCCATCGCGATGGCCGTCGCCGCCTATTTCCAGATCATCGGCCATCTATAGAAAAGAAACATGGACAAATTTTGAAACAGTCTTTATTTTAATTAAATATTAATGTTGATGCATTATACTGTAAGGAGCAATACTCCCAAACTCTCCCTAAAGGAATGGAAGTGAGTCAATATGGACCAGTTGAGTTATGAAGAATTGAAACAGATTGCGCTCGAGAGTCTGGAACAGGAAGAGCGCGTACTCAGTGAGTTCAAAATAATTGACCAGGAAATGTCGGCATTGAAAAACGATAATGCCCGGTTGAACCGCGAACTCCAGAAATATAAAGAGTTCCTGCCGATCAAAGCGGCACTGAAGGCTAAAAAGATGATGAAGAAGTAGGGATACCCATGTCTGAACTTAAAATTCGAAAAAGATTGCAGGAAATTGAAGGTATAAAAAACAGTATCATTTCAGGGAAAAAACCGTCCAAACAGACCGAACCGCATGAATTTCCGCTTTCTGAAGGCATCAGTGTCATCATCCCGATCCATCGCGGCGAGGAATACATTGAGCGGCTGGTCACGACACTTGAGCAGCAGACGCTGGACAAGGATCAGTTCGAAGCCATCCTCATATTCAACGGGGACTATGCGGAAACCGAGGAAATATTCAACAGCATGGAAAAGGCGAAAAACTATAAAGTGCTCTATACGGAGCAGGGGGTGAGCCGGGCACGGAACGAAGGCATCCGGCATGCATCCTACTCCAATATCGCCTTTCTGGATTCGGACGACAGCCTGTCGGAGACGTATCTGGAAAATTCACTGTCGGAATGCGAACCGTTCACGATACTGCTCAACAAACTGTACGACGTCAAAGGGCAGAAGGTGGACGGCGGCGCCAACCATATCCACCGGGAGCTCGCAAAGCAGGAGACATTTCCCGAGAGCTATTACAGCGTCGTCAAAAACCTGTCGCTGAACGGCGGCAAAGTGCTGCCGACGCATCTGCTCAAGAAGACGCAGTTCGATGAATCGTTGAACAACGGAGAGGATGTGCTGCTGTACATGCAGCTCATCTCAGAGCATAAGCCCATCGTCAAAGTGAACCCGAATGAAGCAATCTACTACAGGCATATGGTCGACAATTCACTGTCCCGGACGAAATCCAACTATGAATTCAGCATATCGGACCGCATCAAAGTGCTCACGCGCCTGCAGGACATACTGAAAGTGGAGGATGACGAAGAGGTCCGGACGCTCGTCATCGACCGCATGCGCGCCCAGGCAGGGTTCATGAACCGGTATTTGAAGGCGAACATGGAGGATTACCAGCATGTAGCCAAGGAAGTGTCCCACTTCACGGATGAGTATTTCCCGTATACCCGCATGAACGAGGACCTGGCGAAAAGGCTATATATCAGCTATTGCTTCCCGCCGTACTCCGATACGAGCGGCATCGTCATGGCGAAGCGCATCGTCGATGCCGGTGTGCCGTGCGACGTCATCCATAACAACATGTATGACGTGAGGAACATGGATCTGACGCTGGAACGGCTGGCGGAACCCTACATCGCAAACCGCCGGGAGATCAATACGACGTCATCGTTCACCAACAGCAAATACATCAGCCTCTTCGTCGAAAGATCTCTGGAGAAGCTCGATATATATAAATACAGGGAAATCTATTCCAGGGCTTTGTGGCCGGCGTCACACGTCCTTGCCTATGAAGTGTTCAAGGAGAGCAGGAACATCAGATGGATCGCCGAATTCTCCGATCCCCTGTACCGTGATATCAAGAATGATATCCGGGAGTCCGCCTACTATACGAAAAAGGACATTAAGGAGATCAGGAAGCATACCGCTCCGAACTATCAGAAATACCTGGATCATAACCTGTTCAACATGACGGAGGTCATCCCGTTTTTGTTTGCAGAGGAACTGGTATTCACAAACACACTACAGCTGGAAGTCATGATCGAAAGGTTCGATGAGGACTTCAAAGAAATGGTGAGGAATAAAGCCACCATTGCCAAACATCCGACTCTGCCAAAGGAATACTACAGCTACCAGAAAAACTACGTGGAGCTGGACAAGAGTAAGATCAACATCGGCTACTTCGGAAACTTCTATGAAACAAGGAATGCCGAAGAAATCATGGACATCGCCCGCATCATCAAAGCGGAGGGACTTGACGTCAGGATGCATGTATTCACCAACAACACCCGTCAGGTGAAAAGCCAGATCTTTTCAAACGGCCTGAAAGAGATCGTGGCAGTGAATCCGTATTTGAGGTATTTCGACTTCCTGAGCGCGATGAAAGAATTCGATTATCTGCTGCTCAGCGATGCCCGGACGAGTGAGTATAAGCGGCAGAATCCATATCTGCCGTCCAAGTTCAGCGACTATATCGGCTCCGGCACTAACGTGTGGATCCAGTATGAACCCGGCAGCACACTCTCGAAAATAAGTGAAGAAGGTTCAGACCGGATCATTTCAAACGAATTGAACGATCTGGAAGCCATCAGAGGCCATTTACATGAAATTGCAAAAAAAGAGGAGAATCCAGTCTGATCGGGATTCTCCTCTTTGTTAGTTTTAACAGCTCGAAATAAGTAGTGTATAATGAGCTAACATAGTATATTTTATCTTGATACGATGAAAAATAAGTTCATAACGTTGCAATGAGTGGAGGAAATTTAAATGTTATACCATGAAAAATTTGAATCATCATATTTAATAGTTCACGAGAGTATAAATGTGGATAATCTGAGGGAATATAATGAATTGCGCTTTGGAGAATATAAGTTGCTTTATTCTGACGATCTCAGCGTTCATGATATAAGAGAAGGAGAACATAGAATCATCAAGGTGGGGTACTGCCTGGATATAAGAGCAGGTGCGTTTTCCGATGAAGATAATATTAGAACTCTTATACATAGTGATGACTTAGTGGAAGAGCTGGAATATATAAATGGGAGATATTTTATTATTTCCATTAAAGAAGAAGGAATTAAAATATATTCTGATGCATCACAATTACAGCCATTAGTTTTCAATGCAATGACAAAAACATTGTCATCACATGATCTATTGTTATCTTATGTTTTGGAAGATAACGGGAAAAAATTAACAAGAAGACCTTTGGAAGTACATAATGAATATGACTTCACCAGATTTGAGGAGATTCAAAAATTTAATCCAAGTTTAGCCTTAGAATTGAAAAGTTTCAGCTTTGAGCGAATTTATCCAAGAAAAGAATTGGTAGAGGTATCCGCAAAAGAAACTTTTAATCAAATGAAAGAGTACTTGGATCAGATGATTCTCTGGTTGTCAAAACAGAAAAAAGAGAGATTTCTTTCAATAACTTCCGGGATAGACTCAAGAGTCTCAGCAGCATTAACAAATTCATTAAAAAATGAAATAGAGTATTTTACTTATTTTGTTCCAAGTAATTACATACCCTCGAAAACAGCAAGATTAATCTATAACATAGATGAAGATGTTACAAGGTCAATGAAGAATAATTTAAATTGGAATCATTCCATTGTTGAATTGACCGATTTCAAGATTCCAAAAGATGAGTTGAATCAATTTAAAAGGTTTTATAACTCAAAGCATGGTTATCGTCTGATAAAGTATTATAGATATCAAAAAAAATATTATAAAGCTTTGCATATAAAATCTACTGTTTTTGGCTTAGGTAAAGCAGATTTTTCAAGAAAACTAGATAAGCATGAAGATACACTTGAATTTTATCAAAAATGTATTCATGGATTAGGAGAGGATTTCACAAAATACTATGATATACATGATGAAACAAAAAACTATTTTAATAGGAATCTGATAGAAGAAGGCGTAACAAAAGGAAGGCATTTTTATGACTTATATCATCTAGATTCCCGAATGGGAAATTGGCACAGTTCTTTAACTTTGGAAACAGATCCAGAAACAGATGAATTTATTTTTATGAATGCAAGAAAGCTTATTGATTATATACAACAACCTTCTATTTCTGAGCGGAGAAATTTTGAATTATATAAAATGATTATAAATGACTATTGGCCAGTACTTTTACATTTTGGTATAAATTCAAAGAAAAACTTGTACGAGAGAAGTATGGAGAACGATTCAATCAAAAGACTTAATGGGGTCCGTGTATCAAAAAATAAGATGCAAATAACTGATCGATCAGAGTCTGTAATGGAAATAAAACCGGAAACGGTAAAAATTGATGCCAACGATATTTTCAACCTATCTCTGGAGAATATGGATAAGGACACTAAGAGAATCGAAATTAAAAGTTTGTATAGAAATGAAGCGGGTAGAGGGAAAATAAAAGTAATAATAAGAAATGGTAATAAAAATATTGATTATGATATTTTAGATTTGAATGAAGGCATAGATATTAATTTATCTAAAGAAGTGCTTTCAGTCATAATAATGTATGATAGAAGTTATAGTAATGCAACTTGGCCTAAAGCTGGGACGCTACTTATTTCTATAAAATAATTGCAATATAAAGCACCCGGAACAGTTTTATGTTCCGGGTGCTTTATAAATTTTCATCATATATCTTTTTCCATGAGGACGTGGGGGATGCCTGCATCTTCAAATTCATCAGATATGACAGTATACCCCAGTTTTTCATAAAAGCTTGCTGCGTGCGTCTGAGCGCCTAGCTGGCTTTTTTCGTATCCGTAGTGTCTGGCGTGGTCATGGACGAAGTCCATGAGCTTTTTGCCGAGTTTCAATCCCCGGGCTTCAGGCAGTACCGCCATGCGTTCGACTTTGATCGTCTCTTTGGACAGCGGGCGGTATCTGACAGTGCCGAGCGGAGTGTCGTCTTTTAACAGTATATGTGTCGCGATGCCTTCATGTTCATCAATCTCACGGTCCAGCGGGACGTTTTGTTCCTCCACGAAAACACGTTTCCGGATGTCCAGACACTGGTCATAAAGGTCTTTTGTCTCTGCCACTAGAATTTCCATGCATTCACCTCTACATTGCATTTTTACGGCGTATGGCCGTGAACTGCCAGAATGTCTTCAGCTGTTCCAGGTTCCAGTAATTCATGCCAAGGGACAGCGAAGGCTGTGTGTTGAAGCGGATGTTGCTTGCCTCGGCCGCCGCCAGCGCAAGATACTGCATGTGCGGTTTCAGCTGCTTGAAGGCATCGGATAGCTTGCCGTCCACTTTCACCCAGTCCATGGGGAACGTCAGGTCGAATATATCCACATATTTGTAAATCTCGGGTATGGCAACGATGTAACATGCTGCGTCCACTTCAGGATTCCGCAATGATTCACTGAAATAGCCTTTGATGGACAGGTACATCTCCTTGTGTTCATGGCTGAGATAATAATAATCATCTTCAATCTTCGGCCGGCCGCTGTTCTTGATTTGCTCTTCAAGATACTCGAACATTTCATTGATGTTCGTCTCCTTGTCGTACGTCTTCCTCATTACAATCAGCTCCTAAACTCCGTTGTAAGAACGATCTGCATTCCCTTCGAATCCTTCGGTACTTTCATTATACCCTTCCTGGGTGGGTTCTTCATAGGATTGACCATTGGTACCGTCATCATAGTTCTGTCCCGTGCCATCATCAGGATTCTGGCCGGAGCCGTCATCATAGGACTCAGCGGAAGGTTCCTCCTGAACCGATTCTTCGTTCGGAATCTCAGGAGAGGACTGTTCAGTCGATTCCTCACCTGATTGACCTTCAGGAAGATTTTCCGGATCGCTTTCGATGTCGCCTTCGCCTTCAATGCTCTCTTCAGGCACGGAGTCCGGTATATCAAAACCGTCCCCGAACTTCGGCTGATAGCCTTCCTGCATGAAGTACGGCGGTTCTTCCGGTTCGAATTCATTCAGGTAGTAGTCGTCTACATACTGATAGGGCGTAATGTAATCCGACAGCCGGACATTGATCAGATCGTAAGGTTCCGGTTTATCCAGTCCCAGCGTTTTTCTCAAAGTCTTGGAGATCGTGTACAGATGTTCCTCATTCGCCCAGTAGAAGTAGGCGCCGTTGCCCGGATTCCAGTAGTCACTGCCGCGCACCTGGGTCGAATTGAACTCGACTTCATTGAATGAGTAGTAGGCAGCCAGGCTGCGGATCGTCTTCGCCTTCATGTTGTGCTTCGTATTGTCGGCAACGACGTTGATCAGGTCATCCAGTTTCGTCAGTGCACCGGTCGATTTGGCTTTGCCGAGGATGGCTTCGACCATCTTCAACTGACGTTGTCCGCGACCAAGGTCGGTATCCACACGGCGGCTTCTGACGACTGCAAGTGCCTCTTCACCGTTCAGCGTCTGTTTGCCCGGTTCGAGTTTAGTACGGCCGTCATCATTCGAATTCGGTTCGTTCATGGCGAACGGTACATCGAATTTGACACCGCCGACCGCATCCACCACATCAACGACAGCCGACATGTTCACACGGACATAGAAGTCTACCGGGACATTGAGCAGGGATTCCACAGCTTTCATCGAACCGTCAGGCCCGCCTTCGCGGTGGGCATGGGTAATCTTGTCGAAGTAATTCTGTTCAGGGAAGTAAGTCAGCGTATCCCTCGGGATACTCGTCAGCTTCACTTCATCCGCGTCTTTGTCGAAAGTCGCGAGAATCATGGTATCAGTACGGAAGTCGCCTGTCTCCATGTCATTTTTCTTACTGCGGGATTCATTCTCATCCACCCCGAGGATGAGTACTGTGAAGCTGTCCATGGAAGGATCGATGTCGCCTTCACGAAGTTCGGAACTTCCCCGTTCCGTACCTTCGAACGAGTCACTGACACCGCTTTGGAACGTATTGAACAGGTTGAAAAGGTAGATTCCGATGATAATCAGCGCAATGACCAGCAGGATGATCGCACCATATAGAAATTTTTTCATAAATGAGTAACCTACTTTAATTGGAATTTGGATGTAATGACTTTGTGCATAACTTTAATTATAATATGATATAACAGTAAAAAGAAATACATATAGATGTCGATTACATTTATTTTTGAAAACTGTTATCCATGATATCGAAAAACATGGGTAATCACAAGGAATTGCATAATGAACTTTTTATGAAAACGATAGAGGTGCAAGTATGAAGCAGGTAACGATGTTCGTCTGGAACAACTTTGTAAACGATGCGCGGGTGCTGAGGGAAGCCACCGCACTCACAGAAATGGGCTATGCCGTCACAGTCATCGCCAAAAAGGAGATGGATGAGCTGCATCTGGCCTCAGCCGAAACAGCAGCGCCGGATGTGTATGTCAACCGGCCGCTCAAGCTTGAACTGCCAAAGGGCATTCAGAAGAAAATAAAATCCGGTGTCCTGAACAAACACATACCCAACATGCTGACGATGCTCAAGATGATGGCGCTCGGCAGAAAACAGGATGCGGACGTCTATCATTCCCATGATCTGAACACGCTGCTGCAGGGGATCGCGAGTGCGAAATTACGCAGGAAGCGGAAGCCGCTGATCTACGATTCCCATGAAGTGCAGACCAGCCGCACGCATTACAGCTTCGGGAAAATCTACAGGATAGAGAAATTCCTGCTTAAGTTCGTCGATCATGTCATCGTCGAGAATGATACACGGGCGGATTATCATAGAAGGCTGTATAAGAAGCGCCCGACACCTGTACACAATTATTCGGAGTTCTATGATATAGAAGCAGTGGAAGCCTATCCGATCAGAGAGGAATTCAAAATCCCTGACACGCAGAAAGTTGTGTTGTATCAGGGAGGTATGCAGGAGGGCAGGGGGCTGTTCAAGCTCCTCGATGCCTTCAAGGATATAGAAGGTGCCAGACTCATCATGATCGGTGACGGCAAGGAAAGAGAGAACCTCATCGATTATCATAAGGAGCTGGGGCTCGAGGACAAAGTGGACTTCATCCAGAGAGTGCCTTATAGAGAGCTGAGGCGATACACCAAGTCAGCAGACATCGGCATACAGTTCCTTGAGAACACCAATTTCAACCATTATTCCGCATCATCCAACAAACTGTTCGAGTACATCATGGCACATGTGCCCGTCATCGGCTCCAGACTGCCGGAAATCGAAGCGGTCATCGAAGGAGAGCAGGTAGGTCTCACTGTTGAACCGGAAATTACAAATCAGCTGAAAGAAGCGATTCAGAAACTTGTCGATGATGACGTGCTGCGCGAGAAATTCCGGGAGAATACAAAACAGGCAAAGCTGAAGTACAACTGGAATAATGAGAAAGATGTGTTGAAGCGGGTATATAAAAAAGTCAAATAACTATCTAAAATAATGCTTTCACGAACATGTTGTATTTCAGGCATGTTCTAATTATTTGATTACTTTCCTAAGTTAAGGATATGTTTGATAATCTATCATTTCTTTAAAATAATAGTTAAACTGGACGTGTACTATCTATAATCTTTGTAATGAAATAATATATTATAAAAATGATATAATCTAAGGGACAACAAAATCATTCCGTAATAGTGGTTTTAACGTTTAGTTTAGTAATAATATCTCAAGGAGCTGTGACAACTTCATGATTTTCAATGGCATAGACTACAGAAAAGCTTATCTAATTGCGCCTGATAACGTGGAAATACATAATATTAAGGATGCTGACCAATTATCTATAGGAGGCTATACTTTATACCATTCTAAAGTCCAAACAGTCCACACGTATAATAATACCCAAGGAAAAGCCTTGTTAGTCGGTTACGCATTTGATATAAGAGATGCATCACTTACTGAAACCGATATCTTAGAAAGCCTTTTATCAACGGAAGATGTAGTGGAGGATTTGGAATACATCAACGGAAGATATTTTACAATTATCCAAGTTGGTGGAAAAACTCAACTTTATTCGGATGCATCACAATTAAAACCGTTGGTTTATCATTCAGAATCCAAAGTATTAGCTTCCCATGATGGAATGATACAGGATTTAATGCAGGGTCAAGGAATTATATTAGATAGAAGGTCTGAATTTAATCATAACGAACTGGATTTCACCAGATATGAGGAAATTTTCAAATTTAACCCGAGTCTTACATTAAATCTTCAAACCTTTGAATTCGAGAGGATATATCCAAGGGTGGAATTAAAAGAGAGGACACCGGGATACACTTTCAACAAAATGAAGACTTATCTTGATAACAGCATAGAATGGTTGAAAAATAATAATCAATATAAATTTCTGAGTATGACCGGTGGTATAGACTCGCGTGTTTCGGCTGCATTAACAAGAGAGCTCACAAATGATATAGAATACATGACATATACAAAAACATCAAAAAACATCAAAAATGATTTGGCAAAATTAATATACACAAATGATCAAAAGATTACGGAACAAATGCAACAAAATCTTCCTTGGAGACACACTATCTTCAATCTTGATAAATTTGAACCGACGGGAAGTTCTATTAAAGAAAATGAAAGAATACTTTATTCAAACCACTCTTATAAATTGGCAAACTATTATAAAAACCATAGAAATTTTAAAAATGTTCTGCATATCAAATCTACTGTATTTGGGATGGGTAAGGCAGACTATCCAGATGAATTAAACGAAAAAGCTGATAGCTTGTCATTTTACAAGGAATGTATACATGGTCTTTCTCTTGCATTCAACAAGCTTTATAATCTGAACGAAGAATCTTCAAAGTATTTTGAAAGAAACCTCGTTACGGAGGGTGTAACACTAAATCGCCATTACTTTGACCTATTCCATCTGGAATCAAGAATGGGAAATTGGCACAGTGCTTTGACACTGGAGAGTGATCCGGAAACTGAAGAATTCATATTTACAAATTCGAGGAAAATGATTGATTTCATACAGCAACCTAAGCTTGAAGAGAGAAAAGAATTCACACTTTATAAAATAATAATAGATCACTACTGGCCGTTATTATTGCATTTCGGTATTAACAAATATCATGAAATAGGCCTTGAGTTTCTTAAAAACATTAAGCAATCAATGGAAGTGAAAAATAATATATTTGTGAAGTATAATCCAAGTGAATCTATACTGGAAAAGCAAAAGAATGGATTCTATATTCAACCTGAGGATGATAAAGCGTATGCCTCTAAGAACTATGAGTTTGTCATAACAAATAAAAGCAAACCAGCTAAACTGGGCATTAAAAGCACTTACACCAATGAGAACGGTAGGAACAAAATTAAAGTTACCATCAGAGGACACGGACTATATAAAGAATATGACATTCTAGATATGAATAAAGAAATCACCTTGGATTTTAGCGGCGAGCATTTATTGATCAATATCTATTATGATAAAGATTATAAAACCGCCTCCTGGCAAACATCAGCAGGGCTATATTGTACATTTAATTAAAAAGCAGCGGGGACCAAATAGGTCCCCGCTGCTTTTTTAATTTTAGAAAATGTGTTTCGTGTAATATCTTCCTCGTATCCCGAGTTGTCTGTAATAATTTCTAAGGTTTTGTGCTGTAGCATATGCCCAGTTTACATCTGTAGCATATTGATACGTGCCTGGATTTACTGGATTCCATCTCATAGAATATAGTGTTGTTTGTCCTCTGTTGAAATAGCTTTGGGATATAAACCGTGCTCCGCCGACTATTGCTTTCGCCGGTGTATCCCAACCCATTTGCTGTGCGTAGCGTGCTCCTGCAATAACTGGATTGTAATCGTATGCTGCAATTCCATACATGTTGTAGTATTTTTTACCGTTGGAAGAAACATTACCATTTGAATCAAGCCTTACACCTCGTGCCAAAGTGCTTGTACCATTACCTGTTTCGTGTAAAGCATGGGAGATAAGGTAGACTTCATTTATGCCGTGTGTTTTTGAAGCATCTAAAAATGCGCTACCCTGATTATTTAGTATTCCTTTACCACTCAATAATTTATTATTAATCGTGGAAGTTTCTATGTTTTGAGAACGATCCAGATCAAGGAAAGTATACATCCACGTTTCTGAAGTTTGATGGGAAGTATCTAAAAATCGTGCAACTTCGCTTCTAGTTGCATTTCTCCAGCCTCCACCATTTGCCCATGCCTGAGGTTTGGATCTCAGATTCATTTGTATGTTAAGCACTTGGTTGAAAGATTGATTATACTTAACAGTTTTTACAGTCGGTGATGGAGAAGGTGCTACTGGACGATAATCTTTAAGCCTGTTTTCTTGTATCCAACCATAGTCATTACCAATCTTTCCATAATAAAATGTTATCGCTCCAATCTTGATTGATTTCTGAGATTGGAAAGCTACATTTCCATATTTGTTTAATTTAGACACTCTTTGTAGTGAAGTACCATATGGTGTTTCCAACAGGTAGTCATTCTTATCTATAACTGAATATTGTTTTTTATGGGCGTCTGGACCAAATATTCTCCATTTATCTAAATCATTTTCTTTAATCCATCCTTGCATCGCACCATCAATATCAGAATGAACACGATAATAAGTCACACCATCATACACTGCTCTCTGAGTTGTATAAAGAGTCATATCTTCTAATTTCCCAAGAGTTTGACCTTTCTCACTGGTGACTGGACTAAAGATACCTGAGTTGTTGGAGTTTGCTACTCTGACCGCAAACTCTGCCTTACTGATTTTTGGAGTGGCAAGTTTAATTTTAGAATCAGAAACCCAACCATAATCAGCTCCTATTTTTCCGTAATAATAAGTCAATGCTCCAATTTTAAGCTTTTTCTCAGCTTTGAAATTTGAGTCGCCATATGTGGAAAACTTTTTAATAGTCTGTTTGTCTGTACCATATGGTGTTTCCAACAGGTAGTCATTTTTATCTATAACTGAATATTGTTTTTTATGGGCGTCTGGACCAAATATCCTCCATTTATCTAAATCATTTTCTTTAATCCATCCTTGCATCGCACCATCAATATCAGAATGAACACGATAATAAGTCACACCATCATACACTGCTCTCTGAGTTGTATAAAGAGTCATATCTTCTAATTTCCCAAGAGTTTGACCTTTCTCACTGGTGACTGGACTAAAGATACCTGAGTTGTTGGAGTTTGCTACTCTGACCGCAAACTCTGCCTTACTGATTTTTGGAGTGGCAAGTTTAATTTTAGAATCAGAAACCCAACCATAATCAGCTCCTATTTTTCCGTAATAATAAGTCAATGCTCCAATTTTAAGCTTTTTCTCAGCTTTGAAATTTGAGTCGCCATATGTGGAAAATTTTTTAATAGTCTGTTTGTCTGTTCCATATGGATCAGACAATAGATAGTCATTTTTATCTATAACTGAATATTGTTTTTTATGGGTATCTGGACCAAATATCCTCCATTTATCTAAATCTTTTTCGTTAATCCACCCTTGCATTGCTCCTTCGAGTGAAGAATGAACATGATAAAAAACACTTCCGTTATAATCAGATTTTTGTGATATGAAAATAGTTTTGTTCTTCATAAAATCATAACTGTGAGATTGTCTGCTTGTGACTGGACTGTATAAACCAGAATTTTTGTTTGTATCTAATCTTGCTGCATAATCAACGTTTGTGATCTTAGGAGGTGTTGCTTCTTTTAATTTAGTATCTTGCAACCAGCCATAATCCTTGTTGATTTTACCATAATAGAATGTAAGAGAACCTAAAGTGAGTTTCTCCTCAGCTCTGAATAATTTTGTATCATAATCATCCAGTGCAGCTTTTTGTTGTTCGGATGTCCCCCAAGGGTTTGTCAATAAATGTTGTCCACTCTTATTTATTGCATAATCCCTAGTATGGTTGATGGTTTCTGAGATATTAAATAGACGTAAATCTTTTTCTTTAACCCAGCCTTGCATTGCACCGTTAAGGTCTTGGTGAACTCGATAATAGGTGGTGCCATTATATTTGGCCTTTTGAGTGATGAATACAGTTTTGTCATCCATAAAATCAAGGCTGACGCCCTCTGTAGTAGTTACAGGGCTATATAGTCCTGAATGATTACCATCTGTAAATCTTGCTGCATATTGAACATTTGAAACAACTGGTTTACTGCTCTTTGCCTTTGTATCAAATGAATATAATTTAATTGAAGTATCGTCATTCAGTTTCATTGTTTGTATTTCTTTAACGGTATCATTATCAATTTCGTCATTGTTATTTTCAACTTCATCTTCTGAAAGAGATTCTTTTGATGTGGCGCTTAAAGAAGTGGTAGTTGTTTCGTTGGCATTTAGTTCTTCCTCTTCTTCAACATCACTTTTTGATTCAGTTACATCCTCATTTTTAGTTGTTAAAGAATCTTCTTTTGAGTTATCCTCAGTTGCAGTTTCTTTGTCTGTGATGCTTTTCTTGTGATCATCAATGTAACTTTCATCACTCTTGTTAATTTCGGAAGTGTCCATCAAATCATTATTTGCAACTGGACTTGAATCTGTATCAGTTTTTGGAGAATCAGCTTCTTGATCATTTTTTTGACTTGAAAATTCATCTTCATTCTGAACATCTTTTTCAAGAGAAGTTTCTGATTCTAAAGTGTCATCATCGGCTTTCATATCCCTGGTTTCAGGTGTTTCTATTGTTTGTTGGTGTGATTCGTCGGCAGTTTGAATTTCTTCAATAGGAGCTTCTGAAGGTGCTTCTGATTCTGAAGAATCACCTGTGACTTTCGTAACCTTGGTTTCAGGTGTTTCTATTGTTTGTTGGTGTGTTTCGTCGGTAGTTTGATCTTCTTCAATAGGGGCTTCTGATTCTGAAGAATTATCTGTGACGTTTGTATTATTGTTTTCAACTGTGTTTGTTGCTGGTTGTTGATTTTCAACGGAAATTTCATCTTCTTCAATCTGTACTGTCGTATTCCCACCTGATTTATTCTTTTCGCCTGTTTGAACCTCGGAAACCTCATTGCTGTCATTTTTCTGTGGTGTATCAGAAGAGTCAATGCGCTCAACAGGTTCTTCTATCTTGTCAGCATTTTGATCATCGAAATTTGGTGTCTGCTCTTTTTCAGAAGTAGTAGATTCAATATTTACCTCGTTTATGTTTTTCTTTTCTGGTTGAGAAAATGTGTTTTGAGATGTTTCTTTAACTGATGTTTCCTCTGATTCATGGGATGATTTATCTTCATATGTATTAGTTTCAATTGTTAATGAGTTTGTTGATTCTTGGACGATGTTGCCCTCATTAGTATTTCCATCTTCTGCATGTGTAATGTCAGGAGTGAAAATGAATACTGAAGTGGCGAGCATTGGTACGAATATGAATTTAGAATTCTTCATTTTTAGTTATGTTAGCCTCCTATTATCTTATTAACTATAGTTTAACCTATATTGTACAGGAAAAGTATAAAATAATTGTAAAATTTTATAAGTAAGATAACTGTAATAATTCGTAATACCGGTCATTGATTGATAGAATATCAGTAGTATTTTTATATAAAATAGGGAAATATGCACATAATCAAAAAAGTGATATAATAAATAGGTTATAAATAAAGTATTTGTGGATTGAGGATTCATTATGAATAATATATTTAAATTTATTAAAGAGCAGTGGATACATAGAAGACTAGTAATAGGTCTTAGCCTCTATAGCTTAAAATCTCAGTATGCAAATCATTATCTGGGATTGTTCTGGAATATTTTGCAACCTGCGATGCAGGTACTACTATACTATGTTGTCTTTGGCCTCGGATTAAGGGGAGAAAGAGGGGATATCGGTGATATTCCATTTATTGTTCACCTGATTACAGGTCTATTTCCATGGATGTTCATATCAGGAGCAATTAACTCTACTTCCAATGCCATCCAAAGCCAATTGAGCCTTGTCACTAAAATGAAATTTCCATCCAGTACATTGATTTCGATGTCATTGGTAAATGGCCTCATTAATCTATGTATTACCACTTCAATAGTGGTAGTGATAAGTTTGATAAATGGTTTTTCATCACCGCTACATTATCTTGGCTTTTTCTATTTTATTATTGCATCTGTTTTATTTACCTCGTCGATAGGTCTTATAATGTCCACTATCGTAATTTTGGTAAGAGACATGAAAAATATATTACAAAATATAGTCAGAATGTTTTTCTTTGTCACACCAATATTTTGGTCTTTGGAAGGTGCAAATGCATTGATGCATACCATTTCTTCATTCAACCCGGTTGCTTACCTTGTGATGAACTACAGAACTGCTTTAGTATTACAGGAAGCACCGTTATACGGGGGGCTGTCTGATCATATTTATTTTTGGTCCATAACTGCTTTGCTATTTTATATAGGGGTTAACGTCCATTATCGTTTCCGAGATAAATTAGTAGATTACTTATAAGATGGTTGATGGGATGTACTAGTCAAAATATGCAGGTTATATTGTTACCTGAAATTCATATTATTATTAAGGAAGATTAAAATGAATTATAAAGTTAAAGTGAATAATATATCTAAAATTTATGATTTGAACAGAAGTAAGCTAGCTAAAATAGCTTCTCTATTTACTTTTGGGCATTTCTATAATGAACAAAGCTTTTACGCACTCAGAAATATCAGTTTTGAAGTCGAGGCCGGGGATTCAATCGGTATAATAGGTTTAAATGGATCTGGGAAATCAACCTTATCAGATCTATTAGGCGAAGTAACTGTTCCTTCATCAGGTCATATTGACATCAACGGTAAAAGTTCATTGATTGCCATTAATGCTGGTTTGAATCAGGATTTGACAGGTGAAGAGAATATACGTATGAAATGTCTGATGCACGGTATGGACAGGACTGAGATAAATGCAAAATATGATGATATAGTAAATTTCAGTGAATTGGGTGAATATATCCACCAACCTATAAAGTCATATTCTAGCGGTATGCGTTCTCGTCTTGGCTTTGCTATAGCCATACATACTGACCCCGATGTACTTATAGTTGATGAAGCGTTATCGGTGGGGGATTCCACCTTTGCAGATAAGTGTCTGGAGCGCATGAAAGAATTTCAACAAAAAGGGAAAACGATATTCTTTGTTTCGCATTCTGCTGGACAAGTTGAAAAAATGTGTAATAAAGCAGTTTGGATACAATATGGTGAGATGAAAGAATTTGGTGATGCATTGCCAATCGTAGAACGGTATAATGAATTTATTAACCAGTATAAGTTACTTACTAAAGAGGAACAATTACAATATAAAAATAAGATGATGGAGAAACAAAAAGAGCGTTCCAAAAGAGCAAAAGAGCAGAATGATAAAGCACCTGTATCCAATCTTATTCCTGCTTTCTTCCTTTTTTTATTTGCACTTTTTGGTGTGTTTTTTCAAATAATCAATCTTTAAAAAATATGAGATAAGTTAGGGTTTTTATGAAAATACTATTAATTACACAAAATTTTTATCCGGAAATCGGCTCAGGAGCTAATAGGTTCAAAAATTTATATTTACAACTTTCAAAATTTCATGAAGTGAAAGTTGTTACTACGATACCGAGCTACCCAAATGAACGGATGTACAATGATGAAAAGTATTGGAATGAAGACAAAATTACAAACTCCAATGACATTCTCAGAATCCCGATTAGGATTAGTAAGCAATCTAAAAATCTGTATTCTAGGATTGGATATTATATTGAGTTAGCATATAAAGTGAGGCATTTTGTTAAAACTTATCAAGAAGAGTTTGATGTTATATATGTTACTTCACCTAATATCTTTCTGCCATGGGCTACGTTCTTCTTCCAAAAACAACTGAAAAAGGTTACTAAAGTCCTGGAGATTCGTGATCTTTGGCCAGATAGCGTAAAAGATATAGAGAAGCTTCCAGTAGATACTTTTTGGCCAGTTTTGAAGTATCTTGAGAAACTTATGTATAAGAAAGCAGACAAGGTTGTAATAAATAATGAAGGTTTCAGAGACCATATATTAAAGATGACACCAGGGAAACCGATATTCTTTCTGCCTAATGCATTCAATAATAATGAAGTAGCCTTTGAGAAACCTTGTAGTGAATTTCAAGTGATTTATACAGGAAACATTGGTCATGCGCAAAGTTATGATCAATTAATCGAAGTGGCAAAAATGTTGGAAAAAGAAAAAATAAAATTTAATATAATTGCTTATGGCGCTAATGCTCCAAAATTCAAATCAGTTATCAGTAAAGGTGATTTTCGGTATGTGAATGCTTATGGGGAGAAAACGAGAGATGAGTGTCTTCGTCTTATAAGGACACATAATGTACAATTATCTCTTTTAAAAGAAACGGATGTCTTTCTCAATGTTCTTCCTGGAAAAGTGATTGATGGGATAGGAAGCGGTGTGCCTGTCGTTACCAATCTTGGCGGTTTTACAAATGCGTTGATAAACGATAATGAAGTAGGGCTTGCTATTGAGAAAGGCAGTCCTCTACAAATTGTGGAAGCTATTAAAAAAATTAGAGATGATAAAGCGCTGGAAAATAAGTACAGAATGAATGCGAAAAAACTATTGGATAAAAAGTTTCTTTGGGAGAATAACATCGATCATCTGTCCAGTTTTATCAAAAGTGAATAAAAGCTTCTGACAACTATATTGTAAAATTGTCAGAAGCTTTATTTATTGGAATACATCTGGCTTATATTGTACAAATTAGGGTTTCTAAGAGTATAATAATGTATTATGCTTATAATATATTGCATTCTATAATGACATAAAACAGTGCAAGGACTAAGGGGAAATATTATGACATACATATTGGGTATAATTTCTTATATTGCCTTACAATTGAACTTTCAGTCTATATCAAAATTTATATTACGTAAAAGTTTAACGAAAAAGATTGGGAGTAGAGAAGGTGGTATCAGCATTTATCTCAGAAAAACACAGCACTCAATATTGTTGCATCAAATCAATAATATGAATTTGAGCAGTGATTATAAGATGTTTCTCAATGCTTTAATTCATCGACATGAAAAAAAATATAAAGAAGCATATACATTAATTGAGAATATTGAAAATCCAGATATATTAAATTTAAAAATCAAATTACTCTATGATTTAAAGATGCTTGATTCTTTAATAAGTCTTTCTAATAAGAGTGTTGATGTACTTAAGTATTTGGCGATTGATCAGCAATCCAACTTAATAAGTTATTTAGTGAGTAGAAATCTTTATGATGAAGCAGAACAGCTCATTCAACTGACAGAGCAGGATAAAGACCAATTGGTAGAACAATTTGAAGATAATAAAAGTGATGTATACTACAAGTATACTTGGAGACAGTATGCTTTGAATTTTTTGGGTCAGAGTGAACCTGATAATATGAACCTGCTTGAAATTAAACAAAAGATAGACAACCTAAACTTACAAATGAAAAAACTCGGGTATACTTTTGTACTTAACGAATATTACAAAAATGAGGAAAACTTGGAAATACTGAAGCACGAATTTGTGCCATTCATAGAAAACAATAAAGACTTATTTCAATATCTCGATTTTGAAGTACTCCACACTTTTAACATTACTGATCAGTCAAATGACGATAAGAGTTTGAAGTTGCAAAGGATACTCAATTATTACCATTCTAATCATTATTCAAAGCAGATGTTAGATACAATTTATAAGCTGCTTCCACAAGTCAATTTAAATACTCAACACATTATGTCTTTGAGACGGATGATTTTGGATCAACAGCTTGATTTAAAAGATGAGAAATTGAGCAAGGTCCTAAAAAGAGACAGAAGGTTGCATGTAATATTCCACTACCCTCAGCTGTTTATTAATAAGGAATTGAGTTGTATAGTCGATGATTTTATAAACTCTGAACTTTCAAACAGGGAACAAAAACGAATCTATAATACAGTGACAAAAAAACTCCTTCATTACAATATCAGAGTTGATTTCCCTGAGCATTTTATAAATTATTTAAAAAGCACCTCCCCAAAAAGAATGTCAAACTCTCTTTTGCTAGGTAGGTACTATTGTTCAAAAGGTTACAAGAAACAACTTGACCAATTAGTATACAATAAACAGCCAGACAAACAATTTAAACTCAGAATCAACTTTGCAAAATATTACTTCCAGCTTAAGGAATATGAATTATCTTTGGAAGAGACTGAAAAAGCTGCAGGAATTAGACCATACCATCAAGATGTATTAAGATCCTATATTAGAAATCACCATGTAGCGGGTAATATCACTGAAAGATATAAGAATATCAAGCTCATGAAAAAGTATTACCCAGCTCGTTTGTTTCCTGGTGAATATCAGATGGCTTTTCAGGAATTTCAACTACTCAATAATGAATGGCAATTGCCAATTTCTTTAAGAGACGTGCACCGTATCCAGCCTAGTGACAAAAAAATACTTTTTGTTCTGAATAAAGCGTTACCGGTGATAAATGGTTATACAATCCGTTCAAATGAAATTATTAAAAGGATAAAGGCAGAAGGGTTTGAACCGGTTCAGACTACAAGGCTGGGTTGGTCTCCTAAACACGAAGGTTATGACATACCGACTAACGGCATAAATGACATCAAAACGTATTATGTAGACAGATCGGACAAGTATTTGACAAATAAGACACCACTCAACGACTACTTTAATGTTTATGCTGAAGAGATACTTAAAATTGTAAAAGCTGAAAAACCTCAGATTATCCATGCGGCGTCCAATTTTCAGAATGCATTACCCTCACTAAGGATTGGGAAAATGCTGGGACTCAGAACAATATATGAAGTACGTGGTCTATGGCATCATACACAAACTTCAAAGAATCCATTGTTTTATCAATCGGATAGATTCAATCTGCAGGATAACTACGAAATTTTATGTTGTAAAATTGCAGATGAAGTTCTTTGTATCAGTGAAAGTTTGAAGGCATATTTGTTAGACAGAGGAATAGATGAATCTAAAATAACTGTTGTTCCAAATGGTGTTGATACTGAAAGTATGTCTCCGGCCAAAGCCGATCACTCTATTGTAGAAAAATATGGACTCGAAAACAGCATTGTACTGGGCTTTATTGGATCGATTACAGTCTATGAAGGCATCGATTACATTTTGAAAGCTATTAAGAATATAAATGATGTAAAAATACTTAATAGAAGATTGAAATTCTTACTTGTTGGTGAAGGACAGCATCTTCCCCAACTCCAATCACTTGTGAATGAACTTGGTATCAGAGAAGATGTTATATTTACAGGGAAAGTACCACATGAGCAAGTTTCAAAATTCTATTCTGTTGTGGATATTACACCATTCCCTAGGACCAACGAATTAGTATGTCAACTTGTCACTCCCATCAAAACTTATGAAGCGATGGCAATGGGTAAAAAAGTGATTGTAAGCGATGTTTCTGCATTGAAAGAGATGGTGATAGATGGTGAGAATGGCACTTATTTTAAAGCGGAAAGTGTAGAAGCTTTGGAGAAAGCAATAATTGATATTTCAAAAAATGAAGATATAGGAATGCGTGCTCGAGAATGGGTCGAAGAAAATCGCGACTGGGAAGTACTCTTGCAAGTTATACTGGATATATACGAAAGAGAGAGCTGGTAAAATGCTTTCCCCTCAAAGTTAGAATCTCACTTTGAGGGGATGACATTCCATCAACTCTCTTCTTTATTTGATAAAAATCGTTCCATGGTTTGTAGGAAGGTTTTTTTGTAATCAACTTTGTTCAAGTCAGTATTTTTGTAGCTGTGTTTATCAATTATTCTATAAAAAATATACTCGAATAATTCTGTTTTGCGAAGTATCGAATTTTCTTTTATTCCATCTGCCTGTATTACTGGTGTATCTTTATAACCAGCTGGAAATTTAAATGGATTTCCAATGATACCTTTAATTTTTTGGTGTTCAAGTACATAGTTCAGCATCCATAAATCAGAGGTAGATGGCATTTCAACATAACTGATTTGGTTACTGTCCCTGGAAGAATCGGGGGTGAATTTATAAGTGTCAGAAAACCTGGGATTTACTGATTCATCTGTTAAATTTACTCTGATACGGTACTTCCCTTTTTCACTAAGAATGAATTTATAAAATCTTGAAGTGGTCGGGTCAGATACTTGCACAGATTGTCCATCTTTATAAAGCTCGTAAATATATTCTCTTGGTTCAATGTGATTGATGAAAACAGAAATTTCATCATTGTCCAATGTTTCATCGAATAACATTTGATTGTAATAATTGTCTGAGGTGAATTTTTTCAGGTTGAAGTTTATGGAATCAAAGTATTCTATTGGTGCATTGAAGTAGTTTTTTCCTTTTGGAGGTTCAGGGAGAGTGAGTACAAGATGGTTTTTGAACTCGTCTTGTATCATTCCGTAAAGTGCATTCAGAAAATCTGACTCAATATCTCCAAGGGTGTCCGGTTTGATTATTATTATTTTTTGATATTTACTGAGAAAATTAAAGATTTTCTGCTGGTTATCCTGTAGTGCATGAAATTTTTCTATGTGTGACAGATTAGTGTAATCAGGTACATCTTTTAAAAGTTCCATCGAAGACTGATTGAAATACCCTTGATTAAATTGGCAAACTGGATTAAGTTCACTCAAGAGATCGAGTATAAGAATTTCGGATTCTGATTTTCTAAATGCATCAAATTGTGATTTGTTAAAGTCTCTGTATGCTGTAGAAATGATATGCAGGTCATCTGTATCAAGATCTACCATATCCACAGGAAACGGTGTGGAAATGAGGGATAAGAGACTTTGACCACTGATGAAGTTATTTATCTTATATGGAAATTTTTTAAATTCGGTGATTTTTTTGATCATCGGGCTACCGATAATATCCACTTTCATATTTTGCACCTCTTAATTTTTAATAAAAATTTTAAAATGACACATATAATAGTATAATAAATAATGAATGATGACTAGGGGAGAAATATGATGCACTTTTTTAAAAGGAATTTCAAAACAATTTTGCTTGATATTCTGATCATTGGTACCATCGGTACATTGATATCTTATTTCCTTATTGGAGATACATATGATTATGAAGAGTATTATTCATTATCTGATCCATTGACAACTACCCAGGTAGATGAACTTTCCATTCAACTAAATCAGGATATCAATTCACAATTCGATGGGCAACCAGCTACAATTAAATATTCGACTGAATCACAATATCTGTCACTGAACGTGAAGTCGATGGTGCAAGGGGATATATCGACAGTTAAAACTCAATTTGATGAAATGTTAGATAATATGGGGCTACAATATGAGGAAGGTGTGGATATAACTATTCATACCGAACCAAATATAGTACCTAAACTTATAATCATTGGTATTTTCCTGTTATTGGGGGTTATCCTGGGATTGCTCCAAAGTATGATGAATAAACGTATTGAAACTGATGAAGATGTAGAATACTACTTAAATGAAAAAACATTGGGAACATTCTAGGAGGCAGAAGAATGAGAAGAACTGGAAATATTACAGAAGAAGTTCATGATTTAAACCCTCAAACCTTGGATGCTTTATACAATCCTGCCAAATCAATCCTTAATTCAAGTGAAAAGAAAGACATGGGGGCTGTTTTATTCAGTTCGGTCAATGATGCAGAAGGTACGTTTAACGCAGCTTGTCATATAAGCTATATATTTACTCAACTCGAGAAAAAAGTACTGGTTTTAAACTTGGATTTGTATAACTATACTGGCCTGAACCGTTATTTTGAAACCAGTGGGGATAAGACATTGATTGAAACGATAACCGTTTCCTCATATTTGAGCGAGGCTATACAGCAGACTCAGTATGAGAATCTGGATATCATTTCACTTGAAGAAGTGAAAGAGCAGGTGTTTATTGAAATGTTAAACACAAATGATATCAAGTCGAGATTGAATCCCCTTAAAAACTATTATGACCTAGTTTTAATAATTGGGCCGGAAGCTCAAAACTTTGAGCAATATGCCAATATTTTTGAGCTTGCAGACAGTGCGGTAACGGTTTCAAAGGATAAAACCAGTGATTATAAGGCCTTGAAGCATCATATTGACAAATTAGGGCTTTTTAATATAGTGTCTTTTGGTATAATAAGAAACAGCAAATAATATTCAGAAAGCAAGGTGTCGTTAAGTGAAATTAACTACTATTGGTCTTGGCTACATTGGCCTTCCAACTTCAATCATGTTTGCAAAGCATGGTGTAGATGTACTCGGAGTAGATATTAAACAGGAAGCGGTGGACAGCCTTAACAGTGGCAAAATCCATATCGAAGAGCCAGGTCTGCAGGAAGCATTGGAAGAAGTGATTGAAAAAGGTACATTCAAGGCGGCGACTGAACCTGAGGAAGCGGATGCCTATATCATCGCTGTACCTACACCAAATAAGAACGATGAGTTCAAATCATGTGACATTTCAATTGTGATGTCGGGTGTAAAAAGTATCGTGCCACTCCTTAAAAAAGGAGATACTGTCATCGTCGAATCTACAATCGCTCCAAGAACAATGGATGATCATGTTGCACCTTACCTTGAGGAACAAGGCTTCAAAATTGGAAAGGACGTTTTCCTAGTGCATTGCCCGGAACGAGTACTTCCAGGTCAGATCATGCATGAATTGATTCACAACAACCGCATTGTAGGTGGAATGACACCTGCATGTGTTGAAGCGGGGAAAAAGGTCTATGGTACTTTCGTACAAGGTGAGATGATTGAGACAAATGCTAAAACTGCAGAAATGTCTAAATTGATGGAGAATACTTACCGTGACGTTAATATTGCATTGGCAAATGAACTGGCTAAGATCTGTAACGAACTGGATATCAATGTTCATGATGTAATTGAAATGGCAAACAAGCATCCACGAGTAAACCTTCATACACCAGGGCCTGGTGTCGGTGGTCACTGCCTGGCAGTGGATCCTTACTTCATCATTGCAGAGGCGCCAGAAAAATCACCACTTATTAAGTTGGCGCGTGAAATCAATGTTTCAATGCCTCAGTACGTTGTGGATTATACGAAAGAAATCCTCGATAAGCTCGAAGGCGACAAAGTAACGGTCTTCGGCCTCACCTATAAGGGAGACGTTGATGATATCCGTGAATCACCTGCGTTTGACATTTATGAGCTACTTCGTAAAGATGGCAGCATGAATGTGGTGGCATATGATCCACACGTCCAAATGGACTGGGTAGAAAAGGATGTTAAAAAAGCAGTTGCAGACAGTTCACTTGTGCTTGTTTTAAGTGATCATAGTGAATTCAAGCAAATGTCTGATGCAGACTTTTCTACAATGAAAGATAAAAACATCTTTGACACTAAGAATGTGATGAAGAGTGATTTTAAAGAAGTGAACTATTACAACTATGGTAACATTCAAAAACTTTAATTTTAGTATTACAGACTAATAGCATGTTGCTATGACTGTAGACATGGCCTTGTAAAACGTGTCTGCAGTTTTTTTATTATTTTAATATGAGAGGGTATGTAGTTGAGATGGCTAGAGATTATTTCTCTGAGTATTATGATGAAAATCACGATAATGGAATTGATATTTCGAAGAAGGATGTTTTTCCATTACTAAAATACCGAAAAGATACTAAGCGGTTTACGGATAAAGCTTTAAACAATATCATAATCCCATTCCCTGGATTTGACTCTGTAGACTTTGACAATAGGTATTGGGGAACGGATAAAAAGAAAAAATATGGAGATAGTTATCAGCTTTATATGCAGTCGATGAGGATTTGTGCGGAATTACTCAATGAATATACAGAGAGCAAAGTAATAGACTATCTAGATAAAGCAGAAGAAATAATATTATCATGGATTGATTATATAGAAAATGGTACTGATGAAAAAATGGTATGGTATGATCATCCAACTGCATATCGAACACAAGTAATAATTCAATTTTTATACCTAGCTGAATCAGCAGGTAAAACAATAGACACCAAATTATTTAGAGCGGTATTGTTGAAGCATGCTGAGATACTTGGTAATGATGAAATATATAAAAATAATAATCACGGATTAATGATGGACAGATCTCTCATGATTCTGGGTAATGTATTGAAAAATGAGAATCTATTTTATAAAGGATACTATCGTGCAATTGATACATTCTGGTATAGCTTCAGCTACACTGGGATTCATCTAGAAAACTCGCCTGATTATCATCAAATGGTAGTTAATATGTATAAAGAAATAGAAAATTATTTGAATAGCAGAGATAAGAGTCTTGGTAAGAATGTCCTTGGATATCTTGATCGTGCAGAGCTGTACCCTAATATACTTTTGAAACCTGATAGATCGTTTCCAGCCATAGGAGATTCCGGCAGTGCAAAGAGGAAAGTCGAAAAAGTATATAAGAATCTTTATGATGAAGAAGCGGGTATAGCAATCATTCAGTACAGTAAACCTAAGCCGTTATATCTGAGTTTTGTATGTGGATATAGCAGCAGGGTCCATAAACATAAAGATGATCTGAGTATAAATTTAAACTATAATGGCGTGGATTTTTTTGAAGATCCAGGAAAGTACAACTATAGCAATAGCAATGAAAGAAAGAAAAAATTTACAAAACAACCCCACATAACATTTTAACAAAACCAATTTAATAATAAAAACAAACCCAAAAATCGATTGTAAAGAAAAGTGGCTTTAACCGGTTACGAGGACAATAAATTATTTACAGTAGTGCAAGGGAAAAATGGAGATTATGATGGAAGTAACGCTATTCTAGCACGAAAGGCCATAGTGTTTAAATCAGCTCCCTTAATTCTATTACTGGATAATGTTACAACGTATGTTAAACATAACCTTAAGTTTATTCAAAACTTTAATCTTGCTTCAAATGTAGAAGTTGAAAAAACAAACAATATTTATAAACTTAAATCTAAGAATGAAGAAATCAGTATTCAACAGTTTAATAAAATTCAATCAGACCAAATTATTCATGGCAACCTCGATACTCCTAAAGCAATAAATACTGTAGGTTTTGGTAAAGCAGAAAAAACAAAACAAATCAGATTTGAAAATGCAGCCAAAAAAGGGAATGTATACTGTACTGCAATATTCGACGACAGAAAAGTAAAGAATGTTAATATAGAAATTGAAAATAGAATGGTTACAGTATCTTTTAACGGCACGAGTTATGTGATTTATCAATAAAATTATTTTGAGAAAGAGGTTTAGACTATGGAAAACGTTTTGGATAACTATAATTATTCCAGACAGTTCATTTTAGTAGAAAATCCGAAAAAACAAATTAGAAAAAGACTAAAATCTGATCTAGAGCTAATTGAGATTGATGACTACCAGTGGAAAATTGTCAGCACAATCTCAATGCAAAGAATAGACGATAAGTTATATCATCTGCTTCAATATGAAGATAAAAAACTTGGTTGGTTAGACCTGGAAGATTCTATACAGATTTTCAGGTTTCCGGCAAAACATTATAAAGTAATCGAAGAAAAATTCAGTAATAATGAAGTTAATAGCAATATGAATATTGAGAAAGATTTTATTTCTCATTTCAAAAGTAAATTGTTGAATGTCAAATCTCAAATTACATTTAATGGTGAAACATATTACAGTGTATTTATAAAAGATAAATTCCACGGTTTCCATCATCATAGCGTACTTGATCCTGTGATTGATTGTGAAATTGAAGTCGACAAAAATCAATTGGATTCAAATATAGAGTTTTATAAAATCAGCAACCTGACAAAACCTGTCGAGGAAGTCCTGGACGTTGAATCAATAAAATTGATATCTGTTTTTAAAGAAACACGTATTGGAAAAGTCCGGATAAACCAAAGTGATAACTTTTGGGTTCATCTGGATAGCATTTCCGATTTGAATCTTGAAGATTATGTGGAAATTCAGAAGTCTGATGAAGAATTAAAACTAGATGATATATTCTATAGTATCAATATCGAAAGAAATAAAAGCAAAGAAATAATGAAGACGGTATTAATGGCTAAAGACTTTTTAAATGATAAAAAGAATAAGAATAAAAGTATTAATACTGAATATTTAAGAACTGCGTCAGCTAATACCAATGAATTGGAAAATAAATACAAAAAACTAAAGAATGAAAAACAAAGGCAAGATAAACTGCTCAGAAAAACCAGTGGAGATCTGAAACTGACTGAAAACAGACTGACTCATCAACAGGACTATAACAAACGTCTTGAAGCTCAAAAAGACAAATATAAGAAACGTATGGAGACCGTAGAAGAGAAACTTAAAAATTTAGATGCGCGATACAAGACATTGAAAGAAAAAATAAACAAAAACTAGCAGTTATCGTTAATCAATTCAAACAAAATATTTAAAGGTGATGAACGATATTGGATAGAAAAAAACTTAAATCTAAATTAAAAACGTATAAGAAAGAACTGGATAATAACTTTTCACTCACATTGAATGAGATGATTAATGATCTTAATCCCAGTATAAACATACATGAGTATAGCCCTAACTATTTGTTTAAACAGGATTCTGACCCCTTCTATTACATGAAGGTTGAAGAATTGAAAAGACATGAGGCACTAAATGAATTCAAAGAAATAATCGATGAAATACCATCCAGTAACGGCAGCCGTTTCTATAAAAAATTAAAGTACAAAATTGGAATCATTTCAGATCAGTTTCTCTATGAATCATTCAAGGATGTTGCTGATGTTGAATATATTAATAGACATGAAAGAGACAACATTAAGGATTATGATTTTGTAATATTTGCTACCACTTGGAAAGGTATCGACCAATCATGGATGGGTGCTGCTACACCAAATGGTCCAATAAGAAGACAGATGATCCTGCTTGCTGAGGAATATAACAAACGTGGAATTCCAACTGTTTTCTATTCTAAAGAGGACCCGGTAAACTATAATCTTTTTAAAAGTTTAGCAAAGCACTGTAAGTACATATATACAACAGCTCAGGAAGTAGTCCCTTTATATAAGGAATACACAGGTAATGAGAATGTCAAAGTACTACAGTTTGGTGTGAATCCGAAAATCCATAATCCTGTTGGCAGTAGAACCAAATATGCTGAGAAGTATAAGGACCACATACTCTTTGCCGGCAGCTGGCTTTCTAAATATCCTATAAGAATGAGTGAGACCAAGAGACTCTTTGATTCCATATTAGAAGAAAAGGCACCATTAACGATAATCGACCGAAACTTGGAATTACAAGATCCGAGATATCAGTTCCCGAAAAAATATATTCCAAACCTAACACCACCGGTGAGCCATGATTTTCTTATGAAACTTCACAAGATTATCAGGTGGAGTATCAATATGAATTCTGTGAAATACTCAGAGACTATGTTTGCAAACAGAGTATATGAACTTCAGGCATTCGGTAACATTTTGCTGTCTAACTATAATACGGGTATTAACAACCAATTCCCTAATGTGAGGATGGTTCATGCTCCTGATGACTTTAAAGTAATTTATAATACAGAAGAAAAAGATTTAAAAGATCTTCAGGCACAAGGAATTAGGTCAGTAATGAACGGTCATACCACATATGAGAGAGTTCAGAGTATTGCACATGATCTTGGTCTTCAAGTAGAAGAAGACAAAAATAAAATTCTTGTGGTTCTGGATAAGGACACAGTAGCAAATAGGGAAAACTTTGAAAGACAGATATATAATGATAAAACAGTGGTTACAAAAGAAAATCTTGAAAATATTAACTTGTCCGAATTTGATTTCATAACTTATTTCTCCGATGATTTCTTATATGAAGAATATTATCTTGAAGACCTTATCAGTGCATTCAAATATACTGATGTTGATTTTGTAACGAAGGATAGCAAAAAAGAGTCACATAATTTCATTGATTACATCGATAACATAAATAAGACATTAGTTGATTTACGTAGCATAATGAATGTCGATGATATTAAAAAATTGACTAATGGCTACAACGCAGATGATGTAGAAATTGTTTCGTCATTTGAAAATGAAAAATTACAGGCTGCTGATTTTGGTGATAAAGATCTGAGTGTAATTGTTCCAATACACAATAACGGAACCTACCTTGAAGAGAAATGTTTTGCAAGCCTTAAAAGGTCTAGTAGCTTCGATAAAATGGAAATTATATTTGTAAATGATGGCAGCACTGATGACACTACTATAAAAATAGTTAACAGATTGAGAAGAAAACATCCCGATATTGTCTACTATGAATTTGAAACTGGGTCCGGAAGTGCATCTAGACCACGTAACAAAGGGATACATTTGGCCACAACTGAATTGATAACTTATCTGGACCCGGATAATGAAGCATCGGGTGATGGTTACCATAAAATGCTAGAAGTGATGAAAAATCAAGATGTTGATATGGTAGTTGGGAACATCATTAAAGAGGATAACCAAAAAAGAACAGCGGGTAAATATACCGGTACAATCAAAAAATATAATTTTAATAGGCTATTTATATCAGACCCAAGAGATTATTTAATTAGAGCAGCGATGAGAGTTCAAAGTATACAAGCCCTCATTGTAAAAAAATCAGTTATTGTGGATAATGATATTGTCATGGTTGAAGGAGCTGCGGGACAGGATACGATGTTTTTCCAGGAACTTGTATTAAATTGTACTAAAATACAAGGAATAAACAAATTTATTCATATTTATTATGCAGCAGTGGCAGGTAGTGTAACAAACACTATATCTAAAACGTTTTTTGATAAATATTATAAACTAGAAATCGAACGTATACCTTATTTAGAGAAATATGATCTTATGGATGTCTATTTACAGGAAAGGTATAGTTTCTATATTAGAAAATGGTATATGCCTCGACTTAAACGTGTTAACCCAGAACAAAGAAGTGAAGCAGTAAGAAGGTTCCTGGACATTATTGAATTATATGAAAAATATGAGCCAGAGTACGAATTGGAAGTTCAAGAATTTTTAGATTCTTTATATCAAGAAGAAAGGCAAAACTGATATAAAGTAAAATACTGAGAGTAGGATATTGATGAATATTAATGATTTTACTATTCAACTGTTTAATGAACATAAAGCAATAATAAATATTCTGATTGTGGAACCACACAATCAGAATATTTATTCTGACAAAGAAAAAAGCTATATTGCCGCAAGAACCTCAGACTATAATTTTAAAATACTTACCGTGAGGGAAATTATAAAAATTGACGATGAATTGTACTTTCACGTTGAGTACAAAGGAAAGCAAATAGGTTTTTTCAAGCCTGTAAAAAGTATAACTTTGGTTCCAAAGTATAAGAGACAAATAAATATTAACCCTGAGGCAAATTTCAACAACAACCTTAATACTTTTCTCGAAATTGACCAAAATCAATTTGAGGAGAATAGATCTAGAATTGCATTCTCCAAATATTATGCTATTTTTGAAAATCAATTATTTGAAACTATTATACTGTCAGATGAACTTATAGGTTTCTTGAAATCAGAGGAAATTAATAATTTATTTAAAAAGGCTAAGAAGTTCAAAGTTAGAGAAGATGCTATGACGTATAATGACAACACATTTACAAAAAAATGGAAGAAAATTGATGCTTCTGAAACTACTTATACATCAAAATACATCGTTCCGAATGAAAAGAAAGTGAAGTTTAAATATAGTGGAAAAGATGTTTGGATTGATGAAAATTTGATTGATATAGATTATGATATTCTGGATATGAAACTTAAGGATGTCAACGAAATTTTAGTAGAGTCCATGCTGAAACAATATGCAGACAAAATGGATGAGTACCATATTTATTACAATAGAATGTTAGCCAAAGAAATGAAAAAGTGAGGTGTCATTATTGATGGATTTTAAAAAATACAAAAAGTCATTTGATAGAGAATACAAAAATCAACAATTATTGAATCTGGATATATTCAATTCATTAAATATATTTAACTCTGATAATTCATCAAAAATCACTTATTCATTAAACAAAGATTTATTTTATTCTTCAAAAAAGGCTATTGAATCACTAAATATCAAGGAGAAATATCAGTGGAAGGTATATAAAAATAATTTTAAGATGCTGTACCTTTCATATAAAACTTTGAATAATAAATTTAATTTATCACCCGAAGAGAGTTTTATTGATATAAATGCCTCCGCAACGTACTATATTGATGTGGATATTGATTCAACCAAAGGCCTGGATATTACGCCGATTGTAATACATTATAGTAATGAACAAAAAACTAAATTAACAAAAATTGTTAATAGAAATCAATTGTTAAGGTTTCATGAAAATGAAGATAAATGTAGGCTGACTTTTAAAGTAAAGGGCTCAGGGCATTTCTCTATAGAACATATTAAATTGCTAATATTGCGATAAGGTGTTGATGGATTATAATGGATAATTATCTAAATATTGATGCGAATGACTTGCTAATGAATATACCAAAGAAGTACTATTTTAATGAAAATAGTGTGAAATTCATATATAGCAACCTAAAAAATGAAGAAGTAATAGCTCTGTCGAATAATATGCAAAATGAAATCATTGAAGTGAGAGCTAAGAAGATATTTAATAAAAAAATCATGTCATATATTAGTTTAAAAGGACAGGATATAGGCTGGATACATTTAGAAAATTCGAAACGGCTTTATAGGTTACCAAATATACAAGGTAAGTACAAGATATCTTCAGGTTCTGACAGGATTGTTGAAACAGATGATTTAGCTGACAGGATTGTTAAAGCCAGCTATCTATTATTTAATGAATCAACCCCAACCTTATTAATAAATAAAGTAGGTTCTGATATATACTTAAACATCCCAATTGAAGATTTCCATAGGGCCAATGCTCCGACTGAAAAGTTTGAAATAGAAATTGAATCAGGTACACCTTTATACAAGGACAGTAAATTTATCCGTATTGATAGATACTTGGATGAAAATACTAGGGGCAAGGTTGCTATCTATTTTGAAGAATTGGATGAGATGAGGGTACAGATAGCTGGGAAGTATTACTGGATAAAGAAAAAGCATAATTTCGAGATCAGTGAATCTAATATAGAGCATATCAATTACGAGTTGGTAGATATGCTAGTCTATTTCAGGCATATAAATAAAATTAATAAATCTATAATTAAAAACCAAAACAACAGTTTAAAAAATATAGAGTCAAATATTGTCGTATCCAATGAGTTGGAAGAATTATATCTGAAAAAATATCTAGGTGATATCGATGAACCTTAAAAATCTCCTTTCTATAGATCACATTCCAAATAACAAAACGCCAGTTAACGACTCTATCATCCAATTAAAAAATGGACTTTTCAGTAAGAAATTAGTTGCTTTAGAAGGTACAGTTATTTATGACGAACTGATCACTCTCGGCTTAAACACTGACATGCAAGATGCGGCATTTTTAATATTAAGTGAGCCGATGGAATCAACACTTTCAGCAGTTGAATTAGATGAATTTGTTCATAAATATAGAATGAAGATAGAGGAAGCCCAAAAAAATGGTGTACCCATTATTCACCTGATATCCAATACTAAATGGTTTAGTTTGTTTGAAGATATTTTAGTCAATGAAATTATACATATTTTTATAAGTAAAGCTGATTTTGATGATATTACATTTGACAGTGTAGTTGATAAAGTAACTATTGTAGATGATTATATTATGCCAAGCAGTCTACACTACTATTCAAATGAAGTGAACAATTCAATTATTGTTGATCTAACCATGGCTGATACCAAGAAAAATGGTTACATTTTAGATTTTGATAAATTATTGCAAAGAGCCACGAGTTTTGACAAAGTATTACTATTGGTCCGAGAAGATACATTTATACCCGATTTCTTGAACGATAAGATTCAGGTATTAAAGGACATGAATAGTGAAGTAATTCATTCATATTCAAATGTATTCGTTTATACAAATAAACCATACAGTCATGAGGTTGTAAGTAAAGTTCTCTATTATGCCGCAAACTCTAAAGTAGTATTTACGAATTACAATTACAGTTTGAATAATGTCATTCCTTCAGTCAAATTAAATTTGAATAAAAAAGATTATGAATTCTCTCCCCTAGAAGATGTGGATGCTTTTAATATTATTAACGAAAATAGAAATAATGTAATGTATAATTTGACATTACTTAATGTATTGGAAAAAATTCATCTGACTATTTTTTCAAAGCCATTGATAAACAAATGTGTTTTGAATTTTGACTATGAAATACCAACAACTAACAATTTCTTCGAATTATCTGTGAATGAAGCAACCGACTTTGATATTAGTATTAAAAGCAGTCGTTATGATATTGAACAGTTATTATTTTTCCCTATATTATTTATGGGTAAAAAAGGAGTAGAATTTCATGATAGCTATATAGCCCCTATACATGGAAAAACTGATTTTAAAATATTTCGTAATTATAGACATCCGCAAAGACAAAACACCAAAAAGAAATTGAGTATGATAGTTCCAATTCATAACAATGGTAAATATCTAAAGTACAAATGTTACCTTAGCATGAAATACCTAACATGTTTTAATGATTTAGAAATAATTTTTGTGGATGATGGAAGTACCGACTTTGAAACATTAAGAATAATAAAAGATATTTTATCTGAGAATCAAGAGATAGTATATAAAAGATTCGAAGTAGGCTCAGGGAGTGCATCACGACCACGTAATGTAGGAATGGAAATGGCGACAACTGATTTTATAACATTTTTGGATCCAGATAATGAAGCCATAAGTGATGGTTTTTCGATACTGTTGGAAAAAATGTTAGAAGATAGCAGTTTGGACATGATTGTTGGCAACATAGTTCGGGAAGATAACATTAAGCGTAATGAAATCAACTATTATGACAAAGTTATAAAAGTGAACAAGGGAGAAATAATAGACGATACTCGTAATGTTCTTGTTGAGACAAACCTGACTGTACAAAGTATCCAGGCACTTGTCGTTAAAAGAAATATATTATTGGATAATAATCTTAAGATGGTTGAGGGAGCTGCAGGGCAGGATACATTGTTCTTCCAGGAACTCATTCTAAAGTGTAGTAAAGTAAGAATCATCAATCATATGATTCATTCTTATTATGCTTATGTAGAGGGCTCGGTTACTAATACCGTAACGCATAAATTTTTTGAAAAATTTTATAAAGTGGAACTACAACGTATTAAGTTTTTGGAACGAGAAAACTTAATAGATGTTTACATGAGATTAAAATTTAATTTTTATTTTAAGAACTGGTATCTGAAAAAGTATAACGAAATGAAAGATGAAAGTGAAAAGGAAGCTGCTAAAATTTATCTTGATAAAATTATAAAATTATATGATGTATATCAAGATTATTTTGAAGAAATCAACTATTAATTTAATATAAATTTCGTTTGTCAAAATAAGCTAGACAGTTGCTTGTCACCCGTGTAACTCAAAAAGACTTCCAATGGTGTCCGGTAGTTCAATGATTTTCTCGGTATATGGTTTTTTCTTGCAGCGACCGATGAGATAAAAGCTTGATCGACTGTGTTGAAATCCATGTGCTTAGGCAGTCCGTCCTTTCTGAGCAGACCATTGGAATGTTCATTCAGCCCGCGTTGTGACGGTGTGCCCGGATCGGCGAAGTAGATGGCCAGGTCATTCCGATTGCTCATCGACTGCCAGTTGGAGAATTCCTTGCCGCAGTCAAAAGCGATGGACTTGAACAGGTTTCTCGGCACCCAGTGACACCACGTATTGATGGCAGTTTCGATATCTTTGGCCGTCCGACCTTCAGGTTTCAATGTGATGATGACTTTCGATAGCCGTTCAACCAGCGTGATGACGGCGCTTTTATGTCGCACACCGACAATAGTGTCGCCCTCCAGATGGCCGAATTCTTTATTGAACGCTGGATAGTCGGCCGTCCTTTCGGAAATGTTGCGCCTGAACGCCTGACGCCCCCGGCGTTCCTGGTGGCCATTTGGTTTTCGCTTGCCCTGCATCGGCAGCTTGGCAACATCAAAGGTAGCGCGCTTGAACATCCGATACAGCGTGCGACTCGAGCAGTCAATCGGCATCTCCTGTCGGCCGACAATGACATCTGGTGTCCAGCCCTGGGCGACCTTTTCTTCGATGTACTTCTGTTGACTGGTCGGCAAGACACTCTGTTTTCTATCACATTGCTTCTTATTTTCTTTATAGCGCTGATAGTAGTCAATGGCGGTGTGCCTGGCCTTGAAATGCGTGATGACATTGTGGATGGTCTGCCGGGCACGCCCGAGCTTTTTCGCAATCTGAGCCACGGCAGTTCCGTGATGGAAATAGGCTTCTATGAATACCAGTTCATCCGTGGTAATATGGGTGTAGGTCATGCATGATCACTCCTATGATTTCTTTTGTCGGAAAACCATTTTGTGGGTATCATGTGTGACCGTTTTATGTGTCTAGCTTAATTTTACAATCGGCGAAATATCACAGAGGCATTAACAAATGACATTACATCCAATCTAAGGGTTCATCATAGCTTCAGTAATGTTCCAGTTGATCTTTATAAAATGAATCCATGCTCTAACACAAAAATCATAAGTCTCATTAATGAATATGAGTATGAATTTAATGTATAATGTTGAAGATAGATGATCTTATTCTAAATTTGAGGTGCAACTATGAAAACCATAGAGTTCAAAAATCTAACCAAAGAATATATTATGGATAACCAACCTGGTGAATTCAAAATAATAAAGAATAATGTAGATTTTTATATAAATATCGTGCTTAAAGAAAACAATGATAAACTTGTAGTGTTCTCCAATGGTGCAGTAAATCGATCAAAGAAAGAACCACCAATATTTATGAGAAGCTCGTGGCATGAAGAAATTAATGCCAATTGTATTTTTATTGATGACCGAACCTTACATGGAAATAACTTGTCTTTGGGTTGGGGGATTGGTAATGAAAAAAGATATTTCTTACATGATTATTCGCAAATAATAATACGAATTTCTGTACTCTTAAATTTAAATGTAAACAATATTATGTATTATGGATCTTCGGCGGGAGGATTTATGTCGATTAACTTGGCCACTATGCATAGGGGAACTACAGCACTGGTTAATAATCCCCAAGTGATTGTTAATAATTATTTGCCAAGTCATGTCAACAGATTGTATAGAGAACTATTTCCAGACATGACTCCAAAGGAAATTCTCAGGAAGTATACTAGAAGGTTTTCTGTAATACCACTTATGAGATTAAAAGAGTATGTGCCACGCATTTTTTATTTTCAAAATAGATTGTGTGAACAAGACATGCAAAATCATTTCAATGTGTTTTTGAAGAAACTGGATTTTTACAAATTAGATAGTTCTAAAATTGAATTTATACTCTACAATAATGTTAATTCAGGGCATAACCCGTTACCCAAGAATAAAACCGTTTACCACATAAATAATATTTTGGACAGAATTAGTGAATAGAAATTAATGCACATTTTTCTTGAATATAGCTGTTGATATAGTTATTTTAAAAAGAGAATGTGTATTTTTTTCTCAGTGTATTTGCAATTGTATAAGAGCTTTTCTAGTCTATAGCTATCGCATTTGAGTATAAAAGTAATCTCAGGGGGGTAATAATATGAAAGCGAATACAAGAATTTATCCGAATGGCTTTATTTTCACTGAGAAGAATATTGACGAAAATCTTTTACCTACGCACTATTCAAAAAGAAAAATATATAATAAATATAATTATTATTATGATACACAAACTGAAAATAGAATCTATGAATTAAATGGTAACTTCATTATTATACATGGACTTTTTGCACATATTGATTTAGAGCAAGGTGATATAACTTCGGAGTCTCCTCAATACCTTATGCTGTTGTATTTTGAGAACAAAGATAAATTTTATGACGCATTAGATTTCTTAGCTGGAAGATTTGTTCTTATAATTGGTAATGAAACAAAATTTGAAGTATTTACAGATGCAAGTGGTATGAGAACAGTATTTTACATTCAAGGGGAACAAACAATCGGATCTCATTTAAACTTTTTGGGAGATGTTTTTACTCTAAATCCGGATTATTTCGCTGGATTAAATGAAAACTTTTCAGTTAACTGGGATAATACTATTTTTAGTAATGTAAAAAGTATTAATCCGAATTTTTCTTATAGCAGTGAAGATGATTCTGTATCAAGATATTTTCCGAGAAAAAACAATATTTATAGAAAAATGTCTGAAGAGGAGAAATACAGTAAATTTGAGTTTCTATGGAAAGAACAATTACGAACAAGAGAAAGATGATATCATTTTTTCTGTGACTGGGGGAGCGGACAGCAGGGTTTCTCTTGCGTTAGCGAAAAATTTTTTATCTAAATTCAAATTTTTTACATATGCTCCTTCTAATGATGAACTTGAGAAAAAATCACGTTTTATTGAAGCACTAACAATGGATAAAAAAATTGTTGAGAAAATTCTAGAAGTTATTCCATTACAGCATCAGTTTCTTCTTTTCATGGATGAAGATAGAAAGCTGACTGAAGAAGACTTGGATTTATTAAATAAAAATACAATAAGACCACATGGAAGATTTTTATTACCACATTATAATCACTACTTTCCAGGTGTAGACACTTTGCATATCAGAGGGAATTTATTTGAGATTGGCAGGGCGTACTTCATTAAATCAACCAGTAAAAATAATAAAAAAGACATAGTTAATATTGTGTCAGGATCTTTACTGAAAACTGTTGACAAAGAATCAACTGAAGAAACTGATATAAGAGAGAATATAGAATCTAAGATAGAACAATTCAATTATGACCAGAATAATTATGAGTATCATGTGTTGGATTTATTTTATTGGGAGATACGAATGGGGAGATGGATGGCAGAGGTATTAAATGAAACAGATTACAGTTTTGAAACTCTACTTCCTTTCAATATGAGGGCTCTAATGGATATATCGCTGTCATTCAAAGTTGAACAACGAAGAAACAATTATCTCTTTGATGAACTGATCAATAGGAATTTTCCGGTTCTTAATTTCTTTGGTAAAAATGAACTGGAAAATATGTTTGAAAAAACGAAGCTTGTAGATAAAAATAAGTTATTTGAGGAAATGGAAGTAGTAACAAAAGACGGAGAGATACTAGAAACTGTAAATGTTAATGATAATTCTATTTTTGTTCCCGCGAAAAAAATGGGAAACGAAAACTATTCACAAGTTGTTTTTAAGTACAAAAAGAACAATGGGAATTTACTGTTAACTTTAAAAAACAGTTATGCAAACAGAAATGCGGAAAACTACTTAAAATATAAGATAATCGTGAATAATCAAGAACTGTTAACCGAGGATATAGCTTTTTGGAGTCAACCTACTGACATAACTATAACTGGATTAAAAGCAGGAGATGAAATAAAGGTACATGTGGTTTCTTTGAAGAATAGTAATACTCAATCTTGGCAAACAGCTTCTGTGACTGAAATTGTAAATTATAAAGAGATCCCTTATAAACACAGTATGGAGCTAGAAGCATTTTCTAATAGCCCTTTTGCCCATAAAATAAAATGACTCTTTAATGAAAGTTGGGAGTGGATACATTGGATAGATCATTTCTAAGTCAACCGTTTATTATAAGTAGACAGCAATTTAAGAATAATTTTCTATTGGAAAATTGTATAGATTTAAAGGCTGCATATATTTATTATGGCTTTGATACTGATTTGAAATTCTTCGAGTATGATAACCAAAGAATTTATGTTATTGGGTATATACTCGACATTAGGGATTCTGCCCTCAGTCAAGAAGAAATTTTCAAGAAACTGCTTGTAAATTTTGGTAAGAGTAGTACAGAATTTTATGATGAATTACAATACATGAATGGAAGGTATACCATCATTATTGATAACGATGAAAATACATACGTATATACGGATGCAACTGGTATGCGTCCTCTGTATTATTGGAACAATGAAATAATCTCTTCTCATGAAATATTATTGAGAGAAGGATTAAACGATGCACGAGGACTTGAACTTTCGGTACGTCCTTTTAAAATGAAAAACTTTTTAGATTACACCAACACAAAAGATATATATAAATTTAATCCAAATATGTATTTTGATTTTGGTGAGTCAAGCTTTATGAGGTTCTATCCAAATGGTAAATTTAAAAACCAAACAATGGAAACAGTCATAAAAAATACTGAAGATTACTTTTTAACACAAGTACAATGGTTAAATAATAACTATGAAGTGATATACCAATCAATCACCGGAGGTTTCGACGCGAAATTATCTTTGGCACTAACTAAACCAATTTTGGAAAAAATAAAATTTTTCACTTATATGTATCGATTTAATAAAGGAGAGAAATATAAAGAGTTAAGTAAGTTTAAACAAATATACTATAAGGATCAGGTTATAGTTGATAAGCTTGTATATAATTTCAATTTGAATCATCAGTATTTTTATTTTGGCGATTATAAAATGCCGGTAAAATATCGAGAAGATATATCCAACCATGTAAGTTCCCATCATTCATATATTTTAAGCTATTTAACACGTAAGGAATTTGAGAATAAATCTATACATGTAAAATCAACACTTTATGAGTTTGCTAAACTCCCATATGGCACTTATGCGGAAATGAAAACAGACGATGAGTTGATGATAAGAGCAATTAAGCATTGGGCACCTAAAGAAATACGAGAAGATGAAGTCCTGATTAATAATATGTATAAAAGTTATTTTGAAAGAAATAATGTTCATGAAATTATTGACAAAGGTTTTAACCTACCTATGATGTTGTATTGGGAATACAGGATGAGTAATTGGCATGGAAGCCTGACCCAAGAAACTGATGTTGTAACTGAAACGTTTGTGTTCATCAATAATAGGTATATGATAGACCAACTCTTAACCTTGACATTGGAGGATAAAAAAGAAAAAACCTTCTTGATAAAATTGGTTAGGCAGTTCTGGCCAGCTTTAAATTACTTTGTGGCAAATAGTTTTGACACTTTAGAAGATGGAGGAAAGTGACCTTTAGCTTGTTCACTTAATGAAAGGGATATATTTTAAAATATTAATACAAAAATCAAAAGCCCTTTGATATGATATATGTTATAGTTGCAATTTTATATTACAAATTGAGAGGAACATGTTTATGAAACTCAAAGCTTTAATACTTTTTGGTACAAGCGTAATGATATTGTCGGGATGCAATAGTGGGGAAGATGAGAGTAAAAACGATGAAGCCAACCAGGAAACTTCTGAAGAATCATCAGAAGGTGAAACTAAAGGAAGCGAAAAAGTTGAATCAGATTCAGCCTCTAAAGATTCCGATAGTGGTTTGTTAAATTTAAATAACACTGAAGAAGGCTGGATTAATTTTGAAGGTGAGTTGGGCGGCAATTCTGAATACATAACAAGTGGTTTCATAGAATACAATCCTGAAAGTAAATATAAATTATCCAAAGGCGGATATATCGCATATTATAGTGGAGAAGATTTTATCAAAACCACTCAGCAAGAATTTGAAGGTCCGATTGAAAGAGTTCCTAAAGCAGATCAAATACGTATCAGCTTTCATGAATCTTTTGAAGAATCGATTAGCTTGACAGAACAGTGAGATAAAAAAACTGAAATATAAAAAAGAAACCTTCTGGCTGCAACATTCAGTTGCAGCTTTTTTGTTATATATTTTCATGTATTATAGAGTCAGCTTAAAATGTTTATATGAAAGGAAAAATTATGGAGATAAAGAAACAATACCGTTCTGAAATTGAAGGACTAAGATTAATCGCTGCACTTCTAGTGGCAATTTATCATATTTGGATGATGCGTGTCTCAGGGGGAGTGGATGTCTTTTTCGTGGTATCTGGTTTTCTTATTACAACCTCCTTGCTTTCAAAATATGCACGGGAAGGATATATAAATCTTTTCAGTTTTGTTGGCGGGTTATTAAAGAGATTGTTGCCACAGGCTATAACTGTTTTAATTTTTGTAACAGTTATGAGTTATTTTATATTACCTGAAGTAAGACACATAGATACGATTAAAGAAATTTTCGCATCGTTTTTTTATTACGAAAACTGGCAATTAGCGATTACCGGAACTGATTATCTGGATCAACACAATGCAAAAAGTCCAGTGCAACATTTCTGGGCAATGTCTATACAGGGCCAATTTTATCTCATATGGTTCTTTGTCATTTCAATTGCTATAGCCATTTATAAAAAAACAAAGTATGAATTGAAAAATATCTTGCTGTCTATACTCACTGTGCTTTTTGTCGCTTCACTGTCTTACTCTATCTATTTGACGGGAGTGAACCAACCGTGGGCATATTTCGATACGCGCACGAGAGTATGGGAGTTTGCAATCGGAGGTATTTTGATGATTTTCATATTCAAAGCCAAACTTCCGACTTATATAAGTGCGATCATAGGGTGGATTGGCCTAATAGGTTTGTCCATCACAGGTTTTATTATGGATGTAGGAGCAAGCTTTCCGAGTTATATTGCCCTGTGGCCGGTAACAGCTGCTGTACTTGTCATGTTAGCTGGCCAAAATCCGACGGCATATGGTGTGGAAAAGTTCCTTGGCAGCAGGCCAATGGTTTATTTGGGTGGTTTAAGCTATGGCTTATATTTATGGCATTGGCCAATTTTGAGTTTCTATTATGTGCTTTATGATACAACAGACGTAGAGATTTTTCATGGCATGCTGATAATTCTCATTTCGTTATTCCTCAGTTATTTGACAACTAATTTTATTGAAAAACCTATAAATAGCTTTATAATAAAAAGGAAAATTACACTAAAATCATTTTCTCCAATTATAGGTATGGCAGTTATTTTGATTTTAATGGTTTCTAGTTGGCTGGCATTCAGTCAATATAAAAGCTCTCAAGCCCTGAGCTTTGCTGGAGATGAAGAATATCCAGGGGTTATGGTGAATACTGAAGCAGTGGATATACCAGAAACTACAACGCCTATTCCCAGCATGGAAGCTATAAAAAACGATAAAGCAGAACCTTACGAGGATGGTTGTCATGTATCACCTGGAGATTCAGAAGTAAAAATTTGTGAATACGGTAAAAAGGATAACTATAATCAAACAATTGCACTTGTAGGGGGCTCTAAATCTACTCATTGGTTACCAAGTCTCCAAGCTTTTGCAGAAGAAGAATCTATTCGACTTTTAAATGTGACTAAAAGTGGATGCCGTTTCACATTAGGAGAAGTCCGGGCAGAAGATTGTGAGGAATGGAATAGAAACGTTGTGGAGGAAGTGAGTAAAGAACATCCTGATTTAATAGTGACTCTAGCAGATAATGCACGTGAACCCGAAAAGGTTCCTGCTGGATTTTTGAAGCAGTTTGAAAAAGTGAAGGAATACGATATTCCGATTATGGCAATAAGAGATACACCATATTTTCCAAGAGACATAGCTGAATGTATCAGTAAGAATGGATTTGAAACAGATCTGTGTAATATAGACAGAGACAAAGCCTATCCAGAAATATCTGCATGGGAAAAAGTCGATAATCCGCCATCTAATGTCTATTACGTGGATTATACTGATTATATTTGTAATGAAGAAGAATGTCCTGTCATTATTGGGAATGTTATAGCCTATATTGATGATAGTCACATGTCAGCAACTTTTAGTAAAAGTTTTGGACCAATCGTAAAAAGGGATGTACTGGAAATCCTGGATGAAACTAGTGATAAAACTGGAGCGGATGTTGCTTCTGAAATCCCTGATCAAAAAGATAACTTAATGAATGTGAAAAATACGGAAACAGGATGGATAAATTTTTCTGGTGAATTGGGAGGAAACAGTGATTACCTTACAACAGAGTCCATCAAATATAATCCTGAAAAAGAGTATCAGTTATCAGAAGGTGCCTATATATCATATTATGAAGGAAATGAGTTCATTAAAACAATTCAAGAAGAGTTCCCTACGAACATAGAACAGGTAAATAGAGCAGATAATATTAAAATTAGTTTTCATAAGTCATTTATTGATAAGATCCAGTTAACAATAGAAGAATAAAATATAGTAAAATTGTTCTTGAAAATTATAAGAAAATAGGACCATAAAGAAAGAGGGTAAACATTTTGACAACAAAAAAGATAACTACAGTTGCTTTTGAAGAATTAAATATTGAAGTTGTAAAAGAAGCCAATTCAGGTATTTTAAAAGTCATCAAAGAAGGCTTAGATTTTTACTTTAAGTTAAATTTAAAACTGGAGACCAAGAATGCTGTGGTATTTTCAAACGGAGCATTCGATCCTAATTTAAGCAAGCCACCAGTGTTCATGAGATACTCCTGGGCAGAGGATTACAATGCAACGTGTATTTGTATAGACGATAGAACGATTCATGGGAAAAATATTCGTCTTGGTTGGGGGATAGGCACGCCAGAAAGACATTACCTTCTTGATATATCTGCCATAGTGATGAAGCTTTTATCAGTTATTCAGGTTAATAATGATAATGTTATATATTTTGGTTCTTCAGCCGGCGGTTTCATGTCACTGATGTTAGCTGTACATCACAAGGGGACCAAAGCTATTGTAAACAATCCACAAGTTTATGCTCATAAATATTCTACCGCTTCTTCAACCTTAAAGACCCTCTTTCCTAATATGGATAGAAAAGATATCCATAGGAAATATGGGAATAGGCTGTCTGTTACACAAGTTATGAAACAACATAATTATGTTCCTGAAATACTATAGCTTTTGAATAATGGTTCTGA
>CAYTIR010000007.1:0-9715 GCA_964437955.1 uncultured Staphylococcaceae bacterium
CCCCGGCATACAGCATTGCGATGAAATAGATGAGAATCACGCTTTCCATATGTGAATAGCCGAGATTCCTGAGCCGGTGGTGGATATGACTTCTATCCGCCTTGAACAGGGAGACTTTGCTGCGGTACCGGCGCAGGGCTGAGAATGCCATGTCGATGAACGGCACTGCCAGGATGATGATCGGGAAGAACAGCGATATGAGCGTAATGTTCTTGAATCCCATCAGTGAAACGACCGCCAGCACAAAGCCGAGCAGCATCGCACCGTTATCTCCCAGGAATATTTTTGCCGGGAAGAAATTGTACATTAGAAAGCCAAGGCAGGACCCAATCAGGATTACACAGATCATCATGACAAATACGTTACCCTGAAGAATCGTAATGAACCCGATACTGGACAATGCGATGATGGATACACCCGTTGCCAGACCGTCGAGCCCGTCAATGATATTGATCGCATTGATGATCGCTATCATCCAGATGAGGGTGATCGGTATCGTCATCATCCCGAAGTCAATCGATACTCCGAATGGAGTGATATGGTCGATCACGATGCCATAATAAATCGGCACGCTGCTCGCAAGCAGCTGCCCTATGAGTTTCAAAAGTGGCTTGAGATCATATTTGTCATCAATGATGCCGACGATGACAATGATGATACCGCCAATTATGATGGATTTATATTCCGCCTCTATCGGCCGTGCAATCATGATCCCTATCACCATGGAAATCAGGATTGCCACACCGCCGAGGTAAGGTATCGGTTTAGCATGGACTTTCCGGAAGTTCGGGTAGTCGACAAATCCAAATTTGCGGCTTCCCCATATGAATATAGGCATCAAAATCAATGTAATTAAGAAAGACACCGTGAGTAAAAATAAAGTATACATATCATCACCATCTGTAAGATTTCCAATTTACTATATCATATTACTGTTTGAATATGGAATGTATATCCTGTTTTGCACAATAATAATTTTCAAGGCGTCCGTTTCGTTGTATAATTGTATCAATATGGAAAAGGAGATTCATAATGAAAAGAACTGATAAAAAACGAATGCATCCTGCACTGAAAGTGCTGCTTGCATTTTTACTGATCTCGGTACTGATTTTCGCAGGAATTATCGCTTACGTCTACATCAACCTAAAAGGTGCTGCCGACAAAATGTATGATGATGATTTTGCCGATTCATCTTCCGAACTGCGCGAAACTGAAGTCAGCGTCAAAGACGGTGATCCCATCTCTGTCGTTCTGTTCGGAACAGACAGTGATGCAGAACGCCAATCGAAATCCATGGGCAAACGCTCGGATACAATCATGGTAGTTACCCTGAACCCGAATAATGACGAAGGAAAAATCGTCAGCATCCCAAGGGATACCCGGACGGAGATCGCCGACCGCGGCACTGTCGAAAAGATCAACCACGCCCATGCGTACGGCGGGCCTGAACTCGCCAAACGGACGGTCGAGAATTTCCTCGATACCCCGGTGGACTACTTCGTATCGATAGATATGGACGGATTTGAAAATATTGTCGATGCTGTCGGCGGCGTTACAATTACAAGCCAGGATACTTTCGAACAATCCGGCTATTCATTTACTGCCGGTGAGACTTATGACATGGACGGGGAGGAAGCCCTTGCGTTCTCAAGAAGCAGAAAATCCGCAGGCGCCGGCGGAGACTCCGGCAGACAGATGCGCCAGCAGCAGGTCGTCCAGGCAATTGCCAGTGAAATGGTGAGCCTGCAGACAATCACCAACTTCAATTCCATACTGGATGTATTGAGCAACAATATACAGACGAACATCCCGTTCGGAGAAATGAATGCACTACGTTCCAACTATCAGAAGCCGGCACAGAACCTTGAACGATTGACACTTGAAGGCGTCAACGACCGCGGCGAAGATGGTCTGTGGTATTTCTTCCCTAATGACCAGTCCTTTAACAATGTCAGGACGGAACTCCGCCAGAACCTGGAACTCGACGAATAATATCAACCAAGGAGGGATAGTATATGCTGATTGACTTTGTTCTGAACATTTCGCTCACAATAAGCGGCATATACTTATTCCATCGCCTGCAATATGCAGAAGACCGGAGGCTCATTGATTCCGGCATCTTCCAGGCACTGCTCATGACCACACTGGCGGTACTGCTGCTGATGGTGCCCATTCATGTCTCAGGCATCACTTTCAGCCTGTACTTCATACCGCTGCTCATACTGGTCAAGTACAGTGTCCCCTATTATATGCTCGGATCCCTGGTGGTCGTGTATTTATTCCACCATCTGATATTCGGCTATGGGTGGCAGGTCTATTTGATATTTGCCGTGCTTTATATTTTCGTCATGGGCATCCTGCCATTCCTGAAATTTGAAAAACTGAGGACACTGACAAGTGCCTGCATCATCTTTTCGATTCTGTACGTTCTTGGAATCAACCTGCTGATCAACGATCTCAACCTGTGGCAGATGTTCATTTTTGTCGCCACAAGTACCATTGTCATGTTCTTTGCGATGATGATGTACGAGGACATCAATGCGATACTGAAATTGCTGAAACGCTATGAAGAAGATGAGTATAAAGATTATCTGACACAGCTCGGCAATATCAAATCATTCGATGAAGAGATCAACCTGCTGATAGATGAGAGCGAAACACTCAGCCTGCTCCTCATTGACATTGATAATTTCAAAGTCGTCAATGATGAACACAGCTACAAATCAGGTGACGCACTCATAAAGCAGATGGCGAATCTGCTGGATAACCATGTCCCGAACGGCGGTTCTTTATTCCGTAACAGCGGCGAGGAATTCGCCATGGTCATACCGAACCTGTCTTTCGATAAGACTGTGCGCCTTGGCGAAGCAATCCGCAACAGTGTGGAACGGTCAAGTTTCCACATCAACGACGCTGAAACCGTCCGGCTCACCGTTTCAATCGGTGTCGGATACAAAGCGCAGGCGGATGTCACGAAAGGCAGAATGATCACCAATGCCGACGACATGCTCCATGCAGCAAAGAAACAGGGTCAGAACAGGGTCATGTTCATCCCTTTTTAAACTTAAAAAGCCAATCCCTCACGGGATTGGCTTTTATCTTTTAATCTTCAACAGATGATAAAGTATTCAAAGTGATCTTTTGATGGGAATCATGCCATTTCGGCTTCCCATCTGCAAAGTAAAACCCTTGCGGAGATTCATGTTTGATATCGAATGCTTCGCTGATATAATCAGAAAGCTGTCTGTGATCCTGGACGACGAGATAATAACCGTCCATATCCCTTTCATAATGAAACTTTTGAAACTCCTCGAATGCAGCTGCCGAAATCGGGCATGTGCTGCTGTGCTTCATAAAGAAGAAGGTCTTCTTTTCCTCAAGTAGCTTTTGAAAAGATTCAATCGTTGTCGTTTTTGTTAACATTTCATCACCTTCTCAGTAAACTTTTATTAATTTATCATTTATATGGAAAATAAGCAAATCTGTCTTTTCTCATATGATATAATGGCAGAGATTGGAGGTATGCCAGACTATGAATAACAAATCACTGAAACGATGGACTTTCCTTGATACAATAAATGCGGCACTTCTCATTGTTGTTGTGCTGTTCATGCTCGATTTCCAGAACAATGCGACAGTCTCGTGGATCCTGCTTGCAGTGTTTGCATTCTGGATTGTAACAGTCATCCTGAGAAACGTCTTCATCAGCAAAGTCATGAAAGATCCGAATCATCCGATGAACCCGCAGCAGGCCGAAGAAAAACATAATGCCAAAGATTGAGAGTGAACTATTCGAGTTCACTCTCAATTTCGTTCAGGCGGCTGTAATAATTATCATCCAGCTTCTGGTAGGTTTCCTTCATGGAAATGATGCTCTGCAGCTGGAGCCCCTGCAATTTATCATTGTATATCATTGTATTTTTACGTTCCTGGTAATACTTTTCAAAACCATAATACATTTCAAGGGACAGGCTCCGTACACGGATGGCGCTCTCGGTTTCAAGGTTCATCTTGTTGAGTGATTGAATATGTTCATCAATCAGGGGTCCCATGACTTCATCAATGTGGTTTTGTTTCTCATCTATGGATTCGTCCCCCTGCAGCAGCTGGGATTCCGACTCCAGTGATTCACTGTTCTCATTAATCTGTTCTATCAGACGGTTGATCTCATCCACTGCCGCTTCATCTTCAGTGTTCTCGATGATTTCATCCCGCTCTTCCTGATTTTCCATAAAGGACTGGCTCAGTTCGATCAGCTGTTCATTTGAGCGGACCGACATCAAGTAGGATTTCACATATTCATCCAGCTGCCGTGCAAATTCCTGCTTGGTTTCGACACTTTCTTTGAATGAATCATGCGGTTCCTTCAATTCTTCGTTGCTCACTTTCACGTCTTCGATCTTTTCTGCCATTTCATTGGCCAGAGGCAGTATATCCTCTTCGAGTTTGCTGCTGATCGTTTCCAGACGTTCGGTATCGACATCCCCGCTTCTCGAAGACAGTTCCTCAGGCAGATATTCATAATCCAATGATTCCGCTTCAGTTGTATATTGATCATCCAGCTTATGGATTTCTTCCATATCGGACATATACTTTTCCATGTCTTCAGCGAGCGCATTGGAACATCCTGCCAGAGTGATCAGGGCGATCAATGAAAACAGCCCGTATATATTTTTTAAAGAATGATGCAAAAGGTGTCACACCCTTATACTAGTATCGTTGTGGTACACTGGCTGACAGTGACTAAACAAAATATAGCATACATCAGTTTACTGTACAATGTACGTAGAACCTCCTCATTTCCCAAAATGGTCGGATTCTATTATAATATACATAATTAATATCACGCGAAAGGAATTACTACGGTGAATACTACGCAAATAGAAACAGATCTGAAGGCGCTGCTTACAGATTCTGATATCAAAATATATGAACCATTAAAAAATTACACATACACAGAAACAGGCGGGCCAGCCGACTTCTATATCACAGTCCGCAACGTTGAAGATGCATGCCGGGTGCTCCGGTACAGTGATGAGAACCACATTCCGGTCACATACCTCGGCAACGGTTCCAACATAATCATCAGGGACGGCGGCATCCGGGGCATCGTCCTCAACCTGCTCAAGCTGGACCATCTCGAGGCAGCGGACGGTATGATTACAGCAGGAAGCGGCAAAGCGATCATCGATGTCTCCAATTTTGCCCATGACCTTGGACTGACCGGTCTCGAATTCGCCTGCGGCATCCCCGGCAGTGTCGGCGGTGCAGTCTATATGAATGCCGGCGCATACGGCGGTGAAGTTAAAGACTGCCTGCTCGAAGTCACCGCCATTGATAAATCCGGTAATATTTTCACGCTAAAAAATGAAGACCTCGGACTCGGCTATCGAAAAAGCATCGTCCAGGAAAACGATTATGTCGTAGTAGAGGCAAAATTCTCTCTGAAACCGGGTGTTCCTTCTGAAATAAAAGCCATCATGGATGACCTGACATACAGGAGGGAATCAAAACAGCCACTGGAATTCCCGTCATGCGGCAGCGTATTCCAGCGTCCGCCTGGAAATTTTGCCGGCAAGCTGATCCAGGATGCCGGACTTCAGGGGCACCGCATCGGCGGCGTTGAAGTATCCATGAAGCATGCCGGGTTTATGATCAATGTCGGCGGCGGCACAGCCAGTGACTATGAGGCGCTGATTAAACATGTCCAGGATGTCATATTAAACGAGTTCGGCGTACACTTGAACCGCGAAGTACGCATCATAGGCGATCATGTATATAAGCGTGCAGACCGGCACAAATGATGATGCACAGACATAAAGAAACCCATCTGCAACAGATGGGTTTCTTTATGTCTTCTATTATTTAATTTCAGCCATGCCCGCTTCGATCTCTTCAAGCTGGGCCATACCACTCAGGTAGCCGCCTGAATTCAAGTACCATGACTGTGGATTGAGCTGGATGATATTATCATTTTCGATCGCATCCACACCGGCAGTTACATCGTTTTTGACGACATCAACAGGTGTCGCTTCACCGCTGGAAACAGCTGCGCCCCTGTCCATTACAAGCATTACGCCCGGGTCGCTTTCAGCGATGAATTCAAAGCTGACCTGGTTACCGTGGCTGTCAGTTGTTCCACCTTCACTCTGCTCACCGGCAGAAGTGAATCCAAGGTCTTCAAAAAGGAAGCCGTAACGGCCGCCCTCACCGTGGAATGAGAGATCTCCCCCGTTCGTCTGGATGAACAGCATGTCCTTATCCGCCTCGGTTACCGTCTTATTCACTTCATCAATTCTGGCCTGCATATCCGCAACCAGTTCATCCGCCTTGTCCTGTACGTCGTACATCTCTCCAAGGAATGTTGTCATATCCATGATGTCCTGGAAATAGTTGTTGCTGTCGGCAGCGACATATACAATCTCCGCATCCGGTGCAGCCTTCTTCATTTCATCAATAGTCTGGGTATTCGACTGACGTCCGTGAATCATGATCACTTCAGGCTGAAGCTCGGCAAGTGTCTCGAATTCATCCGGTTTCAGACCGCCGAGATTTGCATATTCCTCTGATTCGAAATCTTTGTTCACTTCAGAAAGTGAAGCATTATTATCGCCTTTCGGCAGACCGATGATGTTCTCTTCAATTCCGAGTGCCTTGAAAGTGGATGCCACACCCAGGTCATAGATGGCAACTTTATCGGAGTTCTTCGGAAGTTCAACCGTTTCATTTACTTCAGTTGTTTCGCCTTCTTCGCCGCGCGGAGGCCCACTTTCATATTTGTTTTCATAAGTGATCGTCTCACCAGAACCTTCTTCCGCGCCTGCCTCATCAGTTTCGGCGCCTTCTTCTGTTGTTTCTCCACCATTGCCGCATGCTGCAAGTACAAGCAGTGCAGCCATGGCAAGCATTAAGTAAAATTTCTTGAATTCCATTAAAATACCTCTCCCGTTAAGTAAATTTTCAGCCCCCGCTAAAAACTTTAAAATACATCCGATTAAAGCTGCCACCACCTCCTTTAAGGGTTCAATAAAGGTCATGTTAAGCCCTGATCTGTTCACGCGCCACAGTCTGGGCATATTCCTGGGCATCGGTTTCCGTCACATCGCCGATCTGATCATCGAAATATATGCAAATGTTGTGTCCGAAGATGCACTGGATGTTTATTTCCATCTCGTAGATTTCCTCCAGTATGCTCTTCTTGATGACTTCATGTTTAGTACCGCTGATGGCGATTTTGCCATTTTTGAGCGCCACGATATTGTCGGAATAGCACGATGCAAAGTTGATGTCGTGGATGACGATGATGATCGTCTTATTCTTCTCACGCACCAGCCTTCTTAAAATCTGCATGATCTGCACGGAGTGCTTCATATCCAGGTTGTTCAAAGGCTCATCGAGAAAAATATATTCCGTATCCTGCACGATCGTCATCGCAATGTATGCACGCTGTCTCTGTCCGCCTGACAGCTCATCGATATATCGGTCTTCAAGCGCTCCGAGTTCCATATACTCTATCGCTTCATCGATGATTCTGTGATCCTCGTCCTTCAGGCGGCCCTTTGAGTATGGATAGCGGCCGAAACTTACAAGCTCCCGCACTGTAATCTTAAGCTCAAGATGGTTAGTTTGTTTAAGGATGGAAATCTTTTTAGCCAGCGCATTATTCGGCTGTGTAAAAATATCATCACCTTCGATCAATACTTCACCACTGTCTTTATCGAGCAGCCGGGTGATCATTGAAATCACCGTACTTTTGCCTGCACCGTTTGGACCGATCAATGAAGTGATCTTACCTTTTTCAATCGACAGTGATACATCATCCACTACTTTTTTCTCACCATATGATTTAGCAATATCTTTTACGTTTATCATACTTTACTCCTCCTAAGCATTAGATAAATGAAGTACAATCCACCAACAAGGTTGATGATGACACTCAGCTCCACTCCGCCGTCGAACATGAACTGTATGACCATCTGGCCGAACACAAGTGTGATGATACTGATCAGGGCGGAGCCGATGATCAGATAGACATGTTTGTAAGTCGCGAATACTTCATGGGCAATGTTGACAACGAGCAGCCCCAGAAACATCATTGGTCCGACAAGTGCCGTTGCCGCCGACACCAGGACCGCAATGATGATGAGCAGCTGGGATACCTTCCTGTCATAGTTCACTCCGAGGTTCATCGCATGATCCCGTCCCAGTGACATGACATCCAGTGAGTTGAAATCCTTGAGCACAAACAAAATTGAGATAAGGACGATCGCCCCTGTAATTCCCAACAGTGATTCATCGACTGCACTGAATGAACCGAACAGGTTATTCTGCAGGATGAGGAAATCCTCGGGGCTGATCATCATCTGCATGAATGTCGCCAGATTGCCGAATAAAGTTCCGAGTATGATACCGATCAGCAACAGCAGGAATACATTGTTTTTCGTAAACTTGAACAGGAACTTGAAAACGAATAATGTGAAGATCACGAGCAGCGCCATGCTGACGAAGTAGTTCGCCTTGCTGTTGAGCAGTATCATCGATGAGGCGCCGCCGAAGAATATCATGGATGTCTGTATAAATACATAAACAGAATCAAGCCCCATGATGGATGGTGTCAGAATCCTGTTTTTTACTATCGTCTGGAATATCACCGTGGATACCGCGATTGCCACACCCACGATGACGATCGCCGCTACCCGCTTTGCCCTCGACGGCAACTGGTAGAAGTAGATTGCAGGGTTCAAATCATAAAGCATATACAGGGCAATCGATGCGATTGCTCCCGCAGTCAGCATTAAAATCAATTTATTATTCGTCATTTTAAGCATTTGCACCGGCCCTCCTGAATATCAGGAATAAGAAAACAAATCCGCCGATGATTGCGATGGTCAGCCCCACTGAAATTTCATATGGGTAAATGACGACACGGCCTATTACATCACATACCATAACGAATATCGCCCCCAGCACTGCTGTCAGGAAAATGGTACTCCGGAGATGGTCTCCCCTGAAGACCGAGACGATATTCGGTACGATGAGTCCAAGGAACGGCAGCATACCGACTGACACGACAACCAGTGCAGTGATGACCGCTGTGATGAACAGTCCTATGTATAATACTTTCTGGTAATCAAGACCCAGGTTCTTGGAGAAGTCCTCTCCCATGCCTGCGACCGTGAATTGGTGGGCATATAATACTGCCACTATGAAAAGCGGTATGCTGATATAGAGAATTTCATATTTGCCGGCAATGAGTGTTGAGAAACTACCGTGCATCCAACCGGAAATCGCCTGCAGCATATTCGTTCTGAGTGCGATGAAAGTGCTGATGCTGGCAACTACGCCGCCCATCATTAAACCGATCAGCGGTACAAAAATGATATCCTTGAATTTTATTCTGGAAATGATCTGCATGAACAGGAGGGTGCCGACCACAGCAAGTATAGAAGCAAATGCAAGTCTTCCCAGCATGCTTACCCCCGGAAAGAATACGAGTCCGATAAGGATGCCGAGCTGCGCCCAGTCCGTCGTCCCTGCCGTAGTCGGCGAGACAAATTTGTTGCGGGTCAGCTGCTGCATGATCAGACCACAGACTGCAAGTGACGCACCGGCAATAATAATGGATACAGTTCTAGGTAACCGACTATTGAGAAGTATGCCCTGCTGTTCTTCTGTTAAGCTGAATATATCTCCCGGGCGCAGTTCAACAACGCCT
>CAYTIR010000007.1:9725-55940 GCA_964437955.1 uncultured Staphylococcaceae bacterium
AATTAAAAGTAAAGCTATGAGTACGTCTAATCTGAATAATTTTCTTATCATAGAAAGCCACCTTAACTGATAATGATTATCAATGATAACCATGATTCTTATTATACCTTCTAATATTTGATTTTCAACTAAAGTTAGAAAAATTTTACATAAAAAAACCAGCCCGTTCAATTACCGGCTGGTTTTGTTCACAAATTGTTAATAATTATCTAATTGATGATGATCGTTTCACCCGTCGGCGCTTTCCCGGTACCGGACAAAATAGACATTACTGTACTGATCGCTTCCGAGTTTGAACGTTCCGGTGATTCCTCTTCCTTGATGGATGGACGGTAGCTGAGTGCATACACATCCACATCCTCTTTTTTAAGCTCAATCGCCGTGGAATGTGTGAGTGCCTCTATCGCTCCGGTCACTGTGTAATATAAATTCCTCTCGAATACATCTTCGAACGATGGTTCAATCACATTGATGATTTTCGCATCCCGCTCATCTTTTAACATCGGACGGAGTGTACGGATACCGAGGTAGGTCCCCCATACATGTTCGTACATCACCTGGTTAAACTCATCAAAAGAAACATCATATACCGAACGGTTCTCGGTGAATATCGTATGTACAAGTATAATTCCATTCAGCGTACTGAATTCTTCCTGTATTTCATCCATGATGGCCATCCAGTCAATTTCCTTGGACTGTTCAAGCATAACCACCTTATGGTTCCCTTCTGAAATTTCCTGAAGTTCTCCCAAGAGGTTATCCAATTCAACATGGTCAATTCCTGCTAAAATCACATTCGCACCTTGATCTGCTAAATGCATCGACATCTCCCTGCCCAGTGATTTTGCGGCATTTGACACAATATAAGTTTTATCCTGCAACTCCATGGTTACCTCCTGAATTTGTGCTTCGAATTATATATATATTGTAAACCTTAACAGCTTACAATACAATCGAGAGCAGCTGTATATCATGGAGGATAATCGGTCTTTATTCCACTGTAATCTGCTTTTCAGGCATCGTATGGAGCTGGAAGGCATCCACATGAGAAATCACTGTATATTCACCGGCCGCTTCAAATTCATAATCGATCGTATAGAGTCCATTTTCAGAATGCTCCGCCTCAATCATGTCCAGGCTGTTACCTTCGGAATCAAGCACTTCAAAACGGACTTTGTCCGCATCGGTAACATCCTCCCCATTGGAATGTACATGTGCTGTAAATGTTGCAGTTTCTTCTATCCCAGCAGTCTCAGGCACTTCCAGATCGACTTCCAGTGATCTTATTTCATCATCCGCCGGCGCCTCTCCGGCACTTTCTTCATTCCCGCCGTTGCCGCACGCCGCAAGTAGCAGTGACGCAGCAAAAATTGCAGCCAATAAAGATTTTAATTTCATATGTAATTCCTCCTTTTCTGTTTCCTGGTCTTGTTTTCTTACCGCTATCCATTTTAGCACGTATAATATACCAGAATATGACTGATATTTGAAAGTTGGTTGAAGTAATTATGACGAATTTGTGTGAAGCGATGGGGCGAGGTGGTCTGCTGCGCCTTCGTTTTCAATTCGATGATGTGACAACGGCTTCTCACGCCTTCGTTTTCAATTCGATGATGTGACAACGGCTTCTCGCGCCTTCGATCTCGATTCGATGATGTGAGAACGGCTTCTCGCGCCTTCGTTTTCGATTCGATGAGGCGACAACGGCTTCTCACGCCTTCGATCTCGATTCGATGATGTGACAACCGCAGAATACCAAAAAACGGGATGCTGCAATCACAGCATCCCGGTCATTATGAATAAAAACCTATTTTCCTTTGATCTGCCCCATCAAGTTTGCCATTTCAATCGCACCGGCAGCTGCGTCTGCACCTTTGTTGCCCGCTTTCGTACCGGCACGTTCAATCGCCTGTTCGATATTTTCTGTCGTGATGATGCCGAAAATCACCGGCACACCAGTAGAGAGCCCCGCCTGGGAAATACCTTTGGCCGCTTCATTACACACGTAGTCATAATGCGTCGTACTTCCACGGATGACACACCCAAGTCCGATGACTGCATCATATTTCCCAGACTCTGCGAGCGTTTTTGCCGCAAGTGGAATTTCAAATGCACCAGGTACATAGACCAGGTCGATATCTTCTGATTTCACATCATGGCTGACGAGTGTCCCTTCTGCACCATCCACCAGCTGCGATGTGATGAAATCATTGAATCTGCCTGCGACAACCGCAACTTTCAAACCTGTACCGATCATTTTCGTTTCTATTTTATTCATTTTAATGTTCCTCCTAGAGTAGATGTCCGAGTTTATCTTTTTTAGTTTTCAGGTAATCTTTATTCACAACGTTGGCTTTGATGATATGGCTGCGACGGTTGACTGAAATCCCTTCATCTTCGAGTCCCTTTATCTTCCTCGGGTTATTGCTGAGAAGGTTGACTGCTTTGATACCGAGCTGTCTCAGCATTTCCGCTGCAACATCGTATTCCCGCAGGTCCGCATTGAAGCCGAGATGTTCATTTGCACTGACCGTATCGTATCCCTGCTCGATCAGCTCGTACGCTTTAAGTTTGTTGATCAGTCCGATGCCGCGCCCTTCCTGCCGCATATAGAGGATGACGCCGCCTTCTTTGTCCATGATGTGCATCGCACGCTCCAACTGGCTGCCGCAGTCACAGCGTTTACTGTGAAAGACGTCACCCGTCAGACATTCCGAATGGATGCGGACATTCATTTTCTCTGAAATTTCACCGCTCACAATGGCGAGATGCTCTTTTCCTGTGTTGTTATCGACAAAGCCATACATCTTAAATTCACCAAAATCAGTCGGCAGCTTGATTGTGCTTTCAAGTGTTACCCCGGTATGCTTCATCATATATTTTTTCAAGTCTTCGATCGTGATCATTTTCAGACCATGCTTCTCCTTATACTCTTCAAGATCATCCACACGCGCCATCGTGCCGTCATCATTCATGATTTCACATATGACACCGACCGGAGAGGCCCCCGCAAGTTTCGCAAGGTCCACGGCCGCTTCAGTGTGTCCCATGCGTTCAATGACTCCACCGTCTTTCGCAACCAGCGGAAATACGTGACCCGGTGTATTGAAGTCTGTCCGCTTCACGTCATTTCCTGCCAACGCACATATCGTATCGAACCGCTCATGGGCACTGATCCCAGTTGTCGTTGATACATGATCCACCGATACGGTAAACGCCGTACCATACGGATCGCTGTTGTTCGTGGCCATCTGTGACAGCCCCGCTTTCCTTGCGATTTCCTCAGTCAGCGGAGTGCATATCAGCCCGCGGGCGTAAGTGGCCATGAAATTCACTTCATCCGCTGTAATAAAGTCCGCAGCACCGATGAGATCCCCTTCATTTTCACGGTCCTCATCATCGACTACGATCACCAGTCTGCCCTGTTTCAGATCTTCAACTGCCGCTTCTATGGAATCAAACATTGCCAACACCCGCTTCCAGTAATTTTTCTACATGCTTCATCAGCATATCCGCTTCAATATTGACCAGATCTCCGCGCATTTTTCCTGAAAGCGTCGTCCGCTCCTGCGTCTCCGGTATCAGATTGAGTATGATTTCCGATGATGCCTTCTCAACATCAAACAGCGTCAGGCTGATGCCGTCAATCGTGACTGACCCTTTTTGGGACATGTATTTCATCAGATGCTCCGGTACTTTGATCCTCATGACCATTGCACTGCCGTCATAGGTGATATCGGCAATCTTCCCCGTACCGTCAACATGGCCTGAAACGATATGACCGCCAAGACGTGATGCAAGTGTCAGCGCACGCTCCAGATTCACTTTGCTTCCTTCTGCCACTGTGCCGAGACTTGTAATGCGCTTCGTCTCATTCACCATCTCCACTGTGAATGATGTTGCTTTCAATTCCGTCACTGTCAGGCACGTACCGTTCACACTGATGGAATCCCCAAGGGCGATATCATCAAAAATACCTGAAGTGATTTCAAATACCGTAAGTTCTCCTGTATCTTCCATTTTCGCCACTGTGCCAACCTGTTCAATTATTCCTGTAAACATACTGCTCAAGCCTTTCTGTAGGTTATTTTAATATCCGGCCCGAGCTTTTCAACATCCACCAATTCAAGCTGCACTGCCTCATCCATTGATAAAACTTTTCCATTGTACAGCGCATGTGTCGATTCACCAAACATTTTCGGGGCAACATATAAAAATATCTGGTTATATAATCCTTCTTTTATAAATGAATTCAGTACCGAAGCACCGCCTTCAACGAAAAGCGATGTCAGTTTTGATTCATACAGATCGTGAAGCACTTCCGTGAGACTCCACTCCCCGATTTTAATATCACATCGGTCTTCATATTTTAAATTCTCTTCATTCGTCGTATAGATGATCGGACGTTCCGGATGCTCAAATATCGCAAGGTCATCCCGCAATTCGCTTCCACCCATCAGCACGATGGGTTTCGGAGAACGGCCGCCGCCCTCGACTCTCGCAGTCAGCCGCGGATCATCATTGAGCAGCGTATGTGCCCCGACCAGAATCGCATCATGCACATTCCGCTCATCGTGCACATCCATCCGTGCCGCTTCACCGGTAATCCATTTGCTGGTACCGTCTCCGAGCGCAAGTTTACCATCCACACTCATCGCACATTTCAAAGTGACATTCGGCCGCTGACTGACCAGATGACTGAAGAACGCCCTGTACAGTTCCACCGCCTCATCGTTCGGAGTATGTTCGACATTCACTCCGGCCGCAGTGAGCACATCATGCCCGCTCACTTTAGGATTAAGGTCTTGTTCAGCGTAGAAAACATTGCTGATGCCGGCTTCGATGATCGCATCGGTGCACGGCGGCGTCTTCCCATGATGGGAACACGGTTCCAGCGTGACGTAAATATCCGCACCGGCGGGGTCCGCATTACAGGATGCAAGCGCCTGCCGCTCCGCATGGGGCTGGCCATAGCCGAAATGCGCCCCCATGCCGATGATGCTGCCGTCTTTTACGATGACTGCTCCCACCGGCGGGTTCTTTCCTGTCTGACCATTTGTCATTTTGGCAAGATCAAGTGCCATTTTCATATATCGATTCAAGTTTTTCCCTCCTGAATATAAAAACGCCGGGGATATAAGATAATATCCTCCGGCGTCCATAAATGTATGCAGAAATAAGCGTTGCCTGAAGCAATGCCAAATATTGCGTCTTATTTTAAGGTAACAGAAATAACCGTTCTCCTAAAAGATACGCTGCATTTCATTCTCTCTCCCATCCAGACTTTAACTGTCGGCTTCAGACTTCCACTGAATCAGCCGTACTGTATAAACAGTACGGGTCGCGGGCTCGCTTCAAAGCTTACCGCCGGTTGGGAATTTCACCCTGCCCCGAAAGAATCATAGTATTCAGTTGAAAAACTCTACCTTAATCATATGACATTTATATGAAATGTCAACACAATTGCTTTCATAAAAAAATCTGCATGCCGCAGCATGCAGATATGGTGCTTATTATTTAGCGTCTTCAAAAATGAAATCTTCATCCTGAATCGGCTCAACGTTGAGTGCAAGTACATAGCCGTCCCCTTTGACACTGAAGAAGTCGTGGTTCTTCGTTGTCGTATCCAGGGCATTTTCAATAATCGGGTTGAATGCCTTCTCTTCGAAATAAGCATCGAAACCTAGGTTTGCGAGGGATTTATTTGCATTGTACTGGATATAGTTCAGCACATCTTCAGTGAGGCCGAGCTTGTCATACAGATCTTTCGTGTATTTTTCTTCATTGGCATAAAGCTCTTTTAAAAGTTCATACATTTCTTTATCCGCACGTTCCTGCTCCTCATCGGTAAGTTCTGCTTTCAGCATCTGCGCATCCAATCCTGTAAATACGCCGTGGATCGACTCATCCAGCAGGATTTTCCGGATGATTTCACCACTTGTCGTCATTCTGCCCTGCCCGGCCAGGTACAGCGGGTAGTAGAAACCTGAATAGAAAAGGAAGGATTCAAGGAATACGCTGGCCACCCTCGCCATATACTGATCATATACGGATGGATTTTTGCCATACAATTTATGATAGCGGCTGACAATCTTATCCGCTTTGAATTTGAGCTCTTTATTTTCAAGCACCCAGTTATCCAACAGATCATCCGTCTCTTTGGAAGGCAGCAATGTTGTGAATATGTGGGAGTAGGATTTTGCATGGACCTGCTCCATCATTCCCATGAATGAATACACCGCTTTTTTCCTGAGGTCCTCTGTATGCAGCATGATGAGAGGCATTCCGTCATCCGCCTGGTGAGTGTCCAGACCGGTCAGGCCGGCAAGGACTTTCTTGAATGTATCTTTTTCGTCATCTGACATGCCAGCCCACGAGCTCAGGTCTTTAGATACTTTGAATTCAGTTTCGACCCACATCTGTGAGATGTTCTGACGCCAGAATACGTTTGTCATATCATCTTCTTTGTTCCAGTTTACTGCAATCATTTTAATGACTCCTTTGTGATCGATCGTTTAGATTATACGGAACAGCTTGTGCACTCTTCCACACTGAGCAATTTGTTTCTAGTGTAATACAGTGACTTCAGACCTTTGTGGTGTGCATAGATATAGAGTCTCGCCAGCTCTCTCGTGGAAATTTCAGAGTTTACGTACAGAATTGTACTGATGCCCTGATCCACATGCTGCTGGATTGTTGCGATCATATCGATGAGTTTCATCTGATCCGTATTGAATGCGCTCTTGTAGTACCACATTGTTTCAGGAGACAGGAACGGCATCGGATAGAATGTTTCAGAGTTGCCGTAAGTCCTGCGCTCAATCGTATCAACGATCGGCATGACGGAACTTGTCGCATTCTGCACATAGGAAATGCTCTGCGTCGGCGCAATCGCCAGACGGTATGCGTGGAACAGTCCATGTTTCTGCACTTCACTGCCGAGCGCTTTCCAGTCCTCGGTTGTCGGGATGTGGATATCGGCGAACAATGCAGCCACTTTATCAGATTTCGGCACTACTGCCTCAGCCGTATACTTTTCGAAGTATTTGCCCGTTGCATATTCGGATCTTTCAAAGTCTTTGAATGTTTCCCCACGCTCTTTTGCGATCATCATGGATTTTTCCAGGGAGTAGAAATTCAACAGCATGAAGAATACGTTGGCGAAATCCCGCGCTTCTTCAGATTCATAGTTGATTTTATTCTTAGCGAGATAACCGTGGAGGTTCATCGCCCCGAGTCCGACAGAATGCAATTCATCATTCGCTTTTTTGACACCCGGCGCATTTGCGATAGCCGTATCGTCACTGACAACTGTCAATGCTTCAATGCCTTCATGGACGGATTCACGTACTTTGCCGGAGTCCATTACGTTCGCAATGTTGAGCGAGCCCAGGTTACATGAAATGTCACGGCGGATTTCATCATCCGTACCGTAATCATTGATCGTGGATGTTTCCTGAAGCTGGAAAATTTCTGTACAAAGGTTACTGATTTTGATCTGTCCGATATCTTTCAATGGATGCACTTTGTTCGCATTGTCCTTGAACATGATATAAGGATAGCCGGACTGCAGCTGCGTCTGCGCAATCGTATTCAGCATTTCACGCGCATCGAATTTACGCTTTTTCACGTTGTCGTTCGCAACGAGTTCTTCATACATTTCATCCAGGTTCATATCATCGAGTGTCTGGCCGTATTCACGCTCCACCGTATGCGGTGCAAACAGGTAGAATGGTTCGTCATTTTTAGCCAGATCGAAGAATTTGGACGGTACAACAAGGCCCGTGGAAATAGTTGCCAGTCGCAGATCCTCGTCCGCGTTCACTTTTTTAGTATCCAGGAATTCAGGCAGGTCATAATGGAAGATGTTCAGATACACTGCCCCTGCACCCGGTCTCTGGCCGAGCTGGTCTGCATATCCAAAGCCGCCTTCAAGTGCTTTGGCAACAGGCAGTACGCCTTTGGCAACACCTTCGATGCCTTTGATCGCTTCCCCGCGTGCGCGCAGTTTGGAAAGGTTGATGGCAACACCGCCGCCAATCTTGCTCAACTGCTTTGCAGTGGAATCGATATAGTTGATGGAGTTCAGGCTGTCATCCACCTCGAGCAGGAAACATGATACCATTTCACCGCGGCGTGCACGTCCGGCGTTCAGGAACGTCGGGGTTGCCGGCTGGTAACGCTGTTCGATCATTGACAGGATCAGACGTTTTGCCTGTTCCACGTTGCCTTTGGAAAGGTACATGCTCACGATGACCACATGCTGTTTGTAATCTTCGAGGTATTGTTTCTTATCATTCGTTTTAAGTGTGTAGTCTTTGAAAAATTTGCTTGCTGCCATATAGCTTTTGAATTCGAAAGGGATGGAGGCAGCATATTCAACGATTTCCATTGCTGCTTCCTCTGAATACTCTTTAAACAGGTCATAGTAGAAGTCGTTGTCCACGAGGTAATGCAGACGTTCAAGCTCAGAATCGAAATGGATCGTCTTATCCTTCACTTCCTCCTTGAACACCTGGAGTGCCTCCTGGTCTTTGCCCAGTTGGTAAAAACCGGTTTCGTCGCGCTTGGTCACTTCGTTATTCAGCTCAATGTGATTGTATTTCTTCTCGTCTAATACTTTCATGTATAGCCCCTGCCTTTTCAATGAAATCTTCTCTATCTTTAGGAGTACCGTGCAGCTCGAATTTTAATAGAAGCGGCACATTGTACTCATTGCTGATATGCTCTCCTGCCATTGCGTAATGGGCTCCCCAGTTACGGTTGCCGCTTGATGCCGCTGCCAGCATTTGCCGGTGGTTCACTTCCAGAAAGGATTTGACCTCTGCCGGCACCCCTCCGTAACCGTATGTTGGTGTGACCAGGATGAATGGCCCATCTACCGGCTCATCCTTGTTTGCTGCGCGAATCTCATGAATATCGAACTGTTCGCCTATCTTCGAATTTTTGATGAAGCGCCGGACGTTCCCTGTCATGGAATAGAATGCAATAAGCATACCATCCCTCCCCTTCTCTCATACTAGCACAAAATAAAATAAACGAACATACGTTCGATTCCTTTTCTTCAGTCTTTATTTTACATTTACACTTTCTCAGAAGGTTTCAAACACTACATATTGTGTTTTGTTGTAATTTTAAACACCATATGTGCTCTTCTCAAATCCTATGATGCCATATATTTTATTTTTAAGCAAAGGATAAAAATGTAATTTCAGAGCAATAAATTCACATAAAATGCCCCGAACTCCCTCTGCTCATATGTTATACTGTAGCCATACTTTTTATAAAACTTTTTCGTTAAAATTCTTTATGCCTATAAGTATGAAACTTTATATTTTTTACCGGGGGACACTTTAAATGAACAACACAGCTAAAGGGATCATCTCCCTCCTCATCGCTTCACTCAGTTTCAGTCTGATGGCGGTGTTTGTCAAATACAGCGGTGATCTGCCGACCGTCCAGAAAGTCTTCTTCAGAAATCTCATCGCCATGCTGATGGCATTCGCTTTTGTTGTATATTATAAAGAAAAGTTTTTCGGACACAGGGAAAACCAGCTTCTGCTCATCACCCGTTCCACTTTTGGCGTGATCGGGGTTGTCCTCAACTTCCTCGTCATCGACAGGATGGTTCTCAGCGATGCCGATATTCTTAACAAACTCAGCCCGTTCTTCACCATTATACTATGTGCTTTATTTTTAAAGGAATACGTACGACGGTATCAGATCATCTCGATCATCATCGCATTTGCCGGTGCCATTTTCATCATCAAACCGTCAATGTCGAGTGATACGGTCTATGGACTGATCGGCGTAGCCGGTGCATTGTTTGCGGCCGGTGCCTATACGGTGCTGCGTGTTTTGGGAAGCCGTGAGAAGTTCTATACGACGGTGTTCTACTTTTCTTTCTTTTCATGTGTCGTCCTGCTGCCGTTTTTCATCTGGCAGTTTGAACCGATGACCACAATCCAGTTCTGGGCACTGATTCTTTCAGGGGTCTTTGCCGCCTTTGGACAGTTCGGTCTGACCATCGCCTACAGCTATGCACCCGCCAAGGAAATCTCGATATTCTTCTACTCGACGATTTTATTCACGGCAATTTTCAGTATTGCCGTTTTCGGCGACATACCGGACACATTATCCGTCATCGGCTACATCATCATCTTCGCAGCAAGCTACTACATGTACATGAAGAACAGACCCAGTAAAATATCACGTCTTTGAACAGGCAATAGTCAAGCCGGCCCCTTTACAGGGTCCGGCTTCTTTCATCATGTCATTCTGTCACAAAAACGCCCTCCCTGTGTGAACGGATCGTTTCCAGGAAATGCGGACAGTAATGTTTCAGTTTGTAGTTGCCGACCCCCTGGATGTTCACCATATCCTGCTTGGATCCGGGCATCTTTTTTGCAAAGTCCCTGAGGGTGGTGTCTGTAAAGATCTCCTCTTCGGGCAAATCATATTTACAAGCAAGCTTTTCCCTTGTTTCAGCCAGTTTCTCATACAGCATTTCATTGGGTGAGGAGGCAGTGCTGATATCCACCTTTTCATTGAAGTGTTTCCTGAAGGGCACCGTCATGAGGACTGCTTCCCCATTCGATATCACTTCACTCTTCCCGACAGTATGCAGCAATTCCTCTTCAATATGGACATAGCCCCTCGAAATCAATTCTTCCAGAACATGATTGATTTCCCCTGTGAGGTAGTTTTCCATCCTGCCGAATGATTCCATTTCCTCCAGGCTGTGGGAGGTGACATTCTCTGACTTTTCGCCCCTTAGAACCTGGATGGTCTGCTCTTTGGTCAAAGGCAGGTCACACTCTGCAATAAGTTCCAGAACGGTTGCCGCCTCCTCAGTCATGTCATACTCCCTTTCGGAGTTTTTACAATTGGAACATGTGAGGCACTCTTCCACATATTCATCCGGATCGAAATATTTCGTTATGAAGCTGCTCAGACATTTTGACGTCCTGTTATACTGGATCATCCTGTCGAGCTTCGCCCGCATATGATCTTTATACTGGTCGGAAGAATTTGAACGATCGATGAAAAACTGGTGCAGATTGACATCACGCGGGCTCGACAGCAGTATGCATTCACTCACTTTGCCGTCACGCCCGGCACGTCCGATTTCCAGGTAAAAGCTTTCGATATCCCCCGGAAGAATATGGTTGATGATGAAGCGGATATCCGGCTTATCGATCCCCATGCCGAATGCGTTGGTTGCTACGGCGATATCCCTGACCCCCGATACAAACTGCTGCTGATTGCTGTTACGCTCTTCCTTGCCGAGACCACCGTGATAAATAACGTTATCCACACCGTTGTCTTCAAGGAACAGCGATATTTTTTCCACTTCCGCCCTGGTGGCCGCATAGACAATACCTGAAGCTTCCGGATGGCTTTGTATATAGGAAAGTATGAACTGTTCCCGCTGATATGTCCTGTCTACACTGAGATGCAGATTCTCCCTTGCAACGCTCGTCGTGAAGACATCCTCCGTATCGATGCCAAGAAGTTCCTGGATATTTTCCTGGACTTCCAGAGTGGCGGTGGCGGTGAGTCCAATCGTCACTGCGTCTGGCAGAAGTTCCTTCAGTATCGGTATGATGCTCTGGTAACTCGGCCTGAAGTCATGTCCCCACTTGGATATACAGTGTGCTTCGTCGAATGCGATCAGCGGCACATCAAGCCGGCGGATCAGCGCTTTGAACTCTTCACTGTTAAATCGTTCCGGAGCAACGTAGAGGAACTGGTAATGCCCGGCTTCCAAATTCTTCATCAAGGCATCAATTTCTTTTTTCTTGAGCGTAGAGTTCAGGTAGGCTGAAGGAATGCCCTGACTGTTCAACGACTCAACCTGATCGCGCATCAAAGAAATCAGCGGGGAGATCACCAGGGTAAGTCCGGGATACTTCAGTCCGGGCACCTGGAAACAGATTGATTTCCCCGATCCCGTCGGAAGTATTCCCAGCGTGTTTTTCCCCTCCATCACCGAATCAATGATTTCTTCCTGTCTTGGTCTAAATTTATCGAATCCAAAATACTGTTTTAAAATATTTCTCATGTCAAAACCATTCCCACCATATGCCGGTATACATCCAGCATTCGTTTTTACTGATATATAATTATACCTTATTTCAGTATTATTTTGTTGTTTCCAAAAGCATTTTCCAGTATAAATTTTCAGTTTTCCAAAAGATTTTTCCGATAAAAAAGCCCGGGATGCCATTATCCCGGACCAAGTGAAATCTGCTTCTACATTTTCTCTTTGACAAGTTCTTTGGATAGTTTATAGTCTATCGCCTTGAACAGGCTTTTCACCCACAGATAATGAGCATAAAGGTTCGCATGGGCATCTTCCGCATCGATGACTTTGAAACGGATTTTGGACCCCGTGCTCTTCTGCGACAGCTTATGCATATGATATGACGGTATTGTCCCCACCTGCGGTGCAGTAGTCACCTTATTAAAGTCATTCAGCGCCAACACCGGCTGATTATCGGCGATGTGCACGCCGCCCTTTACACCGGCATGTTCAACCCCGATGTTCTCCAGGGCAATTTCAGGCCCGTCCACATAAAGGGCAACCCGGTTTTTCTCATTCCGAACTGTGTATTCGGCCGATTCCAGCTGCTCATAAATCTCATCCGGTATATCCGGACGTCTAACGATGTGATAAATATCCGACAGGTACACTTCGACCAGGGCATAGGTATCCACACCCCAGTTCACTTCACTCCTTCGCTTGAGCATGTTGAACAGCTCATCGTGATGCGCGGTATAATTGCGGCACATGATGATATCATCGCCGGATTTTAAAATATTCGAGCCTTCGGATTCCAGGCCGCCCGCCACCGCAAGATAGACACGGTTGCCTTTTGCCTGGGGGATGAATTCCAATTCATCTCCACGGTCGAAAAGATAGATACGGTTGAGATATATATCACGGTCTCCCGACTTTGCCTTGAATCCTGCACCGCTGAATGCGATGATCGTCGGTTCTGTAAACTTGATCACTGTAGCCTGAAGTGTCATTTCGACTGTCGTAGCCGACGGATCATTACCCACAAGCTGGTTCGCCAACTGATGTGCCAGACGGTCGCATGCTCCATTATACTCATTGCCTTTTGCGGACGGTTCCGGATCCAGTGTCTGCAGAATCGTAAGCAATCCGCTGTCCTGTACTATGATACTCATACTGCGACCTCCATTCTGGCAAGAAATGCCCGCACTTCATCTATGACAAGGTGACACGGTTCAATAGTATTGTGCGCTTCCATCACTTTGACCGGCGAATAAAGGAACGTCAATGTATGTTCCGTCACCTGCAGTTCCTTCAGGTATGCATGCGTCTCTTTTTCAAATCCATCCTCGATCCGTGTCCTTTCGGAATCGCTGATCAATTTTTCCTGCTGATAAGTAATATAGCAGTCTCCATTTGCAAAAATCATCTTTCTTCCTCCTATTTAAAACACCTAATTATCCCTGTAAAATATCGAAAGCTCTCCTGCAACGAATTCTGACATGCCGCTGATGATAAACTGCAGGACGACAATGGCTGCAATGACACCGACAAACGCAAACAGTACGCCCACAATTTTCAAATCATTTTCAATGAGATACGTCACCACAAAATGCGTAAACAGCACAATGCCGATGACGAGAAGTATTAATAGTATAGTTACCATGGTTTCACCCCGAAATATCCAAACTGATTTTAACCCATTCTTTCAAGCTGTTGACCATATATATCTGTATATCCCCATCCCTGTACTTCCGGATAAGTTCAACTTTTGTATAGCTCCGTTCCAGCACGCTGCCTTCTGCAATAAGTGAACGGCGCATCACACCGCCGAGCAACCCTTCACTTTCAGGAGGAGTGTAATAAACACCCGCTTCCTCTACGACCAGGTTGCCTATATTGAATTCGGTCACGCGATGATATTCATTATAATACAAAACGACCGCGAATTCATCGTCTGCGCTATGGTAGTGATGTCTTACCGTCGTTTTATTTTACAAAAACGGCCGCGGCGCCCGGATTGCACGGCCGGCAAACTTTGCTTCGGCCGTCTCCGTTTCCCCGATTGGTGTGTGGGTGAGGGAGACTGAACCCTGACGGTCCGCCAGCGCCCTCAATTTTATGATGCCTTCCGATTCTCCCAGGCTGTACGTTTCAATATAGGATAATACCGACTGTTTAAAATCGGGCACAGCCCATGAAAGAGCATCTGCAGATTGCAAAATGCGGGATTCATGCAGGTCGAGCCGTTTTAACACGCCTTCTTCAATGCGCATCGTTTCAATCAGTTTGTACATTCCATCTTCCAGAAAGCGGGTTTTAGCAACCATCTCCTCATATTCTCCCAATGGATCAGAATCATATGTAATGCCGCCTCCGGCACCATACAGGAACCGTCCATCCTCTATATAGAGTGTGCGTATGGGCACATTGAACACCGAAGTGCCATCCGGGAACATCATCCCCAGCGTACCGCAGTAAAATCCCCTCGGTGTGTTTTCCAAAGCTTCGATGATTTCCATCGTAATCGCCTTTGGGGCGCCGGTGATGGATCCGCAAGGAAACAAAGCATCCATGATTTCCGGAAGGCCGGCATCATTCCTCAAAGCCGCTTCAACAGTCGAAGTCATCTGATACACCGTTTCATACCTTTCAATGGTAAACAGCGCGGGGACATTGACAGTCCCCTTTTCCGCCACTTTGGAAAGGTCATTCCTCAGAAGATCCACAATCATCACATTTTCTGCACGGTCCTTTTCCGACTCTTTTAGAAAGGTCAGACTCTTTTCATCCAGTCCCGGATCACTGTACCGTTTTGAGGTCCCTTTCATCGGACGCGTCCGGATATGCCGATTTCCATCCACTTCAAAAAACAGTTCAGGAGAGCAGCTTACGATCGCTCTGCCTTCCCAGCCGATGAACATCGCATAGTCTCCGTTGTCATTCGAAGTAAGCTGCTCGAATAAAGCATGCGGGTCCCCGGAAAAATCACCAGTCAGCCGGGTCGTATAATTCACCTGATATGTATGACCATCCCTGATATAGTCACGAATCCGTTCCACATTGTTCATAAAGTCCTTCTGAGACTCCATAAATTCCAGGTCGCCCATATGATAGGCACCGTCACCTGTATAGTGTTCGAGGAAAACCTTTTCGCTCACCGGTGCATCAAATATGCCGATGACAAAGCCAGGGGTTTTTCCTCCTGCACTTTTCCTGTCAGCCTCATAGGTGAGAGCCAAAATCACATATTTCCCCTGAGCAGCATATACATCCGCCCGGCGGAGTGCCGATTCATATGTATATGCCGGCTCGGTCAGAACCTCCAGCGGATTTATGAAATACAGATCATCTACTGTGTCAGCTTTCTTGAATTTCGTGTGTACGAACATGATGTCCACCTTCCATTACCCTTCTTATGAATGACTCCAGCTGACTTTTACCGTTTTCAGAGAGTATCGCTTCCGGATGGTACTGCAGTCCGGCAATGTCATATTCCCTGTGACGGAAAGCCATCACCACACCGCCATCTGCCCTCGCGGAAATTTCAAAGCCGTCCGGGACCGGTCCGTAACATACCAGCGAATGGTAACGCGTAACATCAAACGGAGATGGCACTCCTTCAAACAGCCAGGAACCATCGTGACAGACAGCAGATACATGACCGTGGACCGGACGCTCGCCGCGTCCCACTGTTCCGCCGGCCAGATGCCACAGCAGTTGATGGCCGAGACAGATACCCAGAATGGGGACACTCCTCCACTCTTTCCTTATGAAGTCGATGACATCCGGCCTGTCTGCAGGATGGGATGGACCCGGCGATATTACAATCCCCGAGATCTTTTTTTCTTCCATTATTCCGTCATACAAACCTTCCGGCTTGATAACGATCACTTCAACGTCATACGGACTGTCCTCCATATAATGGACCAGATTGTATGTAAAAGAATCATGGTTGTCTATCATGAGAATATTCATTGTTCAGACGCTTATCCTTTGCTTTTTATTTTCTACATTTTACCACACAATGACTGCATGAAAAACTCACTCCTTTCAGTCCCATGGAGGATGAAAAATTATTTACAATAATGTACAATGATAATCAGTGCTTTTTCGGAATTCGAAATAAATTATTCCTGAAATAAATATATTCCTGAAAAGAAGGTTGAAATTTAATGTCAGAACCCAATCAGAAAATATGGACGAAAGACTTTATACTGATCATTTTCGTAAACTTTTTCATTTTCACGGCATTCCAGATGACCCTGCCGACCCTCCCTCTCTTTGTCCAGGAGATCGGAGCCAGTGACCGCTGGATCGGCATCGTTGTCGGCATTTTCACATTGTCGGCACTACTCATCCGCCCGACAGCCGGTAAAATGCTCGATACCAAGGGCCGCGCACCGGTTTTCATCACCGGACTCATCATTTTCGTCGTTTCAATGTTCTCTTTGGCAGCAAGCTATACCATTACCATCCTGCTCCTTGTCAGGGTCATGCAGGGCGCCGGGTGGGGGCTTTCCAGCACTTCCTCGGGTACCATCGCAACCGATCTCGTCCCTAAAGAACGACGTGGGGAAGGACTGGGGTACTATGGACTGAGCGGTAACATTGCGCTCGCATTCGGTCCCGCACTCGGTCTGTTTTTAACCGATCACATCTCATTCACAACGCTCTTCAGCATTTGTGGGATACTGGGATTTCTGGCACTCTTCCTTGCTTCGAACATCAAATATAAAAAAGCAGAAAAACCGGAACAGAAAGCTCAGGCAAACAGCACATATGTCCCCCGCTTCGACATTGTCGAGAAACGGGCGCTTCCCGCTGCATCGTTGCTTTTCTTCATCACAATTACATTCGGGGGCATCGCAACATTCCTGCCAGTCTATACATTTGAAAAAGGGTTCGATTCCCAGTACATTCAATTCTATTTCATGATTTATGCAGCATTCATGATGCTGTCCAGGTTATTTGCCGGCCGTCTCTATGACAGGAAAGGGATAGCCGTCGTATTCATTCCCGGTTCACTGTCTATCATTACGGCCATGATCATGCTCGGCTTTCTGCCAAATCCGGCATACCTCTTCATCGCTGCAGCCCTCTACGGGTTCGGGTTCGGCTGTGTACAGCCCGCCCTGCAGGCCTGGGCAGTCAATCGAGTGGAAAATAACAGACGCGGCATGGCAAATGCGACATACTTCTCAGCATTCGACCTCGGCGTCGGATTCGGTGCAATGACATACGGTTTCGTCGCTGAAGCATTCGGCTACAGTACAATATATTTCACCAGCGCTGTAAGCGTGACAATTTCCCTGATTCTGTTCATGATCATGATGGGCAGATATAAAAAAGAAAAGCAACTCAATGCAAAAGGCATATAAATTTCTGCTTTTGTGTTTACCTCTTTAATAATGCGGGAACAATCTAACTAGAATCGCATTAATAATTAATATTTATTTTAAAGTTAAGGAGGAATTGATAATGGGTTGGATTATAACTTTAATCGTTGGCGGTATTATCGGTTGGCTTGCTGGTCTTATTTTAGGTAAAGATGTACCGTTCGGCATTATCGGCAACATTGTCGCAGGTCTTATCGGCGCCTCCATCGCAAATGCGCTGGGACTCAGTTTTGGACCGACACTCGGCGGCGTAAGCATCATCGGCGGTTTAATCGGTGCAATCATTCTGATTCTGATTGTATCCTTCATCATGAAAGCAATTGGCGGCAAAAAAGCATAATATAAATTCAGAAATCCCTTCTGGACTTTAGTCCTGAAGGGATTTTTATCATGTCCGCTCTTCTTCTCTGCTCTCTTCTATCAGCCAGCGATCATTTTTAGCATCGATGATTGCACGCTCTTTTTTCAATTTGTCCAGTTCAATCTGCATCTGTTTATTCTCAAGCACAAAGTTTTCCTGTTTCAATCTCTCCAACTCTTTCTTTTCTTCCAGTTCCCTGAGTGCAAGCTTCTTATCTTTCTGATTGAATGTACGGCCGATTGCGTAAAATGGAATGGATAAAGCCATTACAACCGGAATCGTAGCCACAAGGAATTCCAATATGCCCATATACATACACCCCTTATCTATTAGTAATATTTTACCATAACACTACAGAACCGTATCCGATTTTATGTGAATAAACGTGTAGGATCTTTAAAAACATATCCGCTTTCCTTATACTTGATGTAATCACGATTTAGAAAGCGGGCGTTTAGATGGAAGTGAACCGGGATAATCTTTTGAATGCATACGAGAGGGGCTTCTTGGACCAGAGTTCCAATAAGATTGCACATCATCCTCCGAAACTGATCATCAACTCCAATGAAGAAAATATTCTATCTCCCATTTTGGACGAAATGGAAATTTGCGATTCATTTGTCATTTCTGTCGCTTTTATTACCGAAGGCGGACTTGCCACTTTGAAATCGACCCTTCATGAGTTGGCTGAACGGAATGTCAAAGGACGCATCGTGACATCGACTTATTTGAATTTCAATAAACCTAAAGTATTCAAAGAACTTATGAAGCTGGACAATGTTGAAGTGAAAGTGACCAGCCAGGAAGGGTTCCATGCGAAAGGATACATATTCAACAATAAAAGGTACAGTGCCATGTTCATCGGCAGTTCCAACTTGACTGACACTGCACTGAAGAAAAACTATGAATATAATTTGAAGCTGACCAGCTTGGAAAACGGCGAAGTCATCAATCACTTCAATGATAATTTTGAAAGATTGTGGATGAATGCTTCTCCCATCCATGAAGCCTGGATTGAAAGATACGAAGCCGAATATATAGAAGAACCTGAACGCAGGAAAATCATCCAGATCATTGAAGATCAATCCAAATATGAATACAAAACTACTGTAAAAGATAAAATTGAACCCAATCTGATGCAGGAGGAAGCATTGCACCAATTGAAAAACCTCCGTGCAGAAGGAAAAGATAAAGGGTTGATCATATCTGCCACTGGTACAGGAAAAACCTATTTATCCGCCTTTGACGTAAAGCAATACAAACCGAAACGCATGCTGTTCCTTGCCCACCGTGAACAAATATTGAATAAATCCAGACAGGATTTCGCTTCATTGATCAAGGAGGATCCTTCCGAGTTCGGTGTCTATAGTGGGAATCAGAAAGATATACACGCCAAATATTTATTTGCTACAGTTCAGACGCTTTCCAGACAAGACAACCTGGAGCAATTCAATCCTGATGACTTCGACTATATCATCATCGATGAAGCCCATCGTTCCGGAGCTGAAACGTACAAGAAAATCATTGATTATCTGAAACCTGAATTTTTAGTAGGAATGACAGCCACACCGGAGCGTACCGATGATACGGATATATTCTCTATATTCGACTACAATATCGCTTATGAAATCCGGCTGCAGCGTGCATTGGAAGAAGAGATATTATCCCCATTCCATTACTTTGGTGTGACAGACTACATACGGGATGGCATGGTTGTTGATGAAACGACCGCGCTTTCCAAACTCATAAGTGATGAACGGATCGATCATATTATAGAAAAAATCGAATACTACGGACATTCAGGAGACGAACGCCGCGGACTCATGTTCGTTTCCAACAGGGATGAAGCTGTGGGGATAAGTGACATGCTGAATACGCGGGGCTATAATACTGTCTCACTCACAGGAAAAAATACGCAGGAAGAACGGAAAAATGCAGTAAGGCGACTTGAATCCGATCAGCTGGACTACATTATCACAGTCGATATATTCAATGAAGGGGTCGATATCCCTTCCATCAACCAAGTCGTCATGCTGAGGCAAACCCAGTCCAGCATCATTTTCATACAGCAACTCGGCCGCGGACTGAGAAAACATGATGAAAAAGACTATTTGACCGTGATTGATTTCATCGGAAACTATAAAAACAACTATATGATCCCCATTGCTTTGACCGGGGATAAATCTTACAACAAAGATAGGCTGAGAAAATCAATCAATACTCGCAATACCATTTCGGGTGTATCGACAATCAACTTTGAAAAGATTGCCAAGGAAAAAATCTATAAGTCCATCAACACCTCCACTTTGAACAGTCAGAAGTTCATGAAGGAAATGTATGTTTACCTGAAGAATAAGATTGGTCATCGACCGTCAGTCACGGATTTTAAGAATGATGAGGACGTCATGGATCCACTGATCATCTTTGGGAAATACAATCATTACATTGAATTCCTGAAGAAGATAAAAGAATTGGATATCAGCCTGTCTGACAGGGATCACCGTATTCTAACGTTTATTTCCCAGGAAATTGCCGAAGGCAAGCGGGTTCAGGAAACGTTACTATTGCGTGAGGCAATGTCGGGTCCGGTCAATATCAGGGAATTCCAACTGAAGATGATCAAAGAAGGGTATCATATGACCGACCAGACGATGGACTCGATCATCGGCGTATTGACGCATAGTTTTTTTAAATCTCAGGAACAGGAAAAATATGGCTATCCACTTTTAGACGTTTCCGCGGATACAGTCACGATTTCAAGAGATTTCAAATGCGCGTTGGAAACATCTATCATAAAAGAGCAGATTGAAGATACACTCGAATTATCATTGCTCAATTCGAAAAATTATGATCAGTCGGAACAGCTGACATTGAATAACAAGTATGGCAGAAAAGACGTATGCCGATTATTGAACTGGGATAAGGACGAAGCATCCACTATGTATGGCTATAAAAACAAACATGGTACATGTCCCATTTTCATCACTTACCACAAGGATGATGAAATAGAAGATACTATAAAATATGAAGATCAATTTTTAGACCAGCATATTTTAAAATGGTTCACCAGAAGTAACCGTACATTGAATTCCAAAGAAATCAGAAGCATTCTTGATGGTCACAAGAATAATGATCTGCCCATTTATATTTTCGTCAAAAAAGATGACGATGAAGGCAAGGATTTCTATTATCTTGGAACAGCAAATATAGATTATGACACACTCGAAGAGACGACAATGGATGGCTCAAAAGATGGCAAACCTGTAGTTACAATGAATATGGTCATGGAGCATACATTGGATTATGAAATCTACAGATATTTAGAAGCACATACCCATTAAAAAAGAGTAGCGGATTTTTATCCGCTACTCTTTTAATATTACTCTTCGTCTTTGCCATCTTTATCCGAATCATGTCGATTATGATCCTTTAACAGTGCGACCTGCTTGATCAGATGGTTCTCCATATCAAGCACGATCCATTTGTCGTTTTCTGTATTTACGGCGTCGTCGACTTCGATATCTGTATTTATACTCTGTATCCATCCACCGATTGTATCGATGTCTTCACTTTTATCAAATGTGATATCGAATTTTTCTTCCAGATCATCAAGCAGCACGCGGCCGTTGATGTGATAGATGTTATCTTCTACTTTGACCAGTTCAGGTTCCTCGTCTTCATCGAATTCATCGCGGATTTCACCGACGATTTCTTCAAGGATATCCTCCATCGTGATCATGCCTGCCGTTCCACCGTACTCATCGATGATGAGTGCGATGTGGACACGTTCTCTCTGCATTTTAACCAGTGCATCGCTGATGCGTGAGACTTCTGTGATCAGCGGCAGTTCATGCATGTACTCTTCCGGTGTAACATCTTCATCAGATACGTGGTTCGTAAGAAATTCCCTCACGTTGATGAATCCGATGATCTGGTCCTTGTCTCCGGTTGAATCAGCAACAGGATACCTTGTGAAATTGTGCTCTTTTACTGTTTCAAGAACGTCATTAATGTTCACTGGATCAGTCAGCGTTATCATCTGTGTTCTCGGTACCATGATATCTTTCGCAAGTCTTTCATCAAATGAGAAGATGTTCTGCATGTAGGCAAGTTCCGTCTGGTTGATTTCACCACTCTGGTAACTCTGCGTCATGATGATCTTAAGCTCATCTTCGGAATGTGCCTGTTCTGTCGGCATGTCTTTGAAGCCAATCACCCTGAGCAGCAATCTCGATGTCCCGTTCATGGACCAGATGAGCGGCTTCATTATGACACCGAAGAAATACAGCGGTCCTGAAAATGCCATCGCCATCTTTTCGGCGTATTGGATCGCAACAGTCTTAGGTGCAAGTTCGCCGATTACGACATGGATGAATGTAACAATGAAGAATGCGGCGGCTACTGTAAATACTGTGTTTAATTCTGTCGGAATGCCAATGAATGTAAAAAGAGGATGGAGAATGACTGCAAATGTCGATTCACCGATCCACCCGAGTCCCAGTGCTGTTACTGTGATTCCCAATTGACATGCAGATAAGTAGTAATCCAGCTGTGCTGTCATGCCCTGTACACGTTTTGCAGATCTGTTGCCTTCTTCGACAAGATGATCAACACGTGATTTTCTTGCTTTTACTAATGAGAACTCAGAGCCTACAAAAAGCATTGTAAGCAGTATGAGTAACATGAATAATACTAAATTTATTAAAGTGGAGATGTCCAATTAGTTCCCTTTTTAGAAAGGGATTCACCTCCGGTAATTTTTGACTACAATTTTTATAAAAGCGCTTTCTACTTTGTGATTTTCTCTGTTTTCTAACACTTTATTCTGCATATCAGCTTTCAAATTCGCCTTCCCAATTGTAGTCACCTCCCACCGATTTTTATAATAATCAAGAGTATTTTAACATAATTTGATACATCAATGCTACATATATACAATATATTCACAAATACCTCAAAGATGAAAACGATTCGGACACACTGTCCGAATCGTTCATTCTAATAACCTTTTATAAATCCAAAACCGACTGTCCCATGCCCTGTATGCACACCGGCTACAGGAACAAGCGGTTCGATGACAAGTTCGAGATTTTCCAGGCGGCCTTCGATACGCTCTTTCCATTCATGGACCAGCGATTCACTGCCAGCATGGACGATTGCCATTGTCTGCACTGCATCTTCTTTGACGTGCTCCTCAATCTTATTCATCACAGCATTTACAAGCTTCTTCTTCGTGCGCACTTTCTCTCCGACGATTACTTTACCGTCGTCGAACATCAATTTAAGGTGGATGTTAAGAAGTGAGGCGAGCATCGATTGCGATGCAGATACACGGCCGCTTTTCTTCAACTGGCCGAAGCTTTGCGGCAGCAGGAAAAGTTGCGCATGTTGCGTCATATCCTTTACCCTCTCTACCACCCCGGTCAGTGTTTCATCCGATTGACGTGCCTCCACGACTGTCCTGACCATTTTTCCGAGCGGATAGCTCCCGATGCGGGAATCAATCACATGAACCGGCTTTTGTACATCCTCCGATGCACTGAGTGAACTCTGGTATGTTCCGGTCAGTTCACTGGAGGCATGGATGGCCACGATCGAATCATACGCGTCGTCTTTGTCCAGCGCCTCATAGATTTCTATGAATTCACCAATCGGAGGCTGTGATGTCTTGGCCCCTTCACCGCTGGCTTTCAGCATGTCATATATTTCTTCCGTAGATGCATCCACATTTTCCCTGTATGCTTTACCATCGATTATCACTGTCATCGGCAATACTTTGATATCATGCCGGTCAATGTATTCCTTGGGCAACCCCGCAGCAGAATCTGTGACGATTGCTATTCTATTCATCCAATCACTTCTTTCCGAACTCTTTTTAAATTATCCTAAGTTTAGCATCTAAGCTGCCGGTTTACTATAATTTATCCGCATAGCGCCAGACAGCGTTGTAAACCGCCCCTTTTTTGTGCATCAGATCAGTGTAACTGCCCGATTCTATTATTTCACCCTGTTCCATATAATAGATCCGGTCAAATGCATCCAACCTGCTCAGATCGTGTGTACTGACGATGACCGTTTCCCTGTCCAGCACATGATCCCAGACTTTTTCCCGGAGGTTCTCATCCAGCCGTGCTGTCGGTTCATCCAATATCCACCATTTCCTGTCTTCGATCATCATGCGGATGAAATGGAGCCGCTTCTGCTCCCCGCCTGACAGCCTGCCGGTATGGGTGATCATCGTCTCCGGCGAATAATAGGACATCTCCATCTCTTTCAGTTGGCGGGCTATGGTTGCGGCTGTTGTATCCATATGTCCGAACATGGTGATATTATCTTCGATTGTCGCATTGTAAAAATCAAGATGCTGGGGCATCACCGAGGCATCGGCCTGGATTTTTCCAGTTCTCTGCTCTTCACCGCTGCCGTAGAGATTCACAGCATCATCCCCTTCTATGATTCGGTTCAGCAATGTTGTTTTTCCCGAACCGCTGCTGCCGATGATCGCATGTTTCTCCCCTGCATTGAAACTGGCATGAATCGCATTCAATACGTCCATGTTCGATCCTTTGTATTTATAATTCAGATCTTTTATTTCGATTTTTTCAATATCCATACTTGCGATTTCTGTTTTTTCCACATTCATACCGCCTGCATCCAGTTCCATTACCGCCTCTTTGACCGACCGGTAATTGCTGGCCGGTTCCACCACAGGAACCACCTGATCAAAGTAGCTGAGTGCCAGAAGCATGACCATAGGAACGAGCAAAGGTGTTTCCCGGTACATTATTAAAATCACAAGTATGATTACGCCGAGCTGGATGATGTTGGCCACGCCGCCCATCATACTTTCATAGAGCGCATTCGTGTTTTCATTCCTTTTGATCCGGGACAGAAAACCATGCAGGCTTCTTTTGTTTTCCCTGGTCTGTCCAGTGACAAACAGCTCAGTGTAGTCATGGATATAATGATACAGTTTCATATAAAATGCACTGTCCGTCCGCTCTCTTCTTGCAGCTGCCGTGTACGACAGCCTCTCGAAAACTTTCGGCACCAGGACAAGGAGCATCAGAGATGACGCACTCATCAGGAGTACAGCCTGGATATTGATATAGAATGCCAGCATTATGAGGATCAGTGTCAGCAGGGAAGCTGTAACAAACGGATAGATGATTCTTATATAATAGTTTTCCACACGGTCAAAATGCTGATTCAGCCTTTGGATGAACTTGACGCTGTGGGTATCTTCATCCAGTGCAAGGGATTTTCTGAAATAGTTCAGCCGAAGTCTGCCGATCATCTGGAAGGTCGCTTCATGTGACAACAGGCGTTCAATATATCTGAAGGCACCTTTCATCATTCCAAAAAGCTTTATTACCGCAATGATCAGTATGATGATGAAAAACGGCGGATCGAAGAAACTGAGACTGATCATGTATCCGCTGAGCCCGAACAGTGCAACCCCGACGAGACCGCCTGCAAGACCCAGGAGTATGCTGTAGAAAATCTGCTTCCTCTCACTCTTCAAGTATTCCATCAGTCTCCGCCTCCTTTTTGGGGCACAATCCGGCCGTCTGAAATGACGTAGTGCGCATCTGCAATTTTCAGCAGTTTCCTGCGGTGCACCACTGCCACGATGGCAGCATCCTCTTTGAGTTGGCCGAGGTGATCCATGACGAGCTGCTCAGTTTCCGCATCCAGGAATTCAGTCGGTTCATCCATGAGTATGATCTCAGGACGCCGGATCAGTACCCTTGCCATCTTGAGACGGACTATCTCTCCTCCGGATAACGGAATATTATGATTCACAATCTTAGTATGAATTCCATCTTCGAGGTTGTCCACGCTCGCTGTCATACCGAGCACATCCAGAATATCCCTGACCGTTTCCTCATCAAATTGGCCGTCTGATACATAATCATAGAGTGTCGTATCAGAGAAATAGACCTGATCGGATATATAACCGATGTCATCATTTTTAATGTGCACCTGACCAAAAGCCGGTGCATGCAGCCCGAGAATTGTACGCAGCAATGTCGTCTTTCCTATGCCGGAAGGTCCGGTGATTGCTGTAAACCCTTTTGAAGGCACCGTCAACCCTGCACCTTCAAGGAGGTTTTCATTCCCGTGACCGATTGTGATGTTTTCAAGTCTGACTGCCTGATCCTCAAGGCCGCTGATGCGGTAATCTTCCTGTACCGGCTCTTTTTCCAGCAGTTCTTCAATGACTTCCAGGTTTCCCTGTGCCAGCTTTCCATTATGGAATTCGATGCCAAGGACCTTGAGCGCATTATAGAATTCAGGTGCAAGCAGCAACGTAAAGAATGCTGCATAAAAGGTGATATTTTCGAATATGATGATCTGCAGTCCGACTTCAAGCGCAATCAGTCCGATACCGAGAATCGTAATGAATTCGAGCATCAGAGTGGACTGGAATGCATATTTCAAAATATCCATCGTTTCTTTTACATAGCGTTCGTTGAATGCCTTCAGCCGGTTCGCCACCGTTTCCCCTGATTGTGTATTCCTCACCGTATTCTTTCCGCGAATCAGGTTAAGGAATAAAGTCCCGAGGGCATCGAACTGGGTGGCCTGCGCTTTCGATTCATCCGCCGTCTTCAATCCGACCAGCACATAATACAACGGCACGAATGGAGCTGTGAAAATCATGATGAAGGCGGCGTTTCTGTGGATGAAGAACATGGCAATGATGATGACACTCAACTTCACCATCGTCTGCATGATCGTCGGGATGAACACTTTCTCAAACGGGCGGTATTTTTCAAGATGCACAAAAACGGCATTCAGCATGGATTCCGAATGCTTCATTGTCTGGTCATCTATTGTTTCCAGTATCTTTCTGCCCAATGATTCGATGCGGCCGTTCGCTACACGCTGGCTCACCACTTTAAAAGTGAACGTCAGACCTGCGGACAGAAGAAAAAACACAGCCATCCAGATGATAGAGCTGTATTCCGGCGCATTGCCGTCGATTACGATATTTTCAAGCGTCAACGACAGATGGTGGCCGAATAATATAAAAGCACTGACAGCCCCAAAGCACATCAGGCCATAAAGCACCATATATTTTGCGGGTATATTAATCTTCATAACATTCCTTCCTCAGTTACAAAAAACGTGAAGTCCCCTTCACGTTTTACCCCCCGATATAACTCATATTGATTTTTTTACGCTGTTTGCGGCGTTCTGCTGTAATTTCAGTCCGCAATTCAGAATAGCGGTCATCCCGCCGGTTCCATACCCCTGTCAAAGTTTCCTTGAGTCTTTCGTCAGAGATTCCTTCCCTCAGCAATGTACGTACGTCAAAACCGTCCGTGGCAAACAGGCAACCGTAGAACTTGCCGTCGGATGACAGTCTTGCCCTTGTGCATGTGGAACAGAAGCTCTCGGAAACACTTGTTATAAAACCGAGATAGGAGTCTGCATCCTTATGCTGGTATACCTTCGCCACCTCTCCATAATATGCCGGTTCCAAAGGTTCGAGGTCGAACTCACTCTCCAGCGTCTTGAGTATGTCTTTTTTCGTGACCACCTTGTCGAAGTTCCACCCGTTATCATTGCCGACATCCATGAATTCTATAAAACGGAGCGTTACAGGCAACGTTTTGAAAAATCTTGCCATCGGCAGAATTTCATGCTCGTTCAACCCTTTTTGTACGACCATGTTGATCTTTATTTGAAACCCGATGGATATGGCGTGTTCGATCTGTTCTATGATGCGTGATGTACCGATGCCACGGTCGTTGATTTCACCGAAGAGCTGGTCATCCATTGCATCCAGGCTGATGTTCAATCTCCTGAGGCCGGCATCGTACAGTTTCTGACCGTGCTTTTTCAGAAGCATGCCGTTTGTCGTCATGCCGATATCTTCGATTCCAGGAATCTTATCCAGTTTGGCGATCAGTTCGTGGAGATCTTTTCTAAGGAGCGGCTCCCCGCCTGTAATCCTCAGTTTTTTCACTCCAAGTTCAGCGTATATGCGTGCCACTCTTTCCAGTTCCTCGAATGACAGGAGTTCTTCCCGCTTCATGAACTCAAAATCATCACCGAATATTTCTTTTGGCATGCAGTACCTGCATCTGAAGTTGCACCGGTCCGTGACCGAGATGCGCAGATCCCTGATCGGTCTGCCGAATTTATCTGTAATTGACTCGACCATAGCTTCCCTCCTCAGAGGATATCCGTCCTCCGGTTTATATTTATAAGTGCATCCTGATGCACTCTGCTTTCGTTTGCGTCCAGTGTGACAATTTCCAGGTTTTCCAGAAATGCCCGCATGCTCAGCTTTTTTGTTTTAAGCTGCGACTCCAATGATTGTACCAGCCCTGCTCCCTGATAGACCCCGATGAGCGGATGAAGCTGTTCCTCATCCTCAGTCAGGATGATGGCCTCCGGGTTTTTGATTGCTGCATCATGCAGTTCACTCAGCCACCGGGAAGGGACATACGGTGTGTCGCATGAAATGACAAGCAGCCTGCAGCCGGGGTACGCACTGGCTGCGGCAAACAGACCGCCGAGCGGGCCCTTGTCTGTATACCTCGCGTCATCTGTTATTGTCTCATAGTTGAAATCCGCTTTCAGCCTGCGGTTCGTGCTCACGATGATTTCATCTGCTGCTCGTGACTGCTTTATACTGTCTGCAATATGTTCATACATCGGCTTCCCGTCCAGTTTGTACAAGGATTTGTCTTCCCCGAATCTGGTTGAATTACCGCCCGCCAGAATCACTCCGATAGTCTTCATCAGCCGCCGCTCACAGGCGGGATCAAGGCCACTTCGTCAGCGGGTTCAATACGGTGTCCGTCCTTGACGAATGATTCATTGCATGCAATCTGGAATACATCCCCTTCAATCTGCGGGAAGTTTGTATACAGTAGATTTCTCAGGTCGCCTGCTGTAATTGTCTCCTCGACAGGCAGAATGACTTTATTATCTCCGATTTTTTCCTTGAGACCGGCAAAAAGTAAAACCTTCATGAACGATTCTCCTCCAGACTGGAATGATACTGGCGTGGATCTCCGATCCATTCTTCGCCGTCTTCCCATATTTCCTTTTTCCATATCGGAACGACTTCCTTGATGCGTTCGATTGCATATTCATTGGCACGATAGCTGTCTTTTCGATGGGGTGCACTTGTGACAATCACCACTGCGATATCTGATATTTCCAGTTTGCCCACCCTGTGTGCAATCGTCGTGATGACGCCCGGCCACCGTTCACTGATCTCTTCGCCGATTTCAGCGAGCTTCTTCTCCGCCATCGGCTTATATGCTTCGTAATCCAGATACACGGTGCGTGTCCCTTTTGTCCACTCTCTTACATGTCCGGTAAACATGCAGACCGCTCCCTGGCTCTCGTTGATTGTATATGAATGATATCGGTTGATATCAATTGGTTCTTCTGTAATTTCATATTGTTTCATATGTCAGAACTCCATTCTGTAAACCAATCCATGATCGTGTCTCCATCATACCTTACATCAAAGGTCTTTAACACATTCTCAAGGCCGATATTATCAACATTTGTATGACCGTGCCTGAACGAATAGCGCATGAATATTTTAGGGAATGCCAGATCTTTATATCCTTCGATCAATACAATTTCAACGCCTGCCGCCCCCAGTTCCGCCAGCTGTTTTTTGAGTTCCGGCGGTTCCCTTCTCACCTGCATGCTCGTCCCGGGCGTATTCAGGATGCTGTAGAGCGCCCCGGAGCGTGTGAAAGACTCACTGTCAGTCCTGTTTTCCATCACCACATCATCTGAATGGTGGTGTTTGATGACCGCGACGGAATGACCATTACCTTTGAGCTGTTCAATCATTTTATTTACGACCGTCGTCTTTCCTGAATCTTTAAATCCAGTGATCTGCAGAATCTTCATATATCAAAACGGTCTGTTCCCGTTGTCATGTCCGTCATCATCACCTTGACGCCGTCGCCTTTTTCAAAACCGCGGGTGCCGCCCGGCAGAACGATAACGCCATTGCTTCTGGCGATTGATGTCACTGCATTGGATTTGTTGAAGCCGGATGGGCGTGCATGGATCCCGCCTTCCACATAGGTCACTTCAGCGCGGATGAAGCGGGTGAACGGATTCGGCTTTTTGAAATCCTCATCCAGCACGGCATCCACTACGGGTGCATAAATCCTATCGTGTCCCATCATCTTAAGGAGCGCAGGCCTTGCAAACAGTTCAAACCCTGAGTAGCATGCCGAAGGATTACCGCTGAGACCGAATAGCGGTTTATTTCCCAGGAAACTTACCGTAGTCACACTGCCCGGACGCATGCCGACTTTATTGAACAGTTCCCTGGCTCCAAGCTTTCTGTACAATTCCGGAAGGTGATCATAATCCCCCACGGACACACCACCTGTCGTAATGACAGCATCCACTTCATCAAGCATCTGTTCCACACGCGCCACAAGTGTATCGAGGTCATCCGCTTCCAGTTTGTACAGCCTGCCGTCAATATTCATCCGCTTCAGCTGGCTTAAAATCATCGGCCCGTTAGAATTGCGGATTTTCCCACGCTCGAGCGGCGCATCCACATCAAGCAGTTCACTGCCCGTCGACATGATGCCGACGACCGGCTGCCTGTATACTTTCACATGGCTGTAGCCGAAAGTGGCAAGTGTGGCGACGGTACCGGGATTTATGTATGTTCCTTCCGGCACGATCACTTCGCCCGTTTTGCATTCTTCCCCCTGCATCGCGATATTTTCATCCGGAGTGAACGCTTTTCTGACAGTGAAGCCTTCTTCCGTCTCCCTTGTCTGCTCGAACATGACCACAGCATCCGCACTATTTGGCACTTCCGCTCCGGTCATGATCCTGAACGCTTCGTTGGCACCCAGCTCATAATCACTGCTTGCCCCTGCCGGGATTTCTTCCATCACTTTAAAGGCAATCCGGTTTTCACCGTCTGCCCCCCTGCTGTCTTCCGAGCGGATCGCAAATCCATCCATTGCTGATTTCGTAAACAGCGGTACGTCATTTGTGGCCGTCAGATCTTCCGCCAGTATCCGCCCATAGCTTTCTGTATAAGGAACAGTTTCCGAAGGAAGTGCAGTTATATTGGAAATCACACGTCCGAGTGCTTCAGAAACACTGATTGGTGTACGGTTGATTGTCATTGTATCCCTACTTTCATCACTGTTATTTTGTTATACTCATTATACTGGAAAGGGTGTTTATATTGTCAGAATTCAGTCATTTCAATCAGGAAGGCAGAGCACGCATGGTCGACGTCTCAGACAAGGATGTTACCGTACGTACCGCCGTCGCAAAAAGCATACTTGAAGTCAGTCCAGAGATTTATAAGGGCATTACAGAAGGGACAGTCAAAAAGGGGGATGTCCTTGCAGTGGCACAGGTCGCTGCCATCATGGCCGCCAAGAACACACACCAGATCATCCCGATGTGCCATCCGCTTCCGCTGTCAGGCATCGATGTCTCCTTCGAATGGGAGACAGGTGAAGTTCATCTGCTGCACATTTCGGCTACTGTAAAGACAAAGGGACAGACAGGTGTGGAAATGGAGGCGCTGACGGCCGCTTCGGCCGCCGCTTTGACCATCTATGATATGTGCAAGGCGCTCGACAAAGGCATGGTTATCAGGGAAACACAGCTGATGGAAAAAACAGGCGGAAAATCAGGGGATTACAAACGGGGCTGAGTCATTTATTCAGCTCGTGCACACAGTGGTTCAGCTCGGGTACGACAAGCCGCTCCATTGCGAGCTTGACCGCTCCTGTTGAACCCGGCAGTGCGAATATCACTGTCCTGCCGGATGTCCCGGCCACCGCCCGTGATAATATGCTCCTCGAACCGATGTCCTCAGTAAAACTCAGCATGCGGAATATCTCTCCGAACCCTTCAATTTCCTTGTCAAATAAAGGTCGCATGGCCTCTATCGTCACATCCCGGCCGGCAATTCCCGTCCCGCCCGTCGTAATGATGGCATCAACGCCTTTTGCGAGCATCTGCTCCACTGTCCCGGTAATTTCTCCCGCATCGTCAGCCACGATGGAATAATCCGCCTCATCCATCACAACATTCATTACTTTTAAATATTCCATTACCAGTCTGCCGCCTTTATCCGTCTCTTTCGTTCTTGTATCACTGACGGTGATGACGGCCACACTGATGTCTCTTTCAATCCTGTCTACTATACTCATATTCATCCCTCCGGATTATGCCGCAGTTTCAGCCGAACAACTGATCAATCAGCGTCCTGGCCTCGTTTATTCCCTCTGTATCATGGATCAGTATTCTGCCGTTATTGAAGCAGACCAGACGCGTATCATCATAGTAGAACTCACTGAAATACGGCGTCCTGTTCACTTTCATACCCAATTTACCAATCACTTCATCCACCGCCTCTTTAGTGATGCGGTCATCCACAACCTGTACCGTATCCCGGCCGCACAGCTTCATCGTCTGGTCCTCCGGTGCGTTAAGTGCAGGGTATGTCCGTTTCGTTCCGCAGGACGGACACGCATCCTCTTTCATCTGATCGATGCCGAACCTGCTGTGCTCGGATTCCCATATGTCCCCCACTCTCATATAGTGCGGCGCTTCGTGCTGGCCGGTCAGTATTTTAATCGCTGTCGTCACCTGTTCTGAAACCGCCATCTGCACTGCCGGCGCAATGATTCCCGCTGTATCACAGGTCAAAGTCGCAGACGGCAGCACCGGCACAAGACAACGGTAGCATGGTGTAACTCCCGGTACGAACCCGCAACTGCTGTATGAAGCCTCTACACATGCAGCATACACCCAGGGAATCCCCAACTTACATGCCACATCATTGATGAGAAGCCGCGTATCAAAATTATCCGTTCCGTCCAGTATGATATCCACCCCTTCAGCCAATGTTTCAAGCAGCGGCCCGTCGCAGTGGCTGATGTGTATTTCCAATTCGAGATCCGGCCGTATTTCCAACAGCCGTTCTTTTGCCCCTACGACTTTCGGTGTCTTTTCGCTGGAATGACGATGCGTAAACAGCGTCTGCCTCTGGAGATTGGAAACTTCAACATAATCCCTGTCCACAAGAATGATTTTCTTCACTCCTGCACGGGCAAGCATCTCTGAAGATACCGATCCAAGTGCACCTGAACCCACAATCAGAACTGTCGCATCCATGATTCTGCGCTGCCCCGCGCTGCCTATGTTCTTATATAGAATCTGTCTTGAATACTGTTTCACTTCATCACGCTCATCCTGATAAATTTGATGTATCCCACACCTTCTTTATATCCATTATAGACCATTCCAAATGGAATCAGAAAGTTTAACGTTTATAGCTGAAACACACCTTATACACTCCGTTATTTAAGAGTATGTTAAGGTAATGTAAAGATTTAGTATACTTCCGTTAAGCTATGATAAACTGTAAAAGTTGAAGTACATATAAATAAAATAAAATTCCCCCTTAATTATGAAAGGAGTCACTGACATGCGCAGTATACTGGTTGTCGATGACGAACCATCAATTGTAACGCTTTTAAAGTTTAACCTGGAGCAGTCCGGCTATTCTGTCCTGACTGCAGAGGACGGCAACACGGGACTGGATCTCGCTCTTACAGAAAAGCCGGATCTTATTGTGCTTGACCTGATGCTTCCCGGTATGGATGGCATGGATGTCTGTAAAAAGCTGAGACAGGAGAAAATGAACACCCCCATCCTGATGCTTACGGCAAAAGACGATGAATTCGATAAGATTCTCGGACTTGAACTCGGCGCCGATGATTACATGACCAAACCTTTCAGTCCACGTGAAGTGGTCGCCCGCGTCAAGGCAATTTTGAGAAGAAGCCAGGTGGAGGCACTCGCTGAAAAAGCGGATGAAGAAGTGATGAGCATTGGTGATTTGGAAATCCATCTGGATAAATACGATGTTTATTACAAAGATGAACTGCTCGTGCTCACACCAAAGGAATTTGAACTCCTGCTTTACCTTGCGAACCATAAAGGGAAAGTATTAAGCCGGGACCAGCTGTTGAACGGCGTCTGGGATTTCCATTATGACGGCGATACTCGCATCGTGGATGTGCACATCAGCCATCTGCGTGAAAAAATCGAGGAAGACAGCAAACGGCCGGAATATATCCGCACAATCCGCGGGTTCGGATATAAACTGGAAGGACCCGCAGAATGAAAAGCCTTTGGGTAAAGATTTCCCTGGCATTTTTCGTTCTCATACTCACTCTTGTCCTGGTACTCTGGTTCCTCCTGGCATCGATTCTGCAAAATGCCTATACGGAAACCACACGGGAACATCTGATTGAAAATGCTGAAATGGTATCCGAAATCATCATCGCCACCGAGGCGATAAAAGATGGGGAAAGACTGCAGGAATGGGTCAGTAATTTTGATCAGCCGATTGAAATGCGCTTCACAGTCATAGATGATGAAGGTAATGTAATAGCAGATTCGGAGAACGACCCGGAGACGATGGATAATCATAAGAACCGTCCTGAATTCGAAGCTGTATTCTCCTCCGGGGAGGAATACGGGGAAACCATCCGCTACAGTGAAACGCAGGATCTCAATATGATGTATATCGCCACACCGGTCGTGAAAGATGGAGAAACCATCGGAGCAATCCGGACCTCCCTGTCGCTGCAGATTATTGATGACGCCATGCAGGCACTTGGACTTTCCCTTGCCATAATTCTCGGTGTCATGCTCGTACTGACGACCAGCGCCGGAATCATTATTGCACGCAGTATTACAAAGCCGATCGACAGTGTCATGGATGTCACCAGACGGCTCGGAGAGAAAGACTACAGCAGCCGGGTGAATACAAAAGTCAGCGGTGAAATTGGAGAACTCTCTTCAGCGGTCAATACACTCGCTGCAAATCTTCAGCGTCAGATGAAGGAAATCCAGGAAAACGAGCAACAGCTCACAAGCATCATGTCCAACATGGTGAGCGGTGTCATGCTCGTCAACCAGGACGGTAAAGTCGAGCTGATCAACTCCGCAATGGAAAAGTTCTTCTCACAGCATTCTGAGAATGTTGTTGGACAGCCCTTTGACAAAGTCGGAGAAGGCATAGGCCTCGGAGAATTGATACGCCAGGTATTCGAAGACAACAGTAAAATCCATGATGAAGTCCACTCCTACTATCCAGAGGAACGGATCATGGATGCGCATCTTGCCCCTTATTACGGTCAAGGATGGCAGCAAAAAGGTGTCATCATCGTACTCCATGACATCACTGATATCAGACGGCTTGAAAAAATGCGCAGTGATTTTGTCGCGAACGTTTCACATGAGCTGAAAACACCTGTGACTTCTGTCAGAGGATTCTCGGAAACACTGCTTTCCGGCGAAGTACAAGATGAGGAAACTGAGAAACAGTTCCTGACAATCATCCATGATGAAAGCCAGCGCCTTGATCGTCTCATCAGGGATCTCCTGAACCTTTCGAAAATTGAAAGACAGGAAATACCCCTCAATATTGAAACAATCGATCTCACAGAATTGATTCATGAAACAGCTGTCACACTGCAGGGCTCTGCAGAACAGAAACAGACACAGCTGATCCTGCCGAATGAAGATAAAAAGGTCATGCTTGAAGCAGACCGCGACCGCATCAGGCAGATAATATTGAATCTGCTCGCAAACGGTATCAACTATACACTGGATGATGGCACAGTCGAAGTCAGTCTGAGGGAAAACTTATACGAAATCAGACTGATTGTCAGTGACAATGGAATCGGTATTCCGGAAGAAAGCCTCGACCGCATATTCGAGCGCTTCTATCGGGTGGATAAAGCCCGGTCCCGCCATTCAGGCGGCACCGGCCTCGGCCTTGCCATCGTAAAACACTTGATAGAGTCCCACAAAGGCCGGATAGAAATCGAAAGTACCGAAGGGGAAGGCACAACCATCACCGTCATCCTGCCAAAAATACAGGATCAGGAAAGATAGATTTGAATATTTGTACAGCACCCGGAAGGGTGCTGTTTTTTTATCAGACAGGAATCATATCGGGTATGAGGTCCAGATCCCCCCCTTATGGACGTCGTCACTCTCACGAAGTCCAGATACCAGCCCCTATGGACGTCGTCACTCTCACGAAGTCCAGATAACGCCCCTTATGGACGTCGTCACTCCCGCGAAGTCCAGATAACGCCCCTTATGGACGTCGTCGCTCCCGCGAAGTCCAGATAACCCCCCTTATGGACGTCGTCGCTCCTCAATGAACAGCTGCACAAAGCAATAAAAAGACCAAACCTGAATCACTCAGGTTTGGTTCTGCATTTCTGTCGATTCACCTTTAAACCGCAGACTTAACTCTTTCGAATAGTATATTGTTTTCCAGGTGGATATGATCCAACGTATCCCTTTCCAGTTTTTCCAGACGGACATAAACCAGTCTCAGCTCACCTGAAGCGCCAACGTATGGAGTAAAATCATTTGTGACCTCACGCAACCTTGCGAAGAACTCGGTGATATCCTTATGTTCATGCCTGATTTTTTCCACGCGTGGTCTGAGTGCTTCTTTCTTACTTTCTGCCGGGCTCTCAATATATGATTCCAGCAGTGGGAAGACATTGACGTCTTCCTCCTCGTTGTGTTCCATCATAGATTCTTCAAGACTCCTGAAAATCTCGCCGGCTTCCTCGAGATCCGGGTCCTGTTTCACCATTTTCTCAACATAAGGAGCCAGCACCGGAAATTCATCTTTTAAATCTTCATGGTAGCGTCTTTGTATATATTTGATGATGCTCAGTTCATCCATGTATTTTATATCGATGCCATCTGTATTCTCCGTATCGAGTTCGTTTATTTCATACAAGACATTTTCCAGCGGCACACCCTGTTCAAATGCCGCATCCGATAGTTTACGGCTTCCTTCATTCACAAAATCAATGTGCAATTCCCGCAGAATATCACCAGCTTTGGGCACTTCGGTTACGACTGTTGCGAGTGTCATGTTGCCAGTTATTGTTTTCACCATGCATTCCTCCTCATTTATTATTCCTAATACCTTAATCAGAATATTTTTAAACAGGGAATGATATACAAGCATTCAGTTTAATGAAAGTTTTGCATGGGTATATTATAATCATCATATAAGTAATGTTGGAGGTAGAAGTGATGAATGATAAAGTGAGAATGGCCGTAACATTGTTACCCGTCATACTCGTTCCACTTTTTAACGAGCGGAACCGTATAAAGGAACACCCGGATATGCAGAAACTCGGCTCCGCATCGACAACTGTTTACACCACCGCTAAAGACAAAGGGACGAATGCGGCGCGTGCAGTCAAAAATGCCGGAACCACTACTTACAATACAAGCAAGTCTGCGGTAACCACTGTCAGCGGTGTCATTTCCGACAAGCGTCAGGAAACGGCATATAAAAAAGACATAAAGGCATACCAGAAAAGTTTGAAGAAAGAAGATTCACTACTCAAGCAATTTGAAAAAGAAAAGGAAAAACATCGTAAAAAACGCCTGTCGGACAAAACGGACGTCAAAGTTCCAAAGATCATGCAGTCTCATTCCCAGCCGGATAATGATGAAAAATCTGAACTGATGACGGTTGAAAGCGACCATATCGAAACTCCCGCTCCCGATCCGGAAATCTATGCCGAGAAAAAGTCGGTTCCTGATAACTACGGGATTGCCGCTGCATATTATGAGGATCAGTCCAACAACCGGTCCAGCCTTGACAATGAGGATGAAGAGAGATTAGATTTAGATGATGAGAATTACGATGACAACAATAATACAGACAAAGGAATGGAAGACATGCCAGTAAGTATCAATTCATACATTGAAGAAAAAGTAAAAGGTCACCCTGAAGAAAGTTTCGAAAGCGGAGATCTTCATAAAAAGCATAAGCAGGCGCTCGATCCACGCGGCACAACCAATGCAAAAGCACCACAAGTTGAAAAAGAGGACTCTCTGTTCAATAAACACCGCGAGTTGCAGGAACAGCAGGTTACTGAACACGGACGTAAAACTGGCCTTGAAAGTGCGATGACAAAATCAAAATATCAGCAGAAGCTTGAAAAAAAGATTAACAAACATATAGACAAGCATCATTCTTAAATTAGAAGGTTCATTTTATGACAGGAGTCTGCTGAATGGAAATGAAAAATATCACTGTATTTTGCGGGGCCCGCACAGGAAGCAATCCGCTGTATGAAAAACGTGCTTATGAGCTGGGGGCCTTCCTTGCTGAACAGGGAATCGGCATTGTTTACGGCGGTGGTGCTGTCGGACTGATGGGTGCTGTTGCAAATGGTGCTTTGGACCAGGGAGGAAAAGTGACCGGTGTCATTCCCCAATTCCTGGTGGACCGTGAAATGGCACACCCAAAAATCCAGCACATGGAAATCGTACAAACAATGCATAAGAGAAAAGAAATGATGGAAGAACTTGGAGACGCCATCATCTCCCTCCCGGGGGGTGCAGGGACACTCGAAGAATTTTTCGAAATGTTTACATGGGGACAGATTGGGCTTCATCAAAAGCCTATAGGTCTTTTGAACATTAATGATTTCTATGATGACCTGTTAGAATTTTTAGGGAAATTGATTAAAGAAGGGTTTCTTCAGGAGAAGTACATGGATCAGCTTTTTACAGGCAGTGACGGAAAGGAAATCCTTGAGAAATTCAATGCTTTTACACCAGTAGAAGTGAGAACCTATGACGAAATAAAACGCCGATGATTATAATGAAAATCGCCGGCGTTTTTCTAATTCTATATCGTATATGACATGCTTTTTTAATGAGTGACCATCTATGATTTGAGGATGATTGAATTCATCCACTTTTTCCATCCCGATCTTATTCATGATATTTATGGATGGTATGTTGCGCTCAGAAGCAAGTGCATATACTTTTTTTATATCCGTGTGACGCTCGGCAAACTTCAGGACTCCCCGGGCCGCTTCTGTTGCAAAACCCTGATTCCAATGCTTTTTGGAAAATCTCCATCCTATTTCAATACACGGCAGGATCTCAAGACGGAAGGGACCATCCTCCTCGAGGACCTGCATGCCTGTGAAACCGATGAATTCGCCGGTATCACGGCGTTCTACGGCGAAGAGTCCAAATCCTCTGTCCTCGATATCTTTTTGAATCTCGACAGCCAGCTTTTTAGACGCTGAAGCTGACAGTGTGTTCGGAAAATACCGTCTTACATCCCTATCCATATTCATTTTCACGAATTCGGGAACGTCACTCTTTTTCCAATCTCTCATTATCAGCCTTTTTGTCTTAATATATTTCATGACGATCTCAGCCACTCTCTAATATTATTTTTGTTGACCCGAACTGCCAACTTCAAATAAAAATGAAAGAGAAAGAAGAAAAACTCTCTCCTACTCTTCCACTTTACTGCTTACGTTCTTTTTTGGCGCATCCATTCTTTTATAGGACATCAACTGCACTTTGACTTTATCTTTTTTAAAGTCATAATCCTCCATCCGTTTCTTCTTCTCCGTCGTAAACACTACGTCGACGAAATCATATGATTCTTCAAAGTCGAATCTGACATTGAACGTTTCAAATTTCTGATCCGGATTCGGTTTTTGTGCGACAATCCTTGATTCAAGACCTTCGAATTTTTCCACACTCAGGCCGGTGATTTCTTCCACTTCGTGCCCCAGTTCTTCCAAAGACATCACTTTGCCTTCAACAATATTAAATTTATTTTCGTGCATTGAAATCTCCTCGCTCTCTTCAGTTTCATGTACACTATATTCCCTTACAAACAGATTTGTAATCGTTTATGAGTCGGATGACTCCTCTGTTTCTTCTTTCTCCTCTTTCTCTTCCTTGGATTCTTCTTCAGCTTGCGGTTCACCACTGCGTTCTGTTTCCTGCAGTTTCTGAAGTTCTTCTTCTTTTATCTGAATGTTTTTCTCCAGCTGGTCATTCTCACTTTTAAGATTCTTAACTTTGCTTTCCAGTTCTGAAATCTGTTTATTGACCTTATCCAGGTCTTTCTCAACCTGGCTTTCATCATCTCCACAGCCCGCCAGTGCCAGTGAAAGCACCATCGCGATTGCAAACAACCTTTTCATCCAATCACCCTTCACGCATCTTACCTAACATTATAGCATTTCAACACACACTTGAGAAACTGCAGACGATAAAAAAGACCCTCCACATCCTAATGCAGAAGGTCATGATTTCATTATTCACTCATAAGGTAAATACCGGCGATTTTTCATTTATCCTCAGAAGACCAGTGCATCCAGCAGGAACCAGATTGTCATAATCGCATAGATGACTGCATTGAATATTGCACTCGACAGGAAGGCAAGCAATGAACCGATCGAGGCCTTGAATGCCTGATTCATATCCCTGGAGCCAATCGCTTCCACAACAAGCACAAAGACAAACGGCACGAAGATGACACCGAATGGCGGATATAGGAACATACCAACGATGACACCAGCAATCGCTGCATATTCCCCCCGTTTTGTGCCGCCGTACCGTTTGACAAAGTAGCTGTTGGCAATGAAATCACTGAAGAGCACCAGCAGGGTCAGCACAAACACAATCAGCCAGAACATCCATGATAATGCTTCTCCGTCCACAGCGAAATGGAACACCAGGAATCCGACCCAGAACATGAGTATGGACGGCACTACCGGGAATACCAGTCCGGCAAAACCAAGGATGAACGAAGCGCCAATAATAATCCACCAAAGTATATCCATCAAACTTCTCCTTTTTTCAATTCAGATTTAGTGAAGAAAAATAATATAAATGCTGCGAATAAAAATCCACCGGAAATGAAAAATGAATGCTCCAGTCCGACAATATCACTGGCTGCACCGCCGAGCAGATTACCGAGAAGCTGTCCGATGATCATGGCGTTCGCAAACAACGTAGAGGCATATCCCGGAAATTGCGGCAACAGATCCTGGAAATAACTGATACCGAGACCCAGTAGCACTGCCAGAAATAGTGCCAGCGGAATCTGTCCGATGACCATTGCAGTGAAATCGTTGAAAATGCCAATTGAAAGGAAGTACATGCTCCCTAAAAGACCGGCGATGATCAGCAATGTTTTCGAACTTATTTTCCCGGCCAGATAACCGATGGTAATCATGAACGGTACTTCAAGCCCTGCACACAGGCTCGCCAGTATACCCACTGCACTCTCGGGTTCACCCAAATAATTCGTAACATAAAGAGGCATATTGAGCAGGTACATCCATTGTCCCACATGAAGCATGATGAATGCTACAAACGGCAGAAGCAGTGCTGTATTTTTCAGCAGATTGGGTGCTTCAGGCTCGCCGTAGTTCACCACTTCTATTTCAGTCTGAGGAACCACCCTCTTTGCTGCAGGCCTGATCAGGAATGACATCCCCAAAACAATGACAAACACGGCGACCGTGCCGGTGAAAAGCCCCTGGAATCCGTATATGCCGAGCAGCACGGAACCAATCAGCGGGCCGAACAGAAAGCCGAAAGAGAATGTAGACCTCAAAACGGTATTAGCCATCACTGCGATGCTCGAACGGTAGGCATTGATTGATTCGCGGGCGGAAGCATAGAGCTGCGGCATGGCAGGTGCCCCAAAGGAAGCGAACAATATATAGACGGGTGCCAACAGCCAGACGTTACCGATCATTAGAAAACTCGCAAAAGCGATGATCATCATTATGAGCGCACCGATAATGAGATATTTACGGTCAAAAGGGAGCGCGTCACTCTTTCTTCCTATTACCGTGTTCATCAAGAAGCTGCCGACGGCCACGAGTGCCATGAAGATTCCATACGTGGAAGTGGGCATTCCGTGTGTTTCCGTCATGAATATAACAAGGAATGGTGCAGTCAGCGAGATGGCCATGCCGAGCAATGTCATATTGAATAAAAACAGTTTATAGTTCTGTATTTGAAAAAGTTCTCTGATCATTTACACCATTCTTTCATCATTTGGCTTAGGATGCATTGACAAATGTTCTGACAAGAGTCAGAAACGCTTTGACCTGCGGCAGTTCGAGCACACTATTGTCAAATGCAATGTACGTATCCCGGGTGATCGGTCTGTTATCAAACAGCACTTCATCCAGATTGAATTTGTCCTTGTCAAAATCCCCCAATACGATCTCAGGCAGCACAGTCACACCGATGCCTTCCAGCAGCAGCGCTCTGCAGGTGGCAATCTGGTCCACTTTGATCTGCGGGTCATATTTTCTGTTGAACCGCTGCTCAAAAAATTGCTCTATTTCACTCAGATAGATCGGATCTGCCTGGAACTCAATGATCGGCAGTGATTTGTCCCCTTCATTCGACTTCGGTGTCACCAGATAATGCCGATCGATGAAAAGCAGTTCGTTCTGTTTATTCATCATGCGGTTTCCACGTACGATTGAAATGTGGAAATCATTCTGCTCATCGACAATCTGCTGGGATGACCCCACTTTGATCTTAATATTCACATTGGGATAGAGATTCAAATACTGCGCCACGATTTCCGGCAGGATGGTATGCCCGATCAGTGAAGATACACCGATGGAAAGGTTACCCTGTATGGAATTCTGATTGATTCTTATATACTCTTTTACGAGTGATTCCTTTTCGACCACACTTTTGGCGTGATCAATAATCTTTTCCCCTTCACCTGTCACATAAAGCTCTTTTTTTGTTCTGACGAAAATCTTCACTCCCCACTCATCTTCGATTGATTTCAATCTTTGACTGACAGCCGGCTGGGATATGAACAGCTTTTCTGCGGCGCGTCTCAAGGTTTTTGTTTCATCAAGTGTTACCAGTAATTTATAATCATCGACTTTCATAGCCAACATCCTTTCATACATAAGGAAATCTTATCACAAAATCCGGCACTTTCAATCTCCCGGCTGTCATTTGGTGTGGAATTAGCGAGTTTCGGGTATATGCATGATACATACAAAATAGAAGTTGATCTTAATCATGACGGATAATAATAAGCTTGAGCAGATAGACGAAAAGATTGAAGGCTATACTCTCGACCGGCAGCCCGGCATCGAACGGGAAATGGAGCCCAAACCTATTTACGAAGCTGATTATTATAAAGGCAGCGGCAAGCTCGAAGGGAAGACGGCAATCATAACAGGCGGCGATTCCGGAATAGGACGGGCGGTGGCCATCCTATATGCCAAGGAAGGGGCCGACCTCGTTCTTGCGTATCTGGATGAACACAAAGATGCTGAAGATACGAAGTCACTCGTGGAAGAACACGGTGTTAAATGTGAACTCTATCCTTTCGATGTCAAGAAAAAGGATCAGTGCAGCTCGCTTGTCGATTTCACGCTGGAGAAGTTCGGGAAACTGAACATCCTGGTCAATCATGCAGGTGTCCAATATCCGACGAAAGATTTCCTGGATATTTCGGAAAAGCAGGTCAAAGAAACATTCGAAACCAATGTTTACGGTATCATATTCCTGACACAGGCCGCGCTTCCACACCTTGGTAAAGGGGACAGCATCATCAACACGACAAGCATCACCGCATACAACGGCTCCCCCGATCTAATGGATTATGCAGCAACGAACGGCGCAATCACTTCACTCACCCGCTCTCTCGCGGGAAATCAGGCCCATCATGGCATAAGAATAAATGCCGTAGCGCCCGGTCCCATCTATACACCGCTGATTCCCGCAAGCTTCGATGCCGAAAAAGTGGCGAATCATGGCGGCGATTCACCGATGGGCCGCCGCGGTCAGCCTTCAGAACTCGGGCCAAGCTATGTATTCCTCGCCTCCGAAGATGCCAGCTATATGACTGGCCAGGTCATCCATGTCAACGGCGGGGACTATATGACCAGTTAAATAAAGAAGTAAATGCAGAACGCCGGACTGATGACCGGCGTTCATTTTTTCATATCCAGTTCTTTCAAGCAGTGTGACGCCATTCTCTCGAATTGACTAAAGTCCCTGTCCAGTTCATCCATGATTCCATATGCAATACCGTAGGCGAAGTCAAACTGCTCCTTTGAGACTTCCCGCCGTTTCCTGGCACGTTTAATATCCGCTTCATCGACCAGTTCATACCGGCCGTCAGGAAGTGCCAGCACATCCAGATATATATCCTGCCTCCTCGCATTACCCGGTTCCAGGAAATGTTTGAAGTTGATATCAAAATAATACTGGAGTATCCGCCATTGTCTGTCATACATCACAGTAATACTGTAATTCCGGTTTTCCGGCAGTATTTGAAGCCACCGGAATCCCTCGTCACAGACAAGCACTTTCTGATTAAGTATCGGCACCGTCAACGGTGATCTGACTTCCTTTATTTCTATGATGCCGGTCAGTATTTTTTCATTTTTGTATTGAATGATCTTTTCATGGTAGTCGGATTGGAGGAGACGTCTCCACCCTCTTTTATCGAGATACTTGGTCTTCATCACACTCATCTCCTTCACTCAATTATACAGAAATTGTGGAAAGAATGTGAAGGAATTAGGTCTTAGGATAATTTTGCTATTCTATGCCGACAAGGCTATATTCATCCAATACAGTAATCATCCCGTCTGTATTTATTATGCTAATACGGTGAGAGGGAAATAAAAAAACGCCCGCAGGCGTCTATCGTCTATAATGCATGTCCGGAACCACCGTCAATATTGACGGCAACACCACTTACGTATGAAGCAAGGTCAGAAGCTAAAAAGGTCAGGACATTCGCTGCTTCCTCCGTATCCCCGATACGGCCGAGGGGAATGTCATGCTTATCAAGTCTGGCATATTCCTCCCAGCTCAGCTCTGGTTCTTCATTTTTCCATCTTTTCATTATCTGATCGCTTTTGATCAGGCCGATACAAACAGTATTTACGCGGATGCCGTACTGACCAAGGTCCTTGCTCATCGCTTTAGTCATCGCCATGCCTGCTGCACGGGAAACCGTCGTCGGCAGGGAAGAGGCCGGCGGTGTCTTGCCGATTACCGCCGTCATGTTCAATATCGTTCCGCCCCGCTCCTTTAAATAAGGCAGTGCAGCCTTGGATACCTTGACCGCTGCCATCAGCTTGAGATCGATGTCCTGTTCCCAATCCGGAATATCCACTTCATCAAAAGGTTTGGCGAATGAACCGCCGGCATTATTGATCAGGACGTCAATCCGGCCGAACCGGCTGACGGTACTGTCGATGATTTTATCTGCAGCACCCTTTTCTGTCACATCCACTTGGACATAATCCACTTCACCGTGACGGGAGATTTCTTCTTTGGCACTGATCAGCCCTTCCTCACCTCTGGCAACAAGCATCACTTTCGCACCGAGCGCCGCCATCTGTGCGGCTGTTTCACGTCCAATCCCTTTACTCGAACCGGTAATCACTGCCACTTTGCCTTCATAACCAAAATCCATGATCCTACCCCCTGTGTATTTAAGCTCCCAGATTGACGTTGTGATGGATGTTGGATACGTCTTCAAGATCATCCAATGCTTCCACCAGCTTCTCAAACTGTTCCAATGCCTCGTCATCCAGATTCACTTCGTTCTGTGCAATCATCGTGTGCTCTGCCACCTCATAATCATCGACACCCATTTCATCCAGGGCACGTTTTACTTCATGGAACCCTTGAGTATCTCCATACACTACAGTAAAGCCGTTCTCGTCAGTTACATCTTCAACATCCACATCGTTTTCCATCAGGTACATCATGGTCGCTTCAGAATCGAACCCATCAAAGACAAAAACAGCCCTCGAGTCGAACATATAGCTGACTGAACCGCTGACCCCCATGTTGCCGCCGTTTTTACCGAATGCCGCCCTGACATCGGATGCTGTTCTGTTGACGTTGTTTGTCAGAGCGTCAACGATCAGCATGGAACCATCCGGGCCAAATCCTTCATAACGCAGTTCATCGAATGATTCCTCATCATTGCCTTTGGCTTTGTCGATAGCCTTGTCGATGATGTGTTTGGGGACTGAATAGGTTTTTGCCCGGTCCAGGACCGCTTTAAGTGCCTGGTTGCTCTCAGGATCCGGCTCGCCTTTTTTTGCCGCAACATATATCTCACGTCCGAATTTTGCATTTACCCGGCTCGTACTCTGATCTTTCTGTGCTTTTTTCTCTTTAATGTTATTCCATTTTCTTCCCATGCTTTCATCTTCCTTCAAATCAGATTTCTTTAATATAATATACCATTTTACCGGTTTTTATTCATATAGCGATACAGGCGAAGCATACGCTTTATGATAATGAGCAGGTTGATGAACAGATTGAATCCCATCTCCCGCTCGGAGAATTTTTTATTCTTCATCCTGTTAAAGTCATACATTGTGAACAGTATATAAAGTACAAGGCCGGCGATTGTTATTCCAAGGTGCAGATACGGCAGATCTATGAAAAAGCTCAACAATGATGTGAATATCAGTATCAGCAGCGCGATAAACAGGTACTTTCCCCAGTGTGTGATATCTTTTAGGAAAAAA
>CAYTIR010000008.1:0-15020 GCA_964437955.1 uncultured Staphylococcaceae bacterium
CGTTTATGATATTTTTTTCAATACTTTTATAAAAATATCATTTTCCCCTTGCCTGGCCGTAACGATTACGATATAATTTTAAATCGTAATCATTACGTTATGATGAATAAAAGGAGCACACATACATGAAAAAATTTATGATACTCATATATACAAGCCTGGTGGTGCTCGCACTCTCCGCCTGCGGCAACGGACCAGAAGATGAGCCAGGCGGAGATCAAGATACACTGGAAATCTATACAACCGTATTCCCGCTGAAAAGCTTCGTCGAACAGATCGGCGGCAACACAGTCGAGGTAAAAACAATCTATCCGAACGGTGTCGACATCCATTCATACGAACCTACCCAAAAGGAAATGATGGCTTTCGCAGGCGGGGATTTATTCGTCTATACAACGGACCAGTTCGATCCGGCGGCGGAGACAATTAAAAATGCGGTCGGAGACCACGGCAATTTCTTTGCAGCCGGAGCCGTCATTTCAGAAGATGACTTCATAGAAATGCATCACGGTCACGATCATGAAGATGATGCTCATGAGCACGGACATGAAGAGGAACACGGACATGTTCAGAATTCACAGGATCCCCATATATGGCTTGACCCGATGTTTTCACTGCAGATGGCTGAATCCATAAAGGACAAACTCATCGAGATGAATCCGGATCAGGAAAATCTTTATAAAGAAAACTTCGAAACCTTGAAGGGCGAACTGGAACAGATTGACAAAGAATTCAAATCGATCACAGAATCTCCCGCCCGGGACACCGTTTATATTTCACATGAATCTCTAAGCTATCTGGCCGACAGGTATCATTTCAACCAGACAGGCATCACCGGAATGAACAACCAGGAACCCTCCCAGCAGGAGCTTGTTGAAATCATAGATAATGTTGAGGCTCAAAACGTGCCGTACATTTTATATGAACAAAATCTCACATCCAAGATTGCCGATACCATCCGCAAGGAAACAGGAACGGAACCGCTGGAATTCCATAACCTTGCTGTGCTGACCGACCGTGACCCTGATGATGCAACATATCAGTCGCTCATGAGGGAAAATATCCAAGTACTGGACCAGACGTTGAACGAATAAAGTCATACAGGATGTTTAAGACAGGATACCGACATATGAGGCGTCCTGTCTTTTTATTTGGCAGAACTCGTGAGGGGGCCAGCTGCCGATTACATCCCTTGATTATCCCGGGCTCGCATCATTGAATCCGGAACGAGAAGATGACCGGCCACCCCTCACATCAATGATTCTATAACGTTAATGGGCTACCAGCTTCTCACATCAACGTATTCAGTTCGTTAATATGACCCTGCCCGGCTTGCATCAACGAAATCTTGACGATGAGGCGTACAACGGATCTTACATCAACGAATAAAAAACGATAAGCCGAGCACCCCCATCTCACATCATCGGATTTAAATCATTAATACGAGACCCTGCTGCTCACATCAACGGACTGAAAACGATGAGACAAGCCGGCCAAAAACAAAAAAACGGAACACCGAAAGTGCCCCGCCCGAAAATAAATACATTTATCCTTCTGCTTTTTCCGAATTGATTTCCCGCTTCAGATTCTCAGTGAATTCCTTGATTTCATCCACATCTTTTTTCAGGAAAAAAGCCAGTACCGCAATGCCGGCAGTGGCAATGACTAAAAGAACAACAAACAATTTAACCAAAAACATCAACAATGCTTTAATGAATTCCATAATTGCCTCCAATACCCTTTTGATACCATTTACCCGATACCTAAAAAATAAATCCAAAAAAATTGAATTAACTCTTGAAATTAATCTGAAAATTCAGTATTATAAAGATAGTTAATAAATATTAACTACAACCTATTCCATTTTCTTAATAAAAATTTCTCCTATTTTTCCTGCACTCACCCGGTGCAGGTTTTTCTATGCCATTTTTAACCCTATCCTTTGATCACTTTTATATAGACCGTCCTTCGGCGGGGCCCGTCGAATTCTGCAAAATATGTACTCTGCCACGTTCCGTAGATGACTTTACCATTCTCCACAATGACAGTTTCGCTTGCGCCCACCAGCGAAGACTTCATATGGGAATCCGAATTCCCTTCAGCATGCTGATACTCTTCCTTATTATCGAAAGTGACATTCATACCGTATACGAGATCTCTGACTACATCCGGATCTGCGTTCTCATTGATGGTAATACCTGCCGTGGTATGCGGCGTATAAATAACCATTATACCGGCTTTCAGCCTGGATTCATCAAGGGCCTTCCGGACCAGGGAATCGATATTGACGAATGTTTCCCTCTTATCTGTTTCCACTTCATACTTAAATAGCATTCCATCACCTTTATTCATTAATATTGTGGGTACTATAATACTAGAGATTGATGAAAGGAGAAATCGGAATGCCTTATACAACAAATGATTATCCGGATTCACTCAAAAATATGGAGAAGCTCGAACGCAGGAAAGCCATTGATATCATCAATGCCCTCCTCAAGGAAGGATATGAAGATAACCGGGCGATTCCTATCGGAACCGAACAGGCCCAGGAATGGTATAAAGATGCAACAGATGATGAATTAAAAGAGCTTGAGAATAAAGATATCACCGAGCATGAAGACGATCCCGATGTCCAGGGCGGCAAGATTGCAGATAATGATGTAGAAGTATTTTATGAAGATGATGAATGGAAAGTGCAGACGAAAGGCGCCAAGCGCCCGAGCAATACGTACGACACTAAAGATGAAGCAGTGAAACGTGCCAAAGAAATTGCGGATAACCGCGGTGCGGAAGTCATCGCCCATAAAAAGAATGAATGATTAAACTGCCCCGAACAACAGTCGGGGCAGTTTTCATACTTGGGCATTCAAGTCCATTTTCCTGTCGATGCCAAGTTTCTCAAGCGTCAGCCCTTCCTGCAGGAAGTTATACTCCAGCATAATCGACGCCAGATGGATGATGGAATCAATCGTCGGCGTCTCAATATTCACAGCCTCGCCGAGGCTCTTCCACAACACGAGTCCGTAACCGACGTCTTCAATGATATATCTGTTATTGAGCGTTGTCGGTCCCAGCAGGTCTTTAAGCACAATGCTTTCGTTGTATTGATCCTTGAGACTTTTATTACCTTCAAAATAAGTGCTGCGTTCTGAACGTGCCGACTTATCAAGCACTTCGAAATCAAGCGCGGCACAGATTGCCTGACGCTCCCGGTCAATGGCTTCAATCGCTTTTACAGTATGATGCGTCACCCCTTCTTTATACAGATAGAACTCATCCCCGTGGTTATCAATATACCCGGTGTTTAAAATCGAGGGTGCCGGATGGCTTTCCGGATTCCCATTGTTCAACGCCGTCTCAATCACATTATTTGCAGGTACCAGCGTATCATACAGTCCGAGAAGTTTTTCCAGCATCAGCTCAGTGTTGCTGCTTGGGTAGGCGCTGAACAGATTATGTTTGCTGCGCAGGATGATATCAGCATCATTATTTTCATAATCATACCTGGCAGCGTAAGTCAGTGACATCGATTCACCAATCATCACAGATACACCACTTCGTCTTTCATTAAGCAGATTTGTCAGAACCACGCTGTTCATCGCGCTTGCACCATTAATAAAAATCATCTGTCCGTTATCCAGATATGGAATCAGTTCTTCAAACATCTGCGGCAGTATATTCGTCGGCAGGCATGTCATGATCACTTCCGCCCCTTCTACCGCCTCAGCCGGATCCTGGGTGAATTTATGGAATGTCACTTCTTTGCCTCTAAACATCAATTTTTCCTGCATGATATCCTGATGCGGATCTTTCAACGCCTGCAGTGAATGATACAGTGTCACCTCATGCCCTCTCACTGTTAAATCAGCCGCAGCAACAATTCCGCCGTTCCCTGCTCCTATTATTGAAACTTTCATCGCGTAAAAACACTCCCGTAAATAATTTAAATATAATTATACTGAATATTCTAAATAAATCCAATGGAAATCATCATACAAAAAGAGACCCTGTTTCCAGAGTCTCCGCTTATCCGGGCAAATATACTATCCCTTTTTAATCAGTTCGATTGCCGGAATATCCGCCGGAGCCCATTCCAATGTATCAATCACATTTCTTGCGAGCCATTTCATGTCCACGTGTTCAAGCAGCTCGATTTCACCGGAAATCACTTTCGAATAGTATGTAGTCAGTTCAACAATGCCAAAGTCATACTCATGCACTGTAGTGGTGATTTTGTTACCACTTCAATCTGACACCCCATCTCCTCTTCCAGTTCACGTGTCAGGGCATCTATCGGTTCCTCACCCGCTTCGATTTTACCGCCAGGGAATTCCCACATCAGTTCCAAACTTTTACCTTCAGGGCGCTGGGCACATAAAATTTCATCATTTTCATTAACAATGACCGCGCCGACCACTCTTATGTATTTCTTCATCTTTTCCTCCGAAATTCTTTTCTCCAATTATAACAAACAACGTCAAAAATGAAATTAAATCTGTTCTTATGTATAATTATGATGAATTTTCCCCATTTTGGAATTAAGGCATTTCAATTCTGGGTATGCTAATATGAAAGATAAGCTGATATACATGCACCTGGCATATTTTGGACAAAAAAACCCCCTGCCTGAAATTATTAAGAGGTCGGGTGCATTTCATAGGCAGGGGTAAATCCAATTAAGGGTAAGGAAAAAATGAACTTACTAAAAGTTGCTAATAAACATCAATGGGGCGGGGTCTACCATCAGGTAAATATGCGCCGCCGCCAGCGATCCCAAATTCAGCTGAATCCGGCTTAACAATACTCGCTTCTACTGGTTCCAGATTGCCGAAGTATAAAGAGCTAGCTAACATGAGGCCCACAATCAATACGCCGATAAGTTTCTTCATCCCGTTCACCACCAATCAATGTCTATAACCATATTATGAAGTATTCTAAATTTTTAATCAATATTCACATATGCAAAAATTGTGAACAAAAAGGAGGGTGTATATGGAATATTTTGAGCGATTCAAGAAAATCAGGCATCTTAAAGGACTGACCCATAAAGATCTGTCCGAAGGCATATGCGGCATGACCACAATTTACAGATTCGAACGCGGAGACACTGCCATCACAGCGGAAGTCCTCTATCAGCTATGCCAGCGGCTCGGCATCAGTATGCAGACTCTGTTCGTCGATGATGATTCAGAATATGCAATGATGGACTACTATTTGGAGAAGCTGCGTGAATATGTATACTTCCGTCATCCCGATATGCTGAAGATGACATTGAAAGATGCAGAAGAAACAATCAATAATAACCCGAATTTCGATTTGAAGTATAATAATTTTGACAGGCTCTTCAGAACCTACTCTGCCATTGTCCTAAGAAATGAAGAGAAATATGATAAGGCAGAAGAAATCTTGATTGAACTGATGAAAGAGAAGAAAAACAAGACCGACCTGGAACTGGAAATCGTAAATACTCTTGGAGATCTATATATCAACCAGTATAAGCATGATGAAGCACTCCGACTGTATACCCGTTACAGGACGCGCATTCTGGAACATGAAGACATCCATTATTTCGACCATTACATGCTGATCCAGCTCTATTATGGTTATGCAAACAGCCTGTACATAAACCACGAATATATACAGGCCCTCGACATCTGTTATAAACTGCTGATCAGAATACAGGAACACAATACGATGTATTATCTGGGCAGGGCACTTCATTTAATGTGCCTGATCTATATTTCTTTGAACGACCCGTCTAATGCAAAAGAATATTTAAAAAAAGCTGAATCTGCTTTTTATCTGGAAGATATCAGTGATAAGGTGGAAGACCATATTAAAGCAGCTGAAAAAGAAATAGAAGCCTTAGTAAAATAAAAACAGCCTGTAATCACGAATCATAGGATTACAGGCTGTTTATAGTTTCCGCTTGAATCTGAGCGACACCTGCGTTTCACCGGTTGCCGTCTTCGTTTCCTTTGAATGCTGATACTTGAAACCCTGCGTTTCATAGAATGGCTGGCCGTGAGTGTTCCCCTGCTGGATGGAGACCCATTGCTGAACGGCACCCCGTTCAATATGATCACCGGTAATTTTCTCCAGCATCCTCTTTCCGATGCCCTGGTAGCGATATTGTTCATCTACGTAGAATATGGTGATTTCAGATGTGTCCCGCGCTGTCATTGCCCCGCCGATGACTCCGGCGACTGTTCCGTCGACCTCCGCAACATATCTGTAACGCCCCCTTCTGATATCCTGCATCACCTTATCTTCTGTGTACCAGAAGGAGACCGTTGCTTGCTGGAAAGATTCGGACATCGTCCCCTGGACAGTCTGACGCCAGCCCTCGCTGCATACGACAGCAACCCTGAGAGCATCCGCCACTGTGGATTCCCGGATGATCAGAACCATGCATCACACCTCCCGATCATTTTTCATCATTTCCGGGCTCAGGTGTCGAAACCTCTTTGTCCGCTTCCACATAGTTCACATTTTCGTGATTCTCCAATTCCTTCACCTGGCTTTCGCTCAAAGAGATCAAATACATACTCATTATTGAATATTTATGTTTTATATCTTCATCTGCAATATCCAGTGCATTTAATTCTTCTTCAGTAAAATCCTCTTTTACGCTGACAAGATAGTCTTTCTTTTCCTCCATACCATCACATCCCACTATAAAAATCAATGCAGCGAAACCTATTATGAACAGGACCCTTTTCATCAGGACTCCACCCGCTTTCTTTCGAGCAGCTGCAGGATTTCACCTTTGTCCAATTGTGCTATGTTGTTTTTCATGTTCGCCTGCTTCAGACTTTCCTCCGCTATCTTTTCCATATGCTCCCGGTGGATGCCGAGCGCCTCCAAAGTGAGCCTGAGCCCAACCTTCCTTTTCAGGTCATTGAACCCGACACTTAGGTGACGGGCGTCCTCGAACCCGATATCCCTCGCATGCTGATGCAGTTCAGGATTCGCTCCGGCGTTTATCACAAACCACTCATCCAGCGAAAAGGCACATGCTTCCCCGTGGGGAATATCAAAATGCGATGTCAGATAATAGCTCATTGCATGGGATGCCGTCGTGCCGGTCTGGCTGAATGCCATTCCCGCCAGCACGCTCGCCAGCGACATGTTCTTACGCGCTGTCCTGTTCTCCGATTCTTCAAACGCCACCGGAAGATTTTCAAATGCCAGCCGGGCTGCACGGATTGCGAGTGCATCCGAGATGGGATTGCTTTTAGCCGAACCCAGGCAGTCCAGCGCATGGCAGATTACATCAATCCCTGAAACAGCGGTGACATTCGGCGGACATGTAAACGTCAGTTCAGGATCCACCACCGCCAGTTTCGGATACAGCCCCGGACCCGACAGAGGCACTTTCAGACCATTTTCCTTATCGCTGATGACACTCGAAGCCGTCACTTCCGATGCAGAACCGCTTGTGGATGGGATGGCTATGATCGGCAGCGCTTCGGAAAAGTCTGTATGATCGAACAATTCTTCTATACCGACCCCCTGCATATAGGCGGCAGCTGCTGCCTTCGATGCATCCATCACAGACCCGCCGCCTGCTGCGATGACAGCATGGGCATCATGTTCATACAATGCACTGATGATTGATTCAACATTGCCGAGCGTCGGGTTCGGTTCAATCCCTGTGACCACCTGCCTGACCTTCTCCCCGAGCAGGGATTCAATCAATTCCACAACCCCGTTCTCCACCTGGGAACCGGAAGCAGCCACAACAATCCTTTCATAATCAAAATCCTCAACGAATTCATTCAGACGGGCGAAAGTCCCTTCGCCGAACTTTATCTCTACAGGATGATTAAAAGAAAACATGATCCCCCTCCTTTGCCGCCATTATATAATAAAACCCCAATGGAACCATTCAAAAAGGCATCCCGATTATCCGGAATGCCCCTGCTGAAAGATTTACAGCATGCGTTTCATTTCTTCAGCCACATGTTCAACTTCCGTACCAACAACAACCTGCACATTGTTTTTACCCGGTTTGACTACACCGTGGGCACCTGAAGTTTTAATCTGGTCTTCATCAATTTTTGAGTCATCATGGACGTTTATTCTCAATCTCGTTGTACAGTAATCCACTGTATCAATATTTTCCTTGCCGCCAAGGCCGATGAGAATCTTGTCCGCTTTTTGCGAGTATTTATCGTCAAAGCTGCCTGCAGATGCACTTGTTTCCTCACCGCTGTCATCTGAAACGGTGGATGCTCCATCCTCAGCCAGAACAGATGCATCACGTCCAGGTGTCTTAAGGTCCATCATAGTGATGATTGCTCTGAAGATCACATAGTACAGGACGAAGAATACGAGTCCCTGTACTATGAGCATGTACGGCTGGTTTGCGATTGGCACTTGTGTGCTGAGTACAAAGTCGATCAGACCCGCACTGAAGCCGAACCCTGCAGTCCATTCAAACAATGCAGCGACGAACATGGACAGCCCTGTAAGGAATGCATGGACGACGTAAAGCAATGGTGCCAGGAACATGAACGAGAATTCCATCGGTTCAGTTACACCTGTCAGGAATGAAGTAAGTGCTGTCGCCAGCAGTACGGAGCCCGCAGCTTTTTTATACTTCGTTTTCGCAGTATGGTACATCGCAAGTGCAGCACCTGGAAGACCGAACATCATGATCGGGAAGAATCCGGCCTGATAACGTCCTGTGATTCCTGCCTCACCTTCACTTGCCCAGAACTTTCCAATATCATTGATTCCAACTGTATCGAACCAGAATACGGAGTTCAGCGCATGGTGCAGACCAGTCGGAATGAGCAGTCTGTTGAAGAAACCGTAAATCCCTGCGCCCAGAGCACCGAGTCCGCTGATCCATTCACCGAAGTTGAACAGCGCGTTGTAAAGCAGCGGCCATGCAACATAAAGAACACCTGTGACAGCGAGCATCACGAATACGGCAATGATCGGCACTGCCCGTCTTCCGCTGAAGAACGCGAGATACGCAGGCAGTTTCACGTTACTGAAACGGTTGTACAACGCCGCGCTGATCAGCCCGGTGACAATGCCGATCAGGACGTTATTCTCTATGACACCGAACGCCTCACCGACCTCTTCCACCGGTACACCCTGGAGCAATGCAACAGAGTCCGCATTTAAAAGGTTGGTCACTACAAGGAATGACACAAGCCCTGTAATCGCTGCCGCCCCGTTCTTATCCTTCGACATGCCGAATGCCAGTCCTACTGAGAAGATGATGGCCAGATGATCCAGTATCGAACCGCCCGCATTGATGAAGAAGCCGGCAATGACACTTTCACCGCCCCAACCCGTCGGGTCGATCGCATAGCCGATACCGAGCAGCAAGGCAGCAGCCGGCAGCACTGATACCGGAAGCATGAACGATCTCCCCATGTTTTGAACATAACGTAACATATTTTTTCCTCCCTTTTTCACCCTTAATATATGTTATCGCTTACAATATAGCATATTTTGCCATATGTTTGATATACTAATTTTATTGACAGTTCAATTTTAGGTAAATAAAATTTCCAATAAAGGTGCGGTTATATGAAATTACTGATAAAGAATGCCACTATAGTCACACATGAAGTGGTCTGCCCAGATCATTGGCTGCTCATGGCAGATAAAAAAATTCATTCTTTCGGACGAATGGAAAATTGCCCCGAAGCTGATGATGTCATAGATGCGAAAAACAGAAATCTGCTCCCCGGTGCGATTGAAATGCATATCCACGGTGCTGACGGCGTGGATGCAATGGACGCGGACATGGAATATGTCGAAAAGATCTCCGCCCACCTGCCCAAGACAGGGTCCACTTCCTTCCTTGCGACAACGATGACTTCCACGATAGAGAATGTCGAACGGTCACTGAAAAACCTTGCTGACTACACTTACCGCTCCGGTGCGGAAATGCTCGGCATCCATCAAGAGGGGCCTTTTATTTCCAAAAAGCACCCCGGCGCCCAGCATCCGGACCATATTGTCGCCCCTGATGCGGATCTGATCCGCCATCTGCAGGATATATCGGGTAATAGAATCCGGCTGATCACATTTGCACCTGAAGAGGATGGGGACGGCAGTTTCCTTGAAGCGTTGAAGGCACTTGATATCATCCCTTCCGCCGGACACACAGACGCTTTATACGGAACCCTGCTTGAAGCAGAAAAGAATGGTGTCAGTCATGTGACCCATCTTTATAACGGCATGCGGGGGCTGCATCACCGGGAACCCGGTGTAGTCGGATTCTCCTACATGTCTGATGCATATGTAGAAATCATTTCCGACGGTATCCACTCCAGGCCGGAGATGGTGAAATTTGCCTATGATACCATCTCTTCCGACAGGATGATCATGATCACCGATGCCATGCGTGCCCAGGGACTGCCGGATGGCCAATATGATCTTGGCGGCCAGGAAGTGCATGTGACCGGGAATGAAGCCCGTCTGGCCGACGGAACGCTTGCCGGCAGCGTACTGACGATGGACCAGGCAGTGAGGAATATGCTCGAGTTTACAGGCTGCGGCTGGACAGACATCGTCAAAATGTCCTCGTATAACCCGGCTGCTGAACTTGGGATCACTGACCAGAAAGGCGTCATCAAAACCGGTGCCGACGCTGACCTCGTCCTCTATGATGATGACGGTAACCTCGTACACACATTCATAAAAGGTGAACAGGTCGTATAATATAAAAGGCGCGCTTCAAGGAGTGGATTCCATCCTCAAAGCGCGCCTTCTTCATGTTTAGATCAATGCTGGAAAATACTGATCTTAGCGATTTTTTCAATACCGCTCCCGAATGTATCCCATCTTGCCGGGAAATCGTTGTTTCCGGAACGGAGCAAATCACCCGCATCCCGCTTCAAAGTGATCTCCCACTGCGTACCGTCAAGGACAAACGGATTATCATAGCTCCGTTTCCAGTTCAGTATATCCACTTCTTTAATCATATCCATGAGTTCTGTAATCTCTTTATCATCAAGTGTTCTAGTGGTCTTTTCAGTTTTACCGCGTGTGAAGCCCAAAGTGACTTCGCTGTTTTTCAAATCAATATCTATTTCGTTGTACCCGTTAAAAAATCCGCCATAGGAAACTTTCATGACATTGATTTCATCATATGCCGCTTCAAAGGCTTCCTCCTTGGTCCATTCCCTTCCACACTTATTGCATGAATACGCATCGACCCGGAGCTCTTCGGTTTCGCGTGAGCCACAGTCCAGACATTTTTTATAAATGATCACTGCACTCATCCTTTCACTTTACTGTATATACCATTATCCCACTAAACATGTATTATTGCTTGGTTTTCAATTATCACAGTGAAATAAAAGAGCACTTACCAGGGTCGTATGCCCTGATAAGTGCTCCGGATAGATCAGACTACTCCCACCATTTGTCACGATTTGCGTGTGTAATGGAAAGGGTCTTCCTTTCTTTTTCCTTGTATAATCTTCTTCTCTCTTCGAGTTTGACCCTGTCGTCACCCAATGTCCTGATAAATGACACCATCAGCATGATGAAAATCACAATGAGTGGTACCCCCGCAACAATGGATGTCGTCTGAAGCAGATTCAATGAATCCTCTCCGCCGATCAGCAGCAATGAAAATGGCAGCAGGGAAAGTGCAAATGCCCAGAATAACCGGTTCCACCTGTAGGGCTCACCTTCCACTTCTGTCTGTGTCGTGCCTGCGAGTATATATGAACCTGAATCAAATGTCGTCGCAAGATAGATCAGTGCAGTGACAAGGAACAACACAGTAGTCGCATCCCCCATCGGCAATTGTCCGATGATTGCCATGATCGCATCTTCTCCGCTCTGGTTCGCAAGCACTTCAGTCACTGAGAATGTACCTGAAAGTTCCAGCCACAACCCGTAGTTGCCAAGTATGCCAAAGAACAGGGCACAACCGAGTGTACCGTAGATCAGCGTGCCCAAAACAACTTCCTTCAGGCGCCTTCCTTTTGAAATGCGGGCGATGAACAATCCGACAAATGGTGCATAAACAAGCCACCATGCCCAGTAGAAGACCGTCCAGTCCTGCGGGAAGGAAGTCTCTTCTATATTATTAAATCCGCCAAACGGTTCGAGCCAGGTTGCCATACGGAAGAAGTCCTTGAACATCAGACCCAGACTGGACACTGTCGTTTCCATGATGAAGACCGTCGGTCCGACGATAAAAACGAAGGCCAGCAAAATAAATGTCAGCCATATATTAATATCACTGAGTATTTTTATTCCCCGTCTCAGACCAGAATAGGCACTGAATGCAAAAATCATTGTGGCTATAATCAATATGCTTGAACGCAGGACAATATTTTCGCCGTCCACTCCAAACAGTGATTCTATCCCCGCCGCAATCATCGGGGTCGCAAGTCCGAGAGTCGTTCCTGCGCCGCCAAGCAACCCGAAAATGAAGAGGATGTCGATGATCTTGCCCGGCCATCTTGTCGTATATTTACCCAGGATCGGTTCACATGCGAGACTGATCTTGAGTATCGGCGTCTTTTTGACATATAAGGAATATGCGATCGGTAGTGCCGGCAGGACATAGATCGCCCATGCGATCGGTCCCCAATGGAAAATACCGTATGCACTCGCATAGTTGATTGCTTCTTCACTTTCCGGTTCCAGATGGAACGGCGGTGCCTGGTAATAATACACCCATTCGATGACGCCCCAGTACAGGATACTGGAGCCGATACCGGCACAAAACAGCATGGCCGCCCAGCTCAGTGTGCGGAATTCAGGCTCATCCGACGCTTCTCCGAGCGTCACCTGCCCATATTTTCCGAATGCTATATAAAGAACAAAAAACAATACTCCGATGCCCAAAGCAAGGTAGACTGCACCCAGACCCGAAGTCACCATGCTGTTGAGGGTAAGTATAAGTGTATTACTCGCTTCCGGAAATGCCATAAGCGGTATGACGACCGACAGTAAAATCAGTAAAGATACGATAAACGTCGGCCAGTCCATCAATTTGTACTTTTTCATTCCTTCACCCCGTGTAATTTTACATAATATTGTATTAACAACTTTTTCATCTTAACACAGTAAGGAATAAAATCAACCGGCCGGACGGTGTACTTCCATAGTCATTCATTTGTAATCGTATTTTTGGAATCTCAGGGTAAACGGCAGGAATATCATGAGATAGACGACCAGCAGTGCCACACTGATTAAAATCGACAGGTTTACCGGCAGCTGCATGACCGGTATTAATAGAAACACCAGCAACGCCACTCCGATGATGGCGATATAGTCATATATGATTGTAAGTGTCGAAGGTTCCAGGTATTCCCGGCATTCCGGACATTTTATCCGTGTTCTCGGCTTTAGTGAATATCCGAATAATTTTTGTTTGTAAGTCCATTCGTGACTGCAAAAAGGGCATTTTCCCATTTTCTTTCCCCCTGTCTTTATTCCCTTTTGATTATAAAGGAAATGTGCACGATGACCAAGTTATCTCCCAAAGTGTGAAAGCCTTTACAAAATACAGAGTATTCAGATAAGATTGGATTATAACTATTAGGGGGTATGACAAATGGCATTTGATTTTCCAAACAAAGCGGATGCGAAGTACAGGGTAAAAGATCAGTATGAGAACTACATCGGAGGCGAATGGGTGCCGCCAACAGGCGGAAAGTATTTTGACAATGAATCGCCTGTCATCGGAAAGGCGGTCTCAAAAGTACCGCGTTCCACAAAAGAGGATGTCGACAAGGCAGTTGCTGCAGCGCACGAAGCACAGAAATCATGGGGGCAGACTTCCCCGACCGAGCGCAGTAATATTTTACTTAAGATTGCCGACCGTATCGAAGAGAACCTTGAAGAACTTGCCGTCCTTGAAACATTTGAAAATGGCAAGGCTGTACGTGAAACATTGAATGCCGATCTGCCGCTCGTCGTCGATCATTACAGATATTTCGCCGGTGCCATCAGAGCACAGGAAGGCGGAATTTCCCAGCTCGATAATGACACTGTGGCATACCATTACCATGAACCGCTCGGTGTGGTCGGCCAGATCATTCCGTGGAACTTCCCGCTGCTCATGGCGACATGGAAGCTCGCACCTGCACTTGCAGCAGGCAACTCGATTGTTCTGAAGCCGGCGGAACAGACACCGTCGACGATCCTTCATCTGATGGAACTCGTCGGGGATCTGATTCCAAAGGGTGTCGTCAACGTCATCAACGGCTTTGGTTCAGAAGCCGGACAGGCATTGGCTACACACGACAAGATCAACAAAATCGCATTCACAGGTGAGACGACTACAGGTCGGATCATCATGCAGAATGCCAGTCAGAATATCATACCGGTCACACTTGAACTCGGTGGTAAATCACCAAACATCTTCGCAAAAGATGTCATGGATGCCGATGATGACTATCTGGATAAAGCAATCGAGGGTCTCGTAATGTTCGCACTGAACCAGGGTGAAGTATGTACTTGTCCTTCACGTGCCCTGATCCATGAAGATATTTATGATGAATTCATGAAACGTGTCATCGAACGAGTCGAGAAAATAAAAGTCGGCAACCCATTCGATGAAAACACAATGATGGGTGCGCAGACGTCCAAAGAGCAGAAAGAAAAGATCAGCTCATATCTAGATATCGGACGCAAGGAAGGTGCGGAAGTATTGATCGGCGGAAACATCAAAGAAGTCGATGGGGACATCGAAGGCGGTTATTACTTTGAACCGACCATCTTCAAAGGCGACAACACGATGCGCATTTTCCAAGAGGAAATCTTCGGACCGGTCCTTGCCGTGGCCACATATAAAGATGATGATGAAGCCATCGCAATCGCCAATGATACATTGTACGGACTTGGTGCCGGCGTATGGACCCGCTCACAGAACAAAGCATACAGATTCGGACGCGCAATCCAGGCAGGCCGCGTATGGGTGAACACTTATCATGACTACCCTGCCCATGCAGCATTCGGTGGCTACAAAATGAGTGGTATCGGCCGCGAAAACCACTTGATGATGCTCAGCCACTACCAGC
>CAYTIR010000008.1:15030-53087 GCA_964437955.1 uncultured Staphylococcaceae bacterium
GCAGACTAAAAACCTGCTCGTAAGTTACAGCGAATCACCAAAAGGATTCTTCTAAAATGGAAACGCTGAGCAGTATAGATGCAACAGAAGCGGCCAGATCCCTGATCAGGGAATTGAAAGAAGAACACGGTCCACTCATGTTTCACCAGTCCGGTGGATGCTGTGACGGATCCAGCCCGATGTGTTTCAGAGAAGGTACGATGATCATCGGCGATGCCGACATCAAACTCGGTGAAATCGAAGATGTACCCTTCTATATGCACCACAGGCAATACGAATACTGGAAACACACGCGGCTCACACTCGACGTCGTGGAAGGCATCGGAGGCATGTTCAGCATAGAAGGTCCCAGAGGCGTCAGATTCCATATCCGCTCGGAACCAATAGAAAATTAAATTTGTCTGAAACCGGGGAAACCCGGTTTCTTTTTTATGCGTGCGGAGCGGAGAGCGGATGATACCAGGGCCGATAAACCCATTTGTCGGCCTGCGCTCAACAAGCCTGGGCCGATATAACCGTTTGTCGGCCTGCGCTCAGCAAGCCTGGGCCGATATACCCGTTTATCGGCCTACGCTCAGCAAACCTGGGACGATATAACCGTTTGTCGGCCTGCGTTCAACAAGCCTGGGCCGATATAACCATTTGTCGGCCTGCGCTCAACAAGCCTGGGCCGATATAACCATTTGTCGGCCTACGCTCAGCAAGCCTGGGCCGATATACCCGTTTATCGGCCTGCGCCCGCCCAAAAGCGCTCCGGACAACATAAAAACCCGGGATTACCATCCCGGGTCACTCCAGTTTCAATCAAATTTACTCGTCTTCGTCGAACTCGTAATAATCTGAGAGGATTTCTTTTATTTTGATCGGTTCATTTGATTGGATGAGCTTGATGTTGGAAGTTACTTGGTTGCATCCTTCATTCTCAAGATGACGGTTAAGTTTTTTAACAAGGTTCATCAATTCATCTATTGATCCTTCGATTGTTGTTTCCATTGGACCGACAAAATGCGTAAGACCACTTTCTTCGATGATTTCAATCGCACTGGTTACATGTTCATAGTAACCACTTTTCTGCGGGTGCTGTGGCAATAGCTGAATGGCCATAATATAGTTCATGCTTTTTTCCTCCCTGCTAAATAATTCTATCGCTTTCAATTCTATGATAACATTACGGTAAGCGCTTTTAAAGCGAATGGACTGTTGCTCATCCTCATCTAAAGGAGTTATTACATGAATTTCAAAGGTCTGAAATGGCTGAATCTCACTCTTACTCTCATCGCCCTGATTGCAATCTACATATTTTTAAATGACAGATTGGACCCGCCGCTCAACGGTATTCTCATTGCCGCCCTAGTCATTGTCGGACTGGTGTCCCTCCTCCCCGTACTGCGCGATATCAAAAATAGAGACAGATAAAACAGCGGATCCCCTGAAGGGATCCGCTGCTTTTTCATTCCATATATTCCACTACTTCCACCTGATCCGAGTACTCTGTCATATGGGAACTCACATCCTCATAAACTGAACCTGCATCCTCAAGACCATATTCTCCGGCATCAGCCAGTGGAACGAGCTGGAAATTGTCATATTCCTGGCTGGATACGTATGTCGGCATGAATTTTATGTCATCCACGCTGGTCTCCCCGTCCTGCTTAGTCACATCGAATCCGATGATGCCGCCAAGCTTGGTTTCAAGTGACTGCTGGGCACTGAAGAAGTTGCCGAGTGAATAGGCAATAACCGCTTCCCTGCCGTCTTTTGTTTCATTGATCTCAATCGGCTGAAGCACATGCGGATGGTGTCCCAGAACAACATCTGCGCCGCGTTCGGTCATCTCCAGCATCTGCTGCCTGTGTTCCTCCCTTGGAAATTCTTCATACTCCACACCCTGGTGCATGCTGACGATGAGCAGGTCCACTTTTTTATCCAATTCCTCGATATCCTGATTGATCGGACTGCCGTCTATAAGATTCACCAGATAATCCTTGCCTTCAGGAATCGGCATGCCGTTTGTCCCGTATGTATATCCAAGGAAGCCGACTTTGATCCCGTTCACTTCCATTATCCGGTCCCGTTCAGCATCTTCTGCACTTTTATTCGCACCGACATATTCAATGCCCTTCTTTTCAAATAGATCGATTGTGCGGAGTATACCTTCTTCTTTCTTATCGAGCGTATGGTTATTCGCATTCGAAACGATATCCGTTCCAAATGCTTCCAGCAGATCCGCCGCTTCAAGCGGTGAGTTGAAATTCGGATATCCGCTCAAACCAAGTGCTTCTCCGGCGATCGGCGTTTCCTGGTTCAGAAAAGTGAGGTCATGCTTTTCCATGTACGGAGCCACTGACTGCACGCGTGATGCAAATTCATAACCGTTTTCCGTTTTGACATCCTCATACAGATGATCATGGATCAGCACATCACCCGCTGCTGCGAAGGAAAAGCTCTTCTCAAAATGCTCTGAGACCACCGCCTCTACAGTGGAGGCTTCAAGCGGTTCCAATTCTTTATCAAAAGTATTATGGGGTCCCGCTTCTGAAACGCTTCCAAAAAACCCTAAAAATAATAATACCGGCAATAAAAACTTCATGCCTTCCCTCCTTATCATCATCCGAGTATACGCCACATATAAATCGTGGCATACGTACCGAATGCACCCCATTCCGAGATGATCTGTTCCATATATTCACGGTTCGGCTTCTCCTCCAGCCTGTCCGTAATTTTGAATGCATTCCTGAGCCCGGCATCCCCGATCGGCACCGCGCGTCTGAATTTAATCGTCCGCATCAGCACGACATTCGCACTCCAGGGACCGATTCCCCTCACTTTGGTCAGATGCACTTTCGCTTCCTCATAGCTTGCGAAAGACTGCAGGTATGCTTTCGATAATACGCCGTCCCTTACTCCCTCTGCACAGTTCAGTATGTATTCCGCCTTCCTGTGTGAAATCTGCATCTCCCGCATCTTTTCCACACTGAGTGTAAGCAATTCTTCCGCCGACGGCATGATCCAGTATTTCTCGCCTCCGTATTCGACAAAATGATTGAAATGTTTCACAAGCCGCTCTTTTAAAACATAGGCAAATTTCATATTGATCTGCTGCCCGATGATGGACCAGACCAGCACATCAGTGATATTGACGTAGGCAAGCATGCGGAAACCGCGTAATTTCTGCGACACTTCCTGAAGCCTCGCATCACCGCGTGCAAATTCATAAAAAAGCTCCAGGTCATAATCCAAGTCGAACCAGTCCCTGACATAGGCCAGGATGACCTGTTCCGCCACACCTTCATTGTACAGGATTTCAAGCCGAATGGAATCCGGCTCCCCACTGCCGGATAATTCGAATAAAACCCGTTTACCGTCAAACACTTCCGCCCGTCTCACTTTTTTGTCCGCAGTCTTATAGAGGCAGTCGTCAGTCTGCACCATGAAGTCATACATCACTTCGAAATTAAACGGTCCGTGTGCGTACAGGATCATATCCTCGACCGGCCTTTTACAGTATCTCCCTGTTTCGGTTCCCTGCCTTCGGCAAACTGGATTCTGATGGAATCCGCTTCATAAGGTTCAGGTCCGTTCATCACGTGGAAATGGAGATGCGGTGTGTCGGATGCCCCGCTGTTTCCGCATTGTGCAAGTTTATGCCCCCATTCCACTTCTTCTCCGACTTGAACTGTGATGGAATGTTCTCTCAAATGCGCCAGCATCGTGTATTCATTGTAGCCATGCTCCAAAATGATGCAGTTGCCTTCCGGAGAGACCATGTTCATCTGATGCGGCTCATTGTCTTCCACATCTTTTATGACATGGACGACTTTCCCCGCACGCGGGGCAACGACTTCCTCTCCAAATGCATGGTACGATAACAGATCTGCCGGATCACCCGACCAGGCACTGCCGTCTTTTTTGATGATGAAATCGTAGGCGTATCTCTGATGTTTGTGGGAGTAGTGATAGTTGAGGAAACTGTCTGCACCGCCCCACAGCACGAACCATTCTCCGGTAAACGGCATTCTGTAGCTGTTTATCGTGACTTCCCTGTCCGTATCAAACGTTTCATGGATATCGAACTGTATGCCGATGATCTCACCTGTGTTATTAAAGGCAGTGATGATCATCCTGCCGCTCTCTTCAGCCACCCATTGATACCGTTTGATGCCGGGTTCGAGCTGATTGCTGCGCTTCAGGGAAAATGCACCCGCACCTTCATTGAAGTTTTCTGCAGAGTTCACAAATTCATCTTCTCCCATGCTTAGACGGAAATCTTTGACCGTCGTTCTGTATATCTGCTCAAAATTCCCCCGTGAGAAGTGGAAACCGAATTCTTCGGGGTATATCCTGTCCTGGGCCATCTGATCATCTCCATACGTGTATTATTATCTTTATCATACAGAAAACAGGCATGTCCGTCACGGCATGCCTATTTGATACGCTCTATAATCTCTTTTGCCTGTTCCTCGACCGATATCAGGTCATTGAGCCTGAAGGATGCATAATCAAGCAGGATCACTTTTTCAGGAGGCACATCCAGCGCCCTGGACACCTCGCTCTTCACATCTTCATGCTTCCCGTCGCGGACACTGACAAAGACATAATCCGACTCGATGCCTTCAAGGTCTCCGAGTGACTTTGGACCGGAACCGTTCTCTTCAAACTCAGCAGAAAGCGTATCGTCAATCCCGAATTTCAGGACATCATAGACCGCTTCAGTACCAAAACTTGCATATTCATTATACAGGAAATAGCCGTCCGATTCTTTCGACAGCACCATGGCACTCTGTCCTGCCACGACTTCAGCCACTTCCCGCTGCAGCCGGGTCACCTCTTCCAGCCATTCATCCCCTATTTCCTCAGCTTTCTCCTCTTTGTTCAGAATGACACCGAGGTTGAACAGATGCGTCAAATACAAACGTTCCTTGAACGGGCTGAATGTAGAGGTGCTGTAATTCACCTGGACCGTCGGCGCAATTTCCTGATATTCAAACACATCCTCATCCGGTGTATACGTCACTATCAGATCCGGATTGAGTGTCTTCAGCGTCTCCAGATCCCCATGTTCCAAATATGTAACATCCTCATCCATGAATTCATCCGCATATTCGCTGTCTTCCACGATAGCGTTCGCAGCAATGGTTTTTGCACCGAGCAGTTCGGCATTCCCAGCGTCAATGCCACGGAACAGGACGACCCTCTCCGGATCTGCCGGGAGTTCTATTTCTTCACTGTGCTCCGTCATGATCTGTCTGATTTCCCCATCCTCCGAGATTCCCGTCTCCCTGAAGCTGCTGCAGGCGGACAGAAGCATGACCGATAGTATTACTGTCATTGTCAATTTGGTTTTCATTTTTACATATCCTTTGTTTTTGAATAGTTTTCATTATACAGCAAACGGCACAGGGTTAAAATATATGTACGAAAAAAGGACCGGATCAGCCTCCGGTCCTTTGTACATGAAGTTATATCCGGCTACCCGGCATTACTTTCCGGTTCCAGATGCAGCTCCCGCGTTCTGTATTTATACAGGAACTCCAAAGTTCTGTCTATATCGCCGTCTGATACGCTTTTCAGGGTCACACCGATATGTTCCCCGATCCAGAAATGAAGCACTCTTCCAAGCATCAACAGCTTCTCTTCACTGATTCCAGTGATGTCCTCATAAAGTACTCCTCTGGTCTCGATTTCCTGTTCATTGATGTGGATCCTTAAAAGCAGGCGATGGGTTGTGGGGATGATGGCACCGTAGAACTCGTGCCTGTCATCCTGCTCATACTCGAGGGTCCCGACGAGGGCCGGCCCCGCCACTTCATCTTCGAAAAGCTCAACGTTATTCATGTCTTTCAACTGTTTATGCATATTTCCATCCCCCTTAATGTCTGTTGTAATTATTACCCCTATCCTTAATATAATAAACAATTCCAAATTTTTCAAATATTAATCCGAACACCATACCGATAAAGCCCCCGATGGTATTCAGTAGCACATCATCCACATTTGAAATCCTGCCGATCGGCAGCATATACTGGAGCAGCTCTATTGAAAATGATGTTAAAAATGCAAAAATGATCGTCAGTAATGGCTTTCTGATCAACAGATACACGAAAAATCCAAAAGGGACAAAAAGGATGATGTTCATCAGAAGCGAGTTGATGATCGCCCGGGTCGTCGCATATTCCCATGTTTCAATGATGCTGAGAAATGGAATGAATGACGTGACTTTCTCCGGGTTGTTACTTGGCAGCATTGTGACCAATGCCATGCCGATCAGAGTCATCACAAGCCCGACGTATGTCAGGTAATTGATGACTTTCTTCCTATTATCCAATTTGTATCCGCTGCGGTTATTGATGAATACCGTAAGGAATATGACCGCAAAGAATAATATGATGAAAATCGGTATTATGGGTTCAAAAGCATTATATAATTCGTACATTTTTCATTCCTCTTATCCTTCAGCCAAATTGCTGTTCTGTAAATATTCTGTACATCTCATGAGTGGTCATGAGCTCCTGGTGCGTCCCGCTTCCTGTCAAATAACCATTGTCGATGAAGAATATATTATCTGAGTTTACAACAGTTGACAGTCTGTGTGCAATCACTAGCACAGTACGGCCTTCCATGAGTTCATCAAGAGCTTCCTGGACATACCGTTCCGACCGCGAGTCGAGGCTTGCCGTCGCTTCATCCAGCATGAGCAGCTTCGGGTTCTTCAAAAACGCCCGGGCGATGCCGATGCGCTGCCGCTGTCCACCCGAGAGTTTGACGCCGCGTTCACCCACTTGTGTATCCAGGCCTTCTTCCAGTTCATCGATAAACTCTTTTGCATATGACCGCTCGACTGCCCACTCCACTTCTTCCCTTGTGTATGCATCCTCACTCAGTCCGTAAGTGATATTTTCAAGTATGGTTCCTGAAATGACGGAACTTTCCTGGGCGACATAGCCGATATTTTTCCTCAGCGTTTCCAGCGGGATATCTCGGATATCCATACCGTCGATTTCGATGACACCGGCATTCACATCATAATACCGTTCTATCAGTGCAAACACCGTCGATTTGCCGCTGCCGCTCGGACCGACGAAAGCGATTTTCTGATTATGACCCGCCATGAAATTGATACCCTGCAGGACGAACGTATCTCTCCCATAGCCAAAATGGACATCTTTAAACTCCAGACTGTCGAACTCGAGTTTTTCTTCCGCCGGCATTTCTTTTACGTCCACTTCCTCTTCCCTGTCCAATATTCCAATGATCCTGTCCGTGGCTCCAAGTGCTTTATTGTACTCCGTGAAAAACATGGCGAACATCGTCATCGGCATGATGATTTGGAACAGATACAAAAGGAATGCCACCATCGTACCGATTGACAGTGTCCCTTCGGCGACCCGGAGGCCACCGTAACCGATGATGAGTATGATGACAAACATCATGACCGTACCCATTATTGGTGACAGGAAAGCATTGATCTTCGCTTCCTTCATGCCGTATTTATAAAGTTCCGCAATGCCCGAGTACCCTTTACGCCGTTCGTAGGTTTCTCCGTTGAAGGACTTCATCAGCCGGATCTCACTCAGCGTCTCCTGCACGCTGCCGGTGAATTCCGCTGTTTCATCCTGAAGCCGCTTTGATATTCTGCTCATTTTTCTGCCGAGCGGCAGAATGACGACGATAGAAATCGGGACGGAGATGAACATGATCAGTGACATGCGCCAGTCCAATACGAAAAGGATGACCACTGAACCAACGACGGACATGATACCGCCGATGAGCTGTGGAAAGTGGCTGGTGATCAGATTTTTGATGATGGCAGTGTCATTTACCACCCTGCTCACGGATTCCCCGCTTTTCGTCTGATCGAAATAACTGACGGGCAGTTTTAAAAACTTATCCCAGACAATCTTCCGCATCCTTGAAATGATCGTCTGTCCGATTCTTGCCAGTATGTAGTAGGAAATCCCGTCCAGTACGGCACTGAGGAGGAATACAGAAATGATCAGTGCAATGATCCCGGCTGAGAACATATCGGTATTGAATCCGTCTATGAAACTCTGGGTGAGCAACGGTACAATCAGACTCCCGATGGTGCCGAATAAAGTGAGCACGATCGCAAATATGAAAAGCCCTTTATTCAACCGTGTGCGCCTGATCAGCCGCATGAATTCAGCGAATGTGGCAGACTGATCCTGTGTTTTCTCATTCATTAACAATGCCCCTTTTTTAGATTAAGTATTATTCAGTATATAGTATCAACATACATTTCACTATGGTAAAATCAAGATTAAGAATAGGAGGAAATCCCATGTCACTTGAACTGAAACAACTAACTAAGAAATTCAACGAAAACATTGCAGTTGATGACATCAACCTCACTGTCCCGACCGGAAGCATGTATGGCTTCCTGGGTGGAAACGGTGCGGGAAAAACGACGACATTCCGGATGATACTCGGACTTTTGAAACACACCGAAGGCACCATTACATACAACGGAAAACCCATCGATTACAGTGTCACAAACCGCATCGGCTATCTTCCGGAAGAACGTGGTCTGCATCCGAAACTCAAAGTCGAAGAACAGATCCGCTATCTTGCCCGGTTGAAAGGCATGTCCAAGCGCGATATCGATGTAAAGCTTGACGAATGGCTGGAGCGTTTCGAAGTTCCGGAAAACCGCAACAAGCGCATTGAAAAGCTGTCGAAGGGGAACCAGCAGAAAATCCAGCTGATCGCCTCAATCATACACGAGCCGGACCTCATCATTCTGGATGAACCGTTCAGCGGCCTCGACCCTGTCAATGTCGAAATACTGAAGAGATCCGTCAAAGAGCTCAACAATAATGGTGCGACAATCATTTTCAGTACGCACCGTATGGAGCACGTAGAGGAAATGTGCGAAGAACTGTGTATCCTCAACCATGGCGCCCAGGTCGTCAGCGGCAATATCGACCAGATCAAGACCGACTTCGGCCAGAAGGAAATCATCATCGAAGGGGACCATGATGTTTCATTCCTCAGAGAGATGCCCGGCGTACTCGACATGAAGCAGGTCCGGAAGAAAACGACATTGAAGATTGCAGATGAACAGTTTGCCGAACCTATCTATAATGAAATCGTCAAACTCGGATACTTTAAGAGGTTCCAGGTGAACGAGCCGTCGCTCAATGACATTTTCATCTCGAAAGTAGGTCGTCAATATGAATAAATTCATGACAACATTCCTGCAGACATATCTTTCAAAAGTACGTGCGAAATCATTCATCATCAGTACTCTCATCATTGTCCTCCTGATTTTCGTGGGGGCAAATATTGATAAGATTATGGACCTTTTCGACTCCAGCGAAGAAGTGACGACATTGCAGGTCGAAGCTGAAGATGAGCAATATGCAGCCATAGAGTCGATGTTCGAATCCATGGAATCGGAGTTCAAAGTCGAACCTCATGAAGAAGGCGGCGAAATCCCAGCTTCCGGCGCTTTATTGACATTGGAGGAAACCGATCCTTTGTCATTTACAATATCTGCAGAAAATACGCTCCCTGAGGACCAGAAAACGGAAATCGAAACGGCGCTGGGAGAAGTGCAGCGTATGAATACGATGCAGGCGCTGAACCTCTCCCCGGAAGAATCTGCAAAGCTGGGTGAAGCACCGACGATCAATTATGACATCGCATCAGAAGGCAGTGATGAGGAGGAAGATGCCACAGCTGAGATGAATCCGTTGAACAGCGTGATTTTTTATGTCACTGTCATCATCATGTTCTTCGTCATTATCAACTACGCCAGTCAGATCGGTACAGAAATAGCGATGGAAAAAACATCCCGTGTGATAGAGATGATCGTTTCCAGCGTGCCGCCAGTGACCCATCTGCTGGCTAAAATATCAGCGATGATTTCAGTCAGCCTGACCCAGCTCTTCGTATTGGTCCTTGCAATCGTTGCTGCGATACAGATTTTCGATTTCAACGAGCTGATATCCGAATTCGGGCTGGAGTCGAATGACCAGACAATCAGCCTGGCCATCTATTCACTGGTTTACCTGATACTCGGTCTGGTACTCTACCTGTCCATTTCAGCACTGCTCGGTTCATTCATCAGCAGGATGGAAGATCTCCAGCAGGCACTCATGCCTGTAACGATGTTTTCTCTGATCGGCTTCTACATCGCAATATTCAACATATGGAGAAGCGAAAATCTGCTTGTCACCATTTCAAGCTATGTGCCGCCTTTCACACCATTCGTCATGCCTTTGCGTGCAATGCACGAGAGTACAAGCCAGTTTGAACTGCTGATTGGTGTCCTGATACTGCTGATCACCATTGCTATTGTCATTTGGCTTGCGGCAAGCATCTACAGAAACAGTGTATTATCGACCGACAAAGGCGTACTGAAAAACTTGAAACGCATCAAAAGAGAATAGGCTTATTAGAGGAAGGACTCCGGTCCTTCCTTTTTTGTTTACTGGCGATTTTATAGCTTTTTATTTTAATAAAGTCCTGATGATGGCGGGAGAATGCCTTCTCACATCATCGATTCCAATTCGAAGGGGTGAGACACCCTCTCTCACATCATCGATCACAAATCGATGACACGAGAACGCCTCCTCACATCAACGATTCCAATTCGAAGGCGCGAGACACCCCCTCTCACATCATCGATCACAAATCAAAGGCGCGAGAACGCCTCCTCACATCATCGTTCACAATTCGAAGACGCGAGACACCCCCTCTCACATCATCGTTCACAATTCGAAGACGCGAGACACCCCCTCTCACATCATCGTTCACAATTCGAAGGCGCGAGACACCCCCTCTCACATCATCGTTCACAAATCGAAGGCGGGAGACACCCCCTCTCACATCATCGTTCACAATTCGAAGGCGCGAGAACACCTCCTCTCACATCATCGTTCACAAATCAAAGGCGCGAGAACGCCACCGCCTTACACCACCACCGCCTGCCAAACAAAAAACCCCCCGCACTCACGTACGGGGGAACTTATACTTATAATTTGATATCTTCTATATCTGTAATGACTTTCACATCGTGATGACGCTGCAGGATTGATGCCGGCACCTCTTCAGTGACTTCACCGTGGATCATGTCTTTCAGCGCCTGCTTCTTCCCTTCACCTGAAGCGATCAGCAGAATGCTTTTGGCATTCATTATCGTGCCGAGTCCCATTGATACCGCCTTGGTTGGAACGTCTTCGATTTTTTCGAAGAAGCGTGCGTTATCCTGAATCGTACTTTCTGTCAGGTCGACAACGTGTGTACCTGAATCGAATGAAGTGCCCGGTTCGTTGAATGCGATATGAGCATTTCTGCCGATACCGAGTATTTGCAGATCCACCCCGCCGAGATTCTCGATCATTTCATCATATTCTTTAGTTTCTTTTTCAAGGTCTTCGGCAACACCGTCTGGAAGTCTCGTGTTCTCAAGAGGGATGTTCACCTTATCAAAGAATATTTCTCTCATATAATAATGATAGCTCTGTGTATCTTCAGGTGACAGACCTACATACTCATCAAGGTTCACCGTGTATACGTGGGACAGATCCACTTCATTCTTATTGAGCATATCTGCCAGATATTCGTACATCTTTTCAGGTGTTGAACCTGTGGCAAGTCCCAGCACAAGCCTGTTTGAGTTTACTATCTTCTCAAATAAAATCTTTGCTGCTTCCATGCTCATTTCATCATAATTTTTTACTTTGCTTAATTCCATAAAGCGCCTCCGAGTCTAATAAAAATTTAGTGTATGTATTCCAGATTCTCCACCGACTGGATATTCTGGAAGCATTTAAAATTATATTATCATGAAAAAACTAGAAAAACTAGAAAAATTGATAGTTAATTCACATTTAAATTCAATTAAATTTTTTCGATTATCATGCGGACCGCACTTGTAATATCTGCCTGTGACCAGCTGGGGATATCCATTTCCGTACCAATCTCATGATGTGCCGGGACATGGATGAATCCTGCCGGGATATCCAGATTGTTCACCCGGATATGATTGAGAGCCGAGTACATCACATTGTTGCACAGATAAGTGCCGGCCGTGTTGGAAATCCTTGCTGGCATTTCATTCTCTTTCAATACCGCTTCAATATCTTTGACAGGCAGTGTTGAGAATAAACCATCCGGTCCAGCCTCATCTATCTTCTCCCCATTGGGATTGAAGCCATCATTATCCACCCTGCCGTCGATACAATTTATAGCGATACGTTCTATATCGATCGTGTGGCGGCCGCCGGCGAGACCAAGACAAATCACAGCATCCGGCTTCACTTCCTTTATATCAGCTGTAATCAGTTGAGTAATCTTATCAAAAACGACCGGATACACTTTACCTGTCACAATATATTCTCCGATTTCCTGTCCGTTGAGTTCCTTCACAGCCGCTTCTGTCGGATTGGATCTGAATTTCAAAAAAGGTTCGAATCCTGTCAGCAATATTTTCTTCATTGTTCCCCCACCTTTTAAATTAATATTATATTTAATGTACCAAACTGAAAGAAAAAAAGCGCCCATCACAATGACAGGCGCTTCATCGTTACTTTTTCATTTTTTCCGTCTGTAATCCTCATTCTCCAGATCTGTTACGAACATATGGCCCGGCGAATGCGTAATCATGATTTTCGGCCTGGCATTCAACGCTGCATTTTGCGGTGTGACACCGCACGCCCAGAAAACCGGCAGCTCACCTTCGGCGATGTCAATCGCTTCACCGTATTCAGGCTGATTGATATCTTTAATGCCTATTTCCTGTGGATGGCCGTAATGCACCGGTCCGCCGTGCATTTCAGGGAATTGTTCTGTCACCCCGGTGACCGTCTCCACTTCACTTTCATCGAACGGCCGCATAGAAACCACAAGTTCCCCGCTGAATACACCGGCCGGGTCCGTAGCAATGTTGGTCTTATACATGGCGACGTTTCTGCCGGCGTCAATATGTCTGATACGGATGCCGGCGTCCTGTATCGCCTGTTCAAATGTGAAACTGCAGCCGATCAGGAACGTGACGAAATCATCCTGCCAGTATTCACTGATATCATCCACCGTGTCCGTCAGCACACCGTCTTCATAGACATTGTACTTTGGTATGTCCGTCCGGATATCAGAATCATCTGCAAACCTGCTTTCCGTCTGTCCATCTTCCATCACTTCAATGACAGGCACCGCTTTTTTATTTCGCAGCGCGTACAGCAGAAAATCGAACGCATAGGCTTTCGGCAGGATGACCAGGTTAGCCTGGACTTTATTACCGGCGGCCCCTGACGTCGTCCCTGTAAATTCACCGTTTCTGATTGATTCTCTCAATTCCTTAACATCCAACTTGAATCCCTCCTATCCTGCCCAAAGATCTGCGAGACCCTGGAGTGACATGAAACCTGCAACAACCGTAATGATTACGGCAATGACACCGAAAACGATCATCCATGTCGGATGACGGTAGTCCCCGACAATCTTCCTTCTTCTTGAGGCAATGATGACTGCCCCTAAAGTCAGTGGTAGGATCAGTCCGTTAAATGCACCGGCAAGGATCAGAAGCACGACCGGCCGGCCGACGAACGTGAATATTACGGTCGAGATCACGATGAACATTACAATCACTGTATTGTTGTGTTCGTCGAAGAATCTGTGCATCGACCTCAGGAACGATGCACTCGTATATGCTGAACCGATTACTGAAGACAATGCTGCGGCCACGAGTACGACGCCGAACACCTGCATTCCGATATCTCCTAGAGCAATCTGGAATACGGAAGCCGGCGGATTTTTCGGATCGAGCGAGAATCCCTGGGCAACAACACCAAGCACCGCGAGGAATAAAAGGACCCGCATGAGGCCGGTGGTCAAGATCCCGTAGTTCGCTGCCTTGCTTACGAAATTGAGGTTTTCCGTCCCTGTCATACCTGCTTCAATCAATCTGTGGGCACCGGCGAATGTAATGTAACCGCCGACTGTACCACCGACGAGCGTGATGACCGGCACCACTAATGACAGCGGTTCTTCCGGTGCAAACGCTCTGAGTGCCGCTTCACCATAAGGCGGTGATGATTTGATCATGACAAAAGCAGTGATCAGTATCATCAGTACACCAAGTGATTGTGTAATGACATCCATGACGGCACGCCCATTTTTGACAAGAAAGACGATGATTGCGATGATACCTGTCAGGGCTGCACCCACACGGGCATCCCACCCGAATATCGCGTTGAATCCCAGTCCTGCACCAGCGACGTTGCCGATATTGAAGGCAAAGCCGCCGAGCACGATCATAAAGGCAACTAGATGGCCGAGGCCCGGCGCAACATCGTTTGCGACATCCTGCCCCCGTTTACCAGAGACGCTGAGCACTCTCCAGATATTCAGCGCGCCCCGATATCAATAATGATGGATGCAAGAATGGCGAATGCAAAACTCGCCAGGTACTGCTCTGTAAATACCGCAGTCTGAGTCAGGAATGCCGGTCCGATTGAAGACGTGGCCATCAGGAATATGGCCCCAAACAACAGACGTCTCTGGGCCGTGGTTAATTTCGGTTTTTCGTTGTTCATAGTACCTTCCCCTTCTTACATCGTTTTTATTTCTATATCGTTCTCAGCGAGCCGCTTCCTGATCTCACTGACGAATTCCAGAGCTTTTGCCCCGTCCCCGTGCACGCATATGCTGTCGGCTTTAATATCAATGTCCTTGCCGCCGATACTCTCCACCTTTCCTTCTTTGACCATGCGGATGACGCGGTTTACCGCAGTCTCGGTGTCTGTGATCATCGCACCTTCCTTCCGCCGTGAGACCAGGGTGCCGTCATCTTCGTATGCACGGTCGGCAAACACTTCATGCCGCACTTCGAGTCCAGCTTCTTCCCCCGCTTTTACAAGGTTCTGATTGGACAGTCCCAACAGCTTGAGGTTGGGATTATATTCCTTGACCGCTTCGGCAATCGTTCTGGCAAGCTCCGGATCCTGGAACGTCGCGTTATACAATGCACCGTGTGGTTTGACATGATTCATCTGAAGTCCGGCCACTCTGCAGAATCCGTCGAGTGCCCCCAGCTGATACAGCATGAGGCTCCTGACTTCCGGCATGGAAAGTGCCATGTATCTCCTGCCGAACCCCATCAGATCCGGATACGCCGGATGTGCCCCGATGCCTGTGCTGCCGATTTCCTTTATCATTGCCACCGTTTCCTGCATGACCGACGGATCACCCGCGTGAAATCCGCAGGCCACATTCGCTGAGGAAATCAGAGGAATGATCTCATCGTCGTTACCGATTGTGTAATTGCCGTAACTTTCTCCCAAATCTGCATTAAGATCCACTGTCAGCATGTTGCAAACTCCCTTTCTATTCGATAATTTCGTTACGTTCCAAAAACTTGATATCCACTATGTTATCGACGTATTTCGGATGGTTCATCAAATAATGCTGGAAATCGAGTGTTGTATCAATCGGGGAAATCACCGTTTCCTCCAGCACATGCCGCATTTTTTTAATCGCAGTCTCCCGGTCTGCCGAATGTGCAATGATTTTCGCAATCATCGAGTCGTAATTCGGCGGGATGCCGTATCCGCTGAAGACATGCGTATCGACCCGCACACCGTGCCCCATCCCGAAATGCAGCCGGTCGATCGTACCAGGTGACGGCATGAAACCTTTCGCAGGATTTTCCGCATTGATTCTGCATTCGATCGCAAAACCGTTGATTTCAATGTCTTCCTGACGGATGTTGAGTGTGTCGAACAGGGCGACCTCCACCTGCAGGCGGATAATGTCCAATCCCGTAATCATCTCGGACACTGTATGCTCAACCTGTACCCGCGTGTTCATCTCTATGAAATAAAATGCATCTTCTTCCTCGACGTATAAGTATTCCACCGTGCCTGCCCCGGCATACTTCAGTTTCCCTATTGCTGCCGCCGTCTTTTCAGTGATATCCTTCCTGGAATCCGCACTGAGTATGGCAGCAGGCGCCTCTTCTATCAGCTTCTGGTTGTTACGCTGGATGGAGCAGTCCCGCTCAAAGAGATGGACAGCATTCCCTTTGCCGTCCCCCACGACCTGGACTTCGATGTGGCGGGCTTTCGGTATATACTTCTCAACATAGATTCGGTCATCGTTGAATGCATTTTTCGCCTCTTTCTTGGCTGCCTTATACTGCTTTTCAAGATGTTCCGCTTCCTGGACGAAACGCATCCCTTTTCCGCCGCCGCCGGATACCGCCTTGATGACGATCGGAAAACCGATGTCCCCCGCCACTTCCTTTACACCTTCGAAGCTGTCGACGACGTCCTTGCTGCCCGGGATGACAGGTACACCTGCCTCCTTCATCGTCTTCCTCGCCTCAGCCTTGTCCCCCATTTTCTGCATGAGGCCGGAACTCGGTCCGATGAAGATGATTCCCGCCGCTTCACAGCGCCTTGCAAATTCAGGTGTTTCAGATAAAAACCCGTAGCCGGGATGGATGGCCTCTGCCCCTGTTACTTCTGATGCCTGGAGTATGCGGTCGATGTCCAGATAGCTGTCACTGCTTTTGGCAGGACCGATGCAGATGGCTTCATCCGCCATGGTGACGTGCAGACTGTCCCGGTCAGCCGTCGAATACACTGCGACACTCGGGATATCCATCTCTTTCAATGTCCGAATGATCCGAACAGCGATTTCACCCCGGTTGGCAATCAATACTTTTTTCATGCTAGTCCTCCTTCGGCCGTATCGTCATCAGTGGCTGATCGTACTCGACGGTTTCTCCATTTTCAGCAAGGATCTCTTCGACTACTCCATCCGCATCCGCCAACACATCATTGAATACTTTCATCGCTTCAATCATGCCGATCTGATCGCCGGATGATACCGTGTCCCCCTGATTGACGAAGTTTTCAGTACTGTTTTCTTCCTTATGTGTATAGAACGTACCGACCTGGGTCGCTTTTACCGTATGGAGTCCGCCGTCCGGGTTGCCGGTTGTAGCGCTGTCCGCAGTACTGCCAGCAGCCGATGACTGCACTGAAACACCGTCGCCTTTCGTTTCGATATGCACTTCCGAGTCCATATCCCCCACCCTCAGCACTTTAAGTTCTTCCTCTTTTGCCAGTTTTATCAGTTCTCTGATCTTTTCTATATCCATCTCTTCACCTCATCATGATACTTTCAATTTTTCGTGACAGTGGCCGTGTATGGGCACTGAAATCATTATCCGCTTTCAAATAAACACCAGAATCGATCTTTTCGATTTCCGCTTTATATAATTCAACCGCTTCCAGCACATCGATCTCCTTGAAACGGATCGTATCCCCCTGCCGCTTCTGTACAAGCTTAGGGATGTCAGCGAGCGCCACGGTCGCGATGCGTGTATAGCCGCCGGCAGTCTGCCGGTCGTTCAGCAGGATGATCGGTTTGCCGTCCTTCGGTATCTGGATGCTGCCGAGCTGTGTCGGTTCACTCAGTACATCATGTCCTTCCCTGGCACCGACCACCGGCCCGTCAAGCCTGAACCCCATACGGTCACAGTCTTTAGTAAGTTCATACCCCGATTCGTAGAATACAGTCAGATTTTCTTTGAATCTGTCATATTGCTGCCCAGGAATCACCCTGATGACTTCATCCGTGTCAAAGCTGTCCACTTTAAGAAGATGATCCGTCACCCGGCCCCCGTGCACGCGTATTCTATCACCAGACTTCAAAGTCCGTCCCTGCATCCCTCCGATGCCGCTCCGAGTATGTGTAGACCGGCTCCCGAGAATTTCCGCAACATCGAATCCACCTGCTGCAGCCAGATAGGTCCGGGCCCCCTGTGTGGCACCGCCGAAGGTGAGTGTTTCCCCTTTCGACAACGGCACCACCGTGCCGATTTCCATCTCTTTGCCATCCACCTGCATCGGCATTTCCGCACCGGCAGTCGCGATTGTGATATCCTCCAGCACTTCGAATGCCGCACCGTGCAGTGTCATCTCGAGCTGAGCCGCATTCCTGTCATTGCCGAGCATCATATTGGCAAGTTTAAAAGCGCGCCAGTCCATCGCCCCTGCAGGAGAAAACCCCTCTGCCTGATGGCCGTGCCGCCCCAGATCCTGGACTGTAGTAAACAATCCCGGGTTTTTCACTTTCAATGCCATCAGCCTTCACTCCTCACTTCAATTTTCACTTCATATTCACGATTCGCCGCCAGTTCTTTGATTTCATCATATTCATCCTCATCAATCGGCCTGTAGATGATACAATCCCCTGCCTGGTAGAGGATCGGTTCATCACGTCCCGGATCGAATAATGGGACCGGTGTCCGCCCGAGCAGGTTCCAGCCGCCCGGCGATTCAAAAGGATACATACCGGTCTGTTTGCCACCGATGCCGACAGTCCCTGCCGGAATCCTCACCCTCGGTGTATCCAGCCGTGCCTTGTGCAGCCTGTCATCAAGCCCGCCAAGATAAGGGAATCCCGGCATGAAGCCGAGCATATACACCAGATACTCCCTGCCGCTGTGCATTTCGATGACATCATCAGCAGATAATCCGTTCTCTTCAAAGTTCCCGATATCCGGTCCGTACTCCCCGCCGTAGCATACGGGAATTTCCACAGTCCTGTATTCGAACTTCCCTTCGAGCAGTGCATCTGTGTCAATATTCCCCAGTTCATTTTCAATCTCTCTGACATCCGCATTGAAGAGGTCAAAGTAGACAATCAGGCTCGTATAGGAGATGACAATCTCTTCGATGCCCCGTATTCCAAGCGACTCGATCCTGTGCTTCAGTGACACGAGCTGCCGGTTGACCCGCTCGTCAATATCCTCACCCATATATACAGTAAGTGCATTCTCTGAATATTGTCTGATATCCATGGCTCCACCCTTTCCTAATGATTTCTTTTCCTAGAGTATAACGTAAAATGATAAATTATGAATATTGAAATTAATAAGAATCTTCCTTCCTTTTACATCCCTTTTATATGATATAGTTGAATTTAAATTATCGGTGCAATTTCAGACCTTTTCATTTCCCATTATATAAGCTGAAAGAAGGAGACATGATGCTGTCATTACTCGGTTCATTCGTCAATGTGCTGGCAATTGTTGCCGGGAGTTTCATCGGGCTTTTCTGGCGCAATATCAGCGAACAGATGAAGACGACGATCCTTCAGGGCATTTCCATCACGGTCATCGTGCTCGGCATGAGCATGGCACTGGAAACCGACCGGATCATCATCGTCATCGCAAGCATTGCACTCGGAGCCATGCTGGGTGAAAAATGGCGGATCGAGGACAGGATGAACCGCTTCGGCATCTGGCTCGAAACAAAAACCGGTGCCAAAGAAGGCGGTGTCTCCCAGGGATTCGTCACGGCAACGATCATATTTGTCGTCGGTGCTGTCGGCGTCGTCGGTGCACTCGACAGCGGACTCCGGGGCGACCACACTGTGCTGTATACGAAGTCAATGATAGACGGCATCACATCCATCTTTCTGACTTCCACTCTCGGCATCGGCATCATCTTTTCAGCGGTACCGGTATTTTTATTCCAGGGTGCAATTACATTGTTCGCTGCAAAGATCGACCGCCTCATCCCGCCGGAACTCATGGATCAGCTGATCGTCGAAATCACCGGCGTCGGCGGTGTGATGATCATCGCAATCGGCATCCGTCTGCTCGGCCTGCTGAACATCCGTGTGGCCAACCTGCTGCCCGCCCTGTTCTTTACTGTCATCATCGTGAGCATACTGTATTACCGGGAGCCGTTCACGGAAATGATACTGCAATGGCTCTGACTTAGATTGAGTCTGTCCAATATATAAAAGGAGCGATACTTGATGAACACTTTTACTGAAAAGATGAAAGCAGAGACGACAGAAGACCCTACCGCAAAAAGACTGCACCGACGCATCATGGAAATATCGGAAATCGGCCGCACTGACGACGAGGGTTCAAAACGCATGGGCTATTCCGATTTGGAATTGGAAGCCAAGGAAAAAGTGACACGCTGGATGAAGGATATCGGCATGAGTGTCCGTACTGACGGTGCGGGCAATGTGTTCGGCAGATACAAAGGGGCCGATGACTCCCGTGTATTCATGGCAGGGTCACATATCGACTCCGTGCCGAACGGTGGTCATTTCGACGGGGTGGCAGGCGTACTGTCCGCATTGGAAATCGCAGAACTGTGGCACGAGGAAGACTACACACCGCACTACTCCTATGAAGTGGTCATCTTCTCGGATGAAGAGGGCAGCCGCTTCAACAGCGGTCTCACAGGCAGCCGGGCATTCATGGGACTGATTGACGAAACGGAACTGGATAAATACCGTGATCCGGATAGCCGGTCAGCCGACGAAGTAATTGAACATATCGGTTCAGACCGTTCAGCATTCCTGAAAGCGGATGGTCCGGACTATCCCATTAAAATGTACGGTGAAATCCACATTGAACAGGCGCGCCAGCTGGAAGAAAAGGATCTGCCGGTCGGTATCGTCAGCGGCATCGCCGGCGCAACACGGACAAATATCATATTCAGGGGGGAAGCCGGACATGCCGGATCCACACCGATGCACCAGCGCAATGATGCCCTCGTCCAGGCTTCAGAATTCATCCGCACCCTCCCCGACATTCCGCCGTCTATCAGCAAAACGGCCGTGGCGACGGTCGGCAAGCTGAACGTCAGTCCGAACGGCGTCAACGTCATACCTGGCGAAGTCCAGCTCGTCGTGGATGCACGGGACATCAACGAGAGCCGGCAGGGCGAACTTCTTGAGGCCATCAAAGATCATGCCGGGAATATCGCAACGCAATCCGACGTGACGGTGGAAATGGACCTTACGACACGCATCACCCCCATCCCGATCAAAGATGAAGTGATCGGCAAAATGGAGGAATCATTTAGAAGACAGGACCAGATCCCTGTCCACCTACCAAGCGGCGCCGGCCATGATGCAATGAGCATCGGTACAAAACATCCGATCACCATGCTGTTCGTCAGGAGTATCAAGGGACTCAGCCACAATCCGGAAGAGTTCAGCCATATCAATGACATCCGTGATGCGGTCCTCATACTCAAGGATTTCTTTGAAAACTATGAATAACAGCGCTGCCCTTCCAAAAGGGATTATTCTGTCAAAATTTATTTCCCTCCAAATTCTTAAAGACGGTTTATTTAAAAGTAAGGAGCATTCGAATGAATCACTGGGATGAAAAGTTCGATACAAATGAATACATCTACGGCACCGAACCGAACGAGTGGATTGCTTCCCGGTTCAAAAAGGACGGAGAAAATAAAAAAGCCGCCCTGCTGGCTGAAGGAGAAGGCAGGAATGCGGTGTATCTGGCGAAGCTCGGGTATGAAGTGACCACTTATGACCTTTCCAAAAAGGGAATAGAAAAAACGGAGAGTCTGGCTCAGTCACAAAATGTCAACGTGAACACGAATTTTCAGGACATTACAGCACAGGATGCGATTCCCGAAAACACATATGATGCAGGCATCATCGTATTCGGCCATGTCGCACCAGCAGACAAAGAGAGAATGTTCGCCAATCTGATCCGCTGTGTGAAGCCGAATGGTCATATCGTTTTTGAGTTCTATTCCAAACAGCAATTGGAATTCGGTACAGGCGGCCCCAGGGACATTGATATGCTATTCACTGTTGATGAGATCAAGGGTTATATAAAAGACTTCCCTGTTGAGATCAGCCATCTGGAAGAAAAGATACTCGAGCGGAATGAAGGCATCATGCATAAAGGTAAAAGCGCCGTCATCCAAGGGCACCTGACGAAAAAATGAAGCGGACAGACCGTGAGGTCTGTCCGCTTTACTGCGTAGTCTTATTATGGCACACCAAATTTCTATTTCACAGACATCATATCTTTCACCGGCACCAGTATGAAACCCTCGTCAAGACTGCCGAACATCATGCCTTCGGCCCGTCCTTCATGAATGCTGTACATGCCGTAGGCACAAAGGAATGCGTCAATTTTATCCTCGGCATGCTTGTGCATCCGTCGGGTAATTCCACCCATATCGATTTCCAATTTTTCAACCAGACCGCTGATATGCCCTTCGGCTGTTTCAATTTCCTTAAGGCGCACAAGGAGGATATCCATCTGCCTGCAAGTCTCCTGGAAAGCGACTTTCGGCTTCCTTTTATATTTGACCGGATAAATTTCCGGGAAGAGCCCACAGCATATGCCGGTGGGAAATGTTTCTACAATATTCGATTCTGAATCGCTGAATCCGATCCGGATACCGGGAAACTCCAACTCGATCATTTTCCTCAGTGTTTCCCCGCGAATGTCACCAAAAACTTTTATGAAATAATTCCTGTTCGAGTTGAAGGCAGACAGCCGGTGCCCATGGATTTTCGCACGCATCAGCGCCCCTTCTGCGCCCCTCGATCCGGATTCATTTTCCACGATCAGCGGTGCATCGATCGCAATGCATAGTACTCCTGCACTGTGATCCTTGATGATTCCCAGTATGTCTTTGTTCGAGTAGACTTTGGAATCCAGATACTCCACTTCTCCCTCTTCATTGATCACACAGATTCCCGTCTCGTTCTTATATGTCCATGCCAGATCGATTCCGATGAACTTCATATATATCGCCACATCCTTTTAAAATATTTCCGCAGAACCTTTGTATTCAGTATAACAATATCGGATCCGTCATCATAACCGTAAACATTACACTGGCAAAACCCATATAATCCTATTAATATGGAACAGTTGGGTATTCATGATTAAATGTAATTAACCGATTAAAAATGAAAGAAGGATATGAACAATGATTCAGCAGACGATCATTTACACATCAGCGACCTGCCCGGTATGCGGCATGGCTAAAGATCTGTTAAATTCCCTAAGTGTTCCATATAAAGAAGTTAATGTCGATATCAATCCCGTAGCGATGGTGAATCTCATCGCTAAAACCAGGAAATTCACTGTTCCGCAGACTGTCATCGACGGAAAAGTGATTTCAGGTTTCAACCCGGACAAAATTATCCAGGCCCTGCATGACTGACCATAAGGCTTTCAATATTTCCAAAGATTTTCGCCCATCCGACATAAACCGGCAATAAAATATCGAGTGTAAAAATGAATCCCTCTGTAGTATAAGGATAGAAAGGACGGTGGAAATGATGATTAGAACATTGAACGACGTGATTGACTTCATAGAGGATAACCTCACAAACGATATCAGAATCGAAGATGTTTCAAAGCATATCGGAGAATCCGATTATCACTTCAGAAAGATATTCCAGTACATCAGCGGCATGCCGCTCAGTGAATATATCAAAAAGCGGAAGCTGGCATTGGCAAACCAGGACCTGGCAGATGGTCACAGCGTGACGGATACCGCATTCAAATATGGCTATCAATCCGTTGATGGTTTCAGCAGGGCGTTCAAGTCATGGAGCGGCTACCTGCCGTCGGAAGTATCCGGGAATAAAATCATCGTATCCTTTCCGAAACTTTCATTCTATATCGATGTCAGAGGAGGAGAAAATATGGAAGTACAGATGAAAGAGATGCCGGCATTCACCATCGCCGGCGTCAAAAAGAGAGTGCCGATGCAGTTCGAGGGCGTGAACAACGCAATCGTTGAACTGGCGGAGAGCATCACTGAGGAACAGAGGGCCGAGATGCACAGGCTCAAAAATATTGAACCGGATCAGGTCGTCAATGCGTCATATGATGCGGATGAAAAGTTTTTGAAAGACGAAGGCGATCTGACCCATGCCATCGGTGTACTGACTACTGAAACAGAAATCAGCCCGAACCTTGATACTGTTGAAGTGGATGCCCACACATGGGCGGTATTCCCGAATGAGGGCGCGTTCCCCGAAACACTCCAGAATACGATGGCCCGCACATACTCGGAATGGCTGCCCGCGTCAAACTATGAACTTGTCGATGCGCCCTCATTTTCATTCTCAATTATGGATGATGAAAAGGAAAACTACGCATACAGCGAAATATGGATTCCGGTAAAAGAGCATAACCGTTCATAAAATAAAGCCCAGGCCCGTCAAAACCGGCTTGGGCTTTATACTGCCGTGAAATCTTCTCCCCCAATGTTCACCGGCAGACCGATTTTAACGAATTTCATTTTGTACTTTCTGTTATTATAGAAGTATTAGATTCATAATATCATCTCCCGGGTGAAGGCCAGGAGATGGAACAAAGGAAGTTTATGATGCAAAAAAAAGCGAAATCAAAAGAACTGGATGCCGAATGGATTGTCCAGGAACCCTCGGAACTGTTGAAGTTCCTGTTTAACATGATGCCATCGCGCAGCCGTAAATCGGTAAAAGGGATTCTCGGACGCGGACAGGTCGTCGTCAACGGCGAAGCGACGACACAATTCAATGATGCACTCCAGCCCGGGGACCGTGTACAAATCCATTCACGTGTTGCAGACTATGCCATGAAATTTACCGGAGTTGAAATCCTGCATGAAGATGATGATATCATCGTCATCGATAAAGAAGCGGGACTGCTGTCCATCGCTTCAGAAAAAGAGCGGCACGTGACCGCCTATCGTCAGCTGTCAGATTATGTACAAAGTGTCAATGCCGACAACCGGGTGTTTATCGTCCATCGTTTGGACCGGGACACTTCCGGGGTCATGTTGTTTGCGAAAAGCAAAACAATCCAGAAGAAACTGCAGAATGACTGGAATGAGACCGTGCGGGAACGCACTTACATCGCACTCGTTGAAGGCGTTGTAAAAAAAGGCGGCACAATCACTTCCTGGCTGACGGAAGATAAAACATACACAATGCGCTCGAGCAGAAAACCAAACAAGGGACAAAAAGCCATCACCCATTACAAAGTATTGAAATCCCGGAGCGGCATGTCACTGCTGCAGGTAAACCTGGAAACCGGCAGTAAAAACCAGATCCGTGTCCATATGCAGAATCTGGGACATCCGGTAATCGTTTATAAAAAGTACGGTTCACGCAAAAACATCATCGGCAGGCTCGGACTGCATGCCCATGTACTGGCATTCAAACATCCAACGACCGGTAAGACTCTGCGATTCGAGTCGAAAATCCCAACATCCTTTACACGTAAAGTCTGAGCTGTCATCAATCCAAATATTCCGTATGAAAAAGGCAAAGCCACATCAGGGCTTTGCCTTTAATATTTTTAAATTTAATCCCTTTTATTAATTTTTACGGTGGAGATATTCTTCAGTTCGACAATGTCCCCTTCTTCAAATGATGCGGTAAACTCGGTCATACCGCCGTATTCAGGATCTCCCAGGGAATAGCGCGCCTTGGTCGCATCCGGGTGACTGTACACTTCCATGGAACCAAAGTAATCCGTCTCTTCCATGCTTATATCATATACACCCGCCGGGAAGTCCGTGCCGACCACCCACATCCCGGGGAATAATTCCGTCACTTCCTCTGCTTCATACGGTGTGAAATTCACACCTTCCAAACCTTCGATTTCAATGGAGTTGCCCTCTTCCAAAAAGGCGATGACTTTGCCGGAGCCGTATCGTTCCGATTCTTCTGTACCATTGAGCGTCGTGCTTAAAATTGTACGGTCTTCTTCGTTGGAAATGAACACATTGCCTATACCGGTATCCGCTGTCATCACATATCTGCCTGCAGGGACATCATTTCCCACTTCATATGTCCCATCCTCCAACGTCGTTTCTTCCCCTTTGTCCATCAGATGACTGTAATCGACCTGCTCAGTTTCATTCTCCGTAGACTCCGTCTCACTTTGTGCTGCATCTGACTGTTCTGTATCAGAAGCTTCGTTTTGAGTGTCTTCTGACGTGTTTTCTGATGTCTCTTCCTCTGTCGATTCTTCCTCAGCCGATTCCTCTCCTGACAGCCAGCCGTTGATATTATCTGCCAGTGAATTAAATGGATTGCTGCAGGCGCCAAGCACCAGTGTGCTCCCCAGCAGTACCGAAGCAAGCTTCAGAGAATTTTTCCTATTTTTCATATGTATGACCCCATTCACATTTTTGTAACAATTTAAGTCAATTATAAGTCTGTATATGAGTCCGGTCAACTCGGTTTGAGACATAGACATTATAAAACCCGGGGGAATCCCCGGGTATTCGCGGTGGTGTTATATTTAAAAAGAGATGCTACCTCTATCCAGCGGCCAGTACTTCACATGTACCCTGCTTTCGGATTTGGATTCCAATACAATTTCGTCATTTTCTGAATCCGGGAAATATCTGGACGTAAACACTTCTTCCCCGCCGTTAATAAAGATCTCGACTGATGAATGATCCAGGAAGATCTGCAGGCTGTCAAGCGCTCCAAGTGACACTGCACGCTGTTCGCGTCCGCTGCCCGAGAAGAGATTACGCTCAACTACAAACCGGTCATTTTCATAAACGATCCTGATATCATTCCTGAGTGTGATTTCAAAAGTGCCCACCACTGTTTCAGCGAAATCCATGTGTATTTCGGATGCGGGTTTCACCGATTCTGAAAATTCATGCCCCTCTCCCAGAGTCACTTCATATTCAGCGGGTTCACCACGCAGCTGCTCCAATTCCTCAGCTGGTTTCTGAATGAGCTTCCCATCCTTCAGTCCAAGTACTCTTGGAACCGTCAAAGCATGGATCCAGTTGGAATCAATCGTCGGCTGATCCTGCTCCCGGCTGTCTGTCATCCCCATCCATCCGAACAATATCCTTCTGCCTTGTGCATCCAGCATCGTCTGCGGTGCATAGAAATCGAATCCACGGTCAAGTTCTGTAAATGCCCCGTGGCTGAATTCAGCGCTCTCCGCATCAAAGGCACCGGTGAAATAGCCCGCCTGATACAGGTTCTGGTATTTATCCCCCTCCGGTTCCAGACCTTGCGGGCAGACGACCAGGACATCTTTACCATCCAGATGGAACAGATCTGGACACTCCCACATATAACCGAAATCCTTGAGCTTATTCATACCGCTGCCGGCAATCGGTCCGATGAATGCCCACGCCTCCAGGTCTGTCGACTGCGCCAGTACTGCTTCACCCTGCCCGCGTTCATTCTGGGCACCAATGACCATCAGCCAGCGGCCCCCTTCCTTCCAAACTTTCGGATCGCGGAAATGCGGTGTGTACCCTTTGGGCAGATCAAGGACAGGCCCCTTTTTTTCAAAGTTCATGCCGTCAACGGATACCGCCAGGCACTGGTACGTCGACCGATTGTCCTGTTCATCTTTCACATTGCCTGTATAGAAGAGGAACATCTTCCCATCATGTTCAACGGCACTGCCGGAATAGCAGCCGTTCTTGTCATACCACCTGTCAGGGATGAGGGCTGCAGGTTCCAGCGTCCAGTGGGTCAGATCTTCTGAAGTATAATGTCCCCAGCTTTTCTTACCGTGCGCTGTTTCAAACGGATTCCACTGGAAAAACACATGATATAAACCGTTGAAATGAATGAGGCCATTGGGGTCGTTCAACAGCCCGGCGGGCGGCATGAGATGATACTGGAGGCGGTGCGGATCATTCCCGTCACTATTCCTGTTATCATTGACCGCTTTATCTATACGTTTCATGTAATCCTTATTTTGAACCATTTAATTACTCCTTCTAGGCTTCTTCAATTTGTTCTTTCTGCTTGTCGGAATAGCCGAACAGCCACGTCAGTACGAAGGCAACCGCAATCGCAACCAGGTTGACCAAGATGTACATGAATATCTGCTCATTCAAGTAAAGCAGTGTTCCCGGTATGACCGTGATTGCCATTCCCGTCGCTTCAAGTCCTGTAATTGAGGCCAGGAACCCACCTGCCGCACCGCCGATGAGTCCCATGACGAAAGGCTTGAAATATCGCAGGTTCACACCGAAGATGGCCGGCTCGGTAATGCCGAGGAATGCCGAAAATGATGACGGCAGTGCCAGGGCTTTCAATTTTTTCGATTTCGTCTTTAGACCCACTGCAAGTGTCGCCCCGCCCTGGGCTGCGATCGAAGCCGTGATGATTGCGTTGTAAGGGTTCGCTCCCAATTTATCCAGAAGCTGTATTTCAAGCAGATTGAAAATATGGTGCACACCCGTGATGACGATGATCTGGTTCAGACCCCCGATCAGTATACCGCTGAGACCGAACGGCCATGCGAGCACAGACAGCGTCGCTTCCAAAATGAGCCCTTCCAGTGCATGGAAGATCGGCCCGACGATGAATAAAGCCAGCGTAATCATGATCAGCAGTGTCATGAACGGTGTGACGATCAAGTCGAGTGACTCGGGTACTTTATTCCTGATCCACTTTTCAAGTTTGGCACCCAATATACCTGCAATGAACGCCGGCAGGACAGAAGCCTGATAACCGACGACCGGAATGAATCCTGCAAACATGATCGGTTCCACCCCGCCGCCTGCAACATCCCAGGCATTCGGCAGTGCCGGGCTGACGAGCATCAGACCGAGGACCATACCGATGATCGGTGTACCACCGAACACTCTGAAGGTGGACCATGCAACAAGTGCCGGCAGGAATATGAATGCAGTATCTGTCAGTACTTCAGTGAACAGCAGGAAGTTTTCCGAAATGTCATCGGGTGACAGGCCGATGAGCCCTAAAATCTCTTCCTGCACCACGAGGCCGCGCAGCCCCATGAACAGACCGGTCGCAACCAGTATCGGGATAATCGGCACGAATACATCCCCGAATGTGCGGATGGCCCGCTGGAACATATTGCCCTTCGTACCTGCTTCCTTTTTCACATCACTCTTATTCTTGCCTTCCAATCCGAACTTCAGCACTTCATCATAGATCCGGTTGACAGTCCCGGTTCCGAGGATCACCTGGAACTGGCCCGAATTGTAGAAAGCACCTTTGACCTTATCGATATCTTCGACTGAATCCTGGTCGATCTTTTCCTTATCGCTTACGACAATGCGCAGCCGGGTGGCACAGTGGGCAACGGATTCTATGTTGTCCTCTCCGCCGGAGGCTTCAATGATTTCCTTTGCGATCTTGCTGTTCTCTGACATTTTTTACACTCCTTTTATATATGTGATTCAAATAAGGAATCGATTCCACATCTGTTATAAAAAAAGAAGATGAATCGAATGATTACGTTTTCATCCTCATTATAAACTATCTCGCGATATCAGTTTAAAGTCAAGAAGTTTTTTATCCGCCTGGCCATGAGTACCGTCCAGGATACCCATCAGCATATTGGCACCTGCCCTGCCCGCTTCTTCGAACTCATACTCCACAGTGGTCATGGCAGGGTCGATGAAGCGGGACGTCTCGGATGAACCGATGCCAACGACAGCCACTTCATGAGGCACCGGAATCCCTCGTTCACTCAAGTATTTCCATGCCCCGATACCCATGCGGTCTGTGGCCGCAAAAATGGCATCGACTGTATCCGCGCCGCCTGCAAGCATGCGGGCGGCGGCATCATAGCCGGAGCCTATCGAAAAGTCACCCGTCTGGATCAGCGGGCTACCGGTTTCGAGCCCGTGGGAGTCCATCATATCCATGTATGCCTGTTTCCTGAGCACTCCGACCGCCCTGTCGGATGCATCCACACCGATGAATCCGATTTTTTTGCGTCCGTGCCCAATCAGAGTTTCCATAAGCTTACGGGCCGCTCCATAGTCATCGAATACGACCGAGGGAACCGCTGCATCATCCGCAGCTTCCTGGCCGATCATGACGACCGGCACTTTCGATTTCTCTATTTCACCGATCAGATCCGCATCCGTATTTGTGGCAAGGAGGATGATACCGTCCACCTGCCGGTTCTGGAGCAGTTTCAGATGTTCCATCTCTTTCTCCTTGTCCATGTTCGTACTCGTGAGAAGGATCTGATAGCCGCTTTTACCGAATACTTCATTCAACCCGTCGACCGTCCGGGAAGATGTATCGGTGCTGATCTTCGGCAGTATGACCCCAATGATCTTCGTCTCTTTCGTGCGGAGGGATTTGGCATGCTGACTCGGTACATAGCCGGTCTCCTCGATGACATCCATCACTTTCTTCTTCGCATTTTCACTGACATATCCGGAGTCATTCAGCACTCTCGAAACCGTCGTCCGGGAAACCCCCGCCATCTGCGCTATATCTTTGATCGTCCTCATCTGAAAATCACCTGTATCCATATCTCAATTTAAATCATTGTCATTAATTAGACTATATCAGAATCACAGTATTTAAACACCCTGCTTCATGGCTTCTGCATGGAACATCGATGCATCGGCAACCACAACGGCGTCGAAATGATCCGCCAGTCCGCAACTGACCAATCCGGCTTTTCCGTTGTCCACCTCTATATACCCTTAATTCTCCTGTGCTTCTGCCATATCACTGAACAGTCTTTTCATTTCTTTATCCGCCGTTTCATCCCGATAGCTTTCCAGCAGCCGGCGGTTCGTTTTCGCATCAGTGATCCTACCGATTTCATTTTGGACTTTTTCCGCTTTTTTGGCAATTTTACCGCTCTTGACAGACGACAGTTTCCCGAAGTATTGTGCCGGGAATCTCAGTTTCTTCGCCCGCTTCCTGATTTCATGGACATGTTCATAATCATCCCTATCCATGATTTCATATTCCTCCATCAGCCGCTTATATTTTTTCAAGAGCCGCTTTTTAATATAATTGTCCCAGTCGGACTGCTCTTCCAATGAAAGGCGTCCAATCCCTGCTTCTGCGGTCTCGATCGCAGATTCCGCAGTACGCACATTGGTCTTGTTGAATGTGCGGCGCATTTCCCTGCGCCGTTCCTTGCCAAGATGATTGAACAGATCTTTGTAACGGTCGCTCATATCCCGTTCCTGCCGCGCAATCTCTGTGCACCACTCAATCAGTATATCCACCTCACGCACCGGCCCGTAAATCATCGCCATATCTTTCAGCCCCTGATTCATCTCCTGATATTCCGTATCCTCCATCCCATTTTTGAGGAAGTTCAGCAAGCTGCGTATCTTCCGGCTGTTCGTACGCACCTGATGGGCAGTTTCCGGATCGAATGGATTGTTCTGATAATCCGTGTATGCCTTGCGGAGCTTAGCCAGACGTTTCAATAATATTTTCTGTATCTTTTTCATATCTTACAGCATCCCCTTTCAGGCTGCACATGAATATTTACATTGCATTTACCCGCTGGCTACGCACTTTATGGGTTTTTAGCCGTTAAAATTTCTCGCATCGTCTCATCCACACCCGCCTTATAGACACTACCGAATTTAACGAGGTGTACCATCAGCAGATACAGGCGGTAGAACCTTATCCGATCCCAGGCACCTTCTCCGAGCGGGTACGCCGCATCATAGGCATCGTAGAAGTCTTCAGAAAAACCGCCGAAGACCGTGGTCGCTCCGAGATCGAATTCCCGGTCGCCATAAAGCGGGGAAGGATCGAACAGTGCCGGCCTGCCGTCTGAGAGGAACATGTAGTTGCCTGCCCACAGATCCCCGTGCAGAAGGGACGGCGCACTCGTATGTGCATCCAGCATTTCCAAAATGACCGCCCTCACCTTCATATAGGTCGCTTCATCATCTCCATTCCACTGACCGTTTCCGATGAGCATATCTTTGAGTACATCCATCCGCCGGTCGACGAAAAGCATACGCCATGAGTCGGTCCATCCTTCATCGAATGAAAAATCCCCGCCTTCGTGCGGCAGATCGAAACCGAACCTGCCCGCCGGCTGATGCACCTTGTGCATACGCGCCACCATATGCCCAAGGTCCCGCTGGTTGCCGGCCCCTTCTTCCAGGTAGCTGAGCAGAAGCCAGGCATCTCCGCCGGTCTCTCCGCTGCCAAGCACCCGCGGTGCTGTAATATCGGCTTCTTCGAACAATTCCAGCCCCGCAATCTCTGCCCCGTAGAATTCTGCCGACCGTCCCGGCTGAACAAGCAGGAAGCAGGGCTCACCGTCTGTTTCAATACTATATGCATCGTTTACGTCACCGCCTGCTACAGGCGTAATGCTTCTGATGCCGTCAACCGGCAGTGCGTCTATCCATCGTTGTTCCAAAATGAGCCTCCTCACTGATATGGAAATCTCCTTATGGGCCACTATTCCCGTTCAGAGGGCATAATAAAAATGACCGCCGAATTTTTATTCGACGGCCACCCATACCAAAGTTACCTTCTGATTCCTATTTTGCTTCCAAGTTCTTTCAGCTCGGCATCATCGTCTGCAGCCTCGTAGTAATCCTTGACCGCTTCAGCGAAGAATCCGGGGAACGGTGCCGGACGGCCGGCGTCCTGATCCATTCCCATATACATCACCTCATATGTTGCACATTGTGCATCCTTTGAGTCATGCAGCGTCATGAAGACATGCAGACGCTTTGCATCAAGATCATGCAGCCTCACTTTGATGGTGATCGTGTCCGCTTCAAAGACTTCCTTCTGGTACACGATATGATTCTCGAGGGTAAAGATCGTATATGAGATCTCAGCAATCTTCTGCTCATCCAGTCCAAGGTGTGAAATGAATTCAACACCCGCGTCACTGAACGCACGGTTGTACTCTGCATCATTCATGTGGCCGTTAAAGTCCACCCATGATTTCGGTACAGTCGTCTGATATTCGAATGGCTGGTTTGTCATGATTGTTCCACCTTTTCATTTTTTCTCATGCCTGGCGTCTCCGCCGGCCAGTATTCCTCTGCGAGCTGTTTCACCTTCACCAGGAATTCATTGCGGTTCTGGTCGAGTTCCGACATTGTATAGGCATTGGAGGACGATTCACATCCACTCACTACATTATCATACAGATGCTGGGTGAGTTCGGGTGCCTCCAGCTTCGTCCATGGCTTCTTGAGCGCCGGGCCGAACTGTTTCAGCATATGGCGCATGCCGCCTTCGCCGCCGGCGAGGTGGAATGTCATGAATGGGCCGTGCTGTGCATAACGGAGCCCCGCCCCGTGGGTGAATGCCTTGTCCACTTCCTCTGTCGTTGCGATGCCGTCATTTACGATGTGCAGTGCCTCTCTCCACAATGCCTCCATCAGACGGTCTGCGATATGGCCTTCGATCTCTTTCCTGACATGCAGCACATCCATGCCGATGCTTTCATAGATCCGTTCCGCCCGCTTCACATTCTCTTTTGTCGTTGACTGCCCCGGCACGATCTCCACCAATGGCAGTATATAGACGGGATGGAACGGGTGCGCCACAACAAACCGTTCCGGATGCTTCAAATTCTGCTGGAGCTCTGACGGCATGATGCCGGATGTGCTGGAGCCGATCAGCGCTTCAGGTTGTGCATATGCATCAATCTCACGGAGCACCTGGTCTTTGATGGATTCCACTTCCGGCACATTCTCCTGGATGACGTCCACGTCCTTTACCGCGTCCTTCAAGTCCGGCGTGAATGTCAGCCTATCAAGTGATGCGCCGGGTGCCAGCCCCAGCTGTTCGGCATACGGCCAGTTCTGTCTGACCTGCCTGAGCATCGCCTCGAATGCCCCTTCAGCAAGATCCGTCGCAACCACCTCATGGCCGTGCGCCAGTATGCGCGTAATCCATCCGGAGCCGATGACACCTGTTCCCACTACTGCAAATTTCATCATTGGCCGCCTTTCGGATCCCTGAGGTTATAGAATTCACGCGCTTCCTGAGGGGTCATCGGTTCGATGCCCTGCGTTTTCAGGATCTCGACCGCACGCTCAACGAGGGCTTCATTCGTCGCTTTTACGCCTTTGGACAGATATATGTTGTCTTCCAGGCCGACACGGACATTTCCGCCGCGTTTGGCCGCTTCCTCCACTGTCGGCAGCTGCATGCGGCCGATGCCGAATGCGGACCAGTGTGCGTTTTCAGGGAGACGTGTCTTGAAATATTCAATCGTTTCCGCATCATTCTCAGCACCCCAAGGGATGCCCAGGCAAAATTGGAATAAAGGTTCCCCTTCAATCAGCCCTTCTTTGATCAGCTGTTTGGCAAAAGCGATGTGTCCGCTGTCGAAACACTCGAGCTCCGGCTTGACGCCGGCATCTTTGACGAGCTTCGCCTGTGTGCGCAGCCAGTCGGACGGGCTCAAGTATACAGCATCCCCGAAATTGACACTTCCGCAGTCCAGCGTACACATTTCCGGCAGCAGAGCACCGACCGGCGCATGCCGTTCCTCCGGCGTCTGCATATCAGACCCTTCCCCTGCCGCATAAGGCGCGTTCATATCGGGAATAAAATCCCCGCCGCCGCCTGAAGTCAGATTGATCACGACATCCTGGCCGGATTCGCGTATCAGCCTCACCGCTTGACGGAACAGTTCCGTATCATGGCTGATGCCGCCCGTCTCTGGATCTCTGACATGCAGATGTGTGACAGTCGCCCCGGCTTTCGCCGCCTTGACGGCAGAATCCGCAATCTCCTGTGGTGTCACAGGCACATTTCCATTCTTTCCAACTGTATCTCCAGCACCTGTTATGGCTGCAGTAAGCATCACTTTCCTAGTCAAAACTACCGACCTCCGTTAGTACTCATTTTAATCACGTCCGTTAGTATACCAACCGGTCGGTATTCTTTCAATGGTTTGGCCCGGATCTTTTATTTTTCCGTATAGCCGCTCAGGCGGTCCAGGACCTTCTCCCGCATGTCGTCGTCGATTGCGTCCAGTCCGAAAATCTCGGACAGCCACAACCCATCGACCGCCAGCCGGATGATCGTCGCATCCACATCATCGATATCATCGTCTTCGATGTTCGCCTGCCATTCGGTGTATGTCTGCTGCAGCGGTGACAGCAGTTCGCGGTTGATGCCCTGGGCAGCCAGCATGCCGGAGGTGATGTTCGCATTATCCACCCTGTTCTGCCGCGTCGCCTCGATGAACGCCCGAAGCCATCTGCCGTCGGAATCATCCCCCGCATCGACATGCCTGTCGACATTATCCCGGTACATCTGGTTCGCATGCTCCACCAGCCCCTTGATCAGCGCATTCTTGTTTTTGAAGTGATAGATCAGGCCGCCCTTGCTCACACCGGCACGCTCCGCCACAGCGTCCAGCGTCAGAAAATCACTGCCCTGTTCGTTCACAATATCAGCCGCCGCCTCCAGCAGCTGCATCTTCTTAGAAACCCTAGCCATATACATCCCACTTTCCAAAATTCTTTCTACTTATACTTTATATTAAATTGACGATTCTTTGTTAAAAAATACAGTAGACACCCGGGATGACATCATTACCATTAGAAATTAAGGCATGGTAAAATAAAAACCGGCACCACAGACAAACGAATCGTGAGGAGTTTAATGATGAATCAATTGACAGATACTTACCAATTAAATAACGGCACCGGCATCCCATGCGTCGGCTTCGGCACATGGCAGACACCGAGCGGCGAGGTGACCGTGAATTCCGTAAAGAAAGCGATAGAATCCGGCTACCGTCATATCGATACCGCAGCCGCCTATAAGAATGAAGGCAGTGTGGGACAGGCAATCAAGGAATCCGGCATAGACCGCGGGGATCTATTCATAACGAGCAAACTCTGGAATACTGAGCGCGGCTACGAAAAGACGAAGGCCGCCTTTGAACAGACATTGAAAGAACTCGATACGGATTATCTGGATCTCTATCTCATCCACTGGCCGGCGAATGCGAAACAGTTCGACAACTGGGAAGAAATCAACATGGAGACATGGAAAGCGATGACCGAACTGTATCAGGCCGGCAAAATCAAGGCCATCGGAGTATCCAACTTCAAAACACACCATCTCGAAGCACTCGTGGCTGCTGAAGTGAAACCGATGGTCAACCAGATCGAATACCATATCGGTCATACACAGGACGACATCGTCGAATTCTGCCAAAAACATGACATCCTGATCGAAGCGTGGAGCCCGATCGGTTCCGGCCGTCTGCTCGAAGATGGATCACTCAAAGGCATTGCACGGAAATACGACAAATCCGTGGCACAGCTCGCCATCAGATATGTCCTCCAGAATAACGTACTGCCGCTTCCGAAATCCGTCACACCTGAACGCATCGAGCAGAATACACAGCTGTTCGATTTCATGATTTCAGACGAAGACATGGCGACACTCGATGCGTTGGAGAACGTTGGATTTTCCGGAATGGACCCGGACGAAGTGGATTTCTAATATTGGTCGACAGATTTTCAGGAGGATACCCAGTATCCTCTTCTTTTAAAGTTTCCATCAAACACCATGCGGGTAAAATATAGTACAATGTAATATATATTTATATAAATGAAGAAGGATGTGTGACCATGTATAAAAAGATTCTGCTCCCATATGATTTTGGAAATTCCTTCAGCAACGTGCCCGATCAACTGATGAAACTGACCGATGGCAGCCCGGATGCCGAAATCACGATCTTCAACGTTATTTCTGAGACCGAGCAGGCGGATAATGTGAAGTACCACGGCAAGCATTTCGAGGATATATGCAAAGATAAAGTCGAGGACCTTAAACCATTCACCGACCAGCTTGATGAACGCGGCCTGAAGTACAGGACTGCCTTCAAGACCGGCCGTATCATTCCGGAACTTTTGAACGAAGTGAATGAGAACGATTATGAAATCGTCGTTATGAGCAACAAGCGTTCAAAACGCGACATCAAACATGTACTGGGTCACGTTACACATAAGCTCGCAAAACGCGTCAACATACCTGTCCTCATCATCAAGTAGACATCCTGTTACAAAACACCCGCCAGTCTGCAAAACCAGACTGGCGGGTGTTTTTATGGAACTCTTCAATTGGAGTAGACACCTTGTTTCCGGGGTAGATATATATAAGACACTGAAGCGATGGAGGTCGATGTATGTTAAACAGAGAAGATGTACTGGACTTTGCCCATGAACGTTACGGGGTCAGACCGGATTATCCGTGGAAGAAATTTCCCAATTTTGCAGTAATCCGCCATGAAGATAACCGCAGATGGTTCGGCCTGATCATGGATGTGACCAGAGACAAGCTCGGCATGGAAGGGACGGAAAAGATCGATGTCCTCAATGTAAAAGTACGCGGGGAGTTCATAGGCCCTTTAAGGGAAAGGGAAAACATATATCCTGCCTATCACATGGACAAAAATAACTGGGTAAGCATCGTTCTCGATTTCACCCGGAACAAAGAAGACATCAGAGACCTGATTGCGGAAAGTTACGAACTGACCGCTGGATGACTTACCTTTATATCAGTTCCGGCCGGGAACAATCATGTGATACAGGAGCCCCGTCCGTCTTGCGATTGTGCGGGCATCTTCCGGCCGTTCGCTGGCAAGCCACCATTCCATTATTCCCAGAACGCCGTACGAGAAGAAACGGACCGCGACTTCCCTGTCCTTTTCGCTTCCTATGAGATCCTCCATTTCCACTCTCGTATCATCGAGGAGGAATTGCAGGAACCGGTTGCGGAAATATTCGGTGCTTCCCTCACCGAGCATGTTCGAGAAGAATATGAAATGCTTCTCTATGTATTCGAACCAGAGGAACTCGGATTCACTGTGTTCAAGCCCCTTACCCAGTTCAGAGCGGTACTTCAGGGCTTCGATATGTTCATCGATAAGTGAATCGAGCAGATCATATTTATCCGTATAGTGCAGGTAGAACGTCTTGCGGGCAACATTGGCGCATCGCGTAATTTCCATCACGGAAATATCCTCAAAACTCTGCTGCTCAAGCAGGCCGGTGAATGCCCCCTTGATTGCATCTATCGATTTCGCCACTCTTCTGTCCGTCTGTTTCATAAACTGGAAATCCCCATCTCATGTTATTACTCACTGAAAGCCGATGTGAGTATTAATTCACAGTTTCATCGAATCTGGTTATAGCATTACCTGGAATTCATAGTATATATTATACACAAATGTGTAATTCGCAGGCAAATCGGTAAAGGAAGAATCATTCCTTTATACAGCCGGCAAGGAGGCAGTTATGAGAGTAGAATTGACGAAATTCAGAGTGAAGCCGGGCAAGAGCGAACGTGTGGATGAGTGGTTCGAGTATATGCACAACCACATGGATGATGTACTGCTCGGCCTCGAAGGCGAGAAGATGTACGTCGAGACCATTTTCCGTGAACGGTTCGACAACCGGGAATATCTCTACTGGTACAGCGTCCAGGATGACAAAAATCCGGAAGCGATCGAAGATGCGTACATCGATCAGAAA